>JAISDW010000112.1 GCA_031264445.1 Elusimicrobiota bacterium
AGGAGTTTGTTGTCTGCTCAAAGCAAAACCCAAGTAAAGAGGACGATACATATACACCTAAGTTGACGTTATCAAAACTTCGGGGGCCCGGGAGCTATCCGCAGTTAAGAGTGGAGTTCTCTGCGCCCAAGCTGCTTTATGGCAATAATTTACAGGAAGTTGAAGATAAAGACTTTGAAAGCGTTATTTGGCAGCTTAATGAGGTTTTAAAAGAAATGGCAGTGGAGACCACTACGGAAGCTTTAGCCAATGCCAGTGTTTCGGCAATGCATTATTCAAAAAATATTATTTTGGAGGGAAGGCGTACTTGTATGCAGATTTTAGGCGAGGTGCATAAAAGTAATTTAAATGGGAAGCTTGACTACGAATGGCGGTCTTTTAAAAACGGCGGGGAGGCGGTTAGGTTCCATTGCAACAGCCATGAACTTATCTTTTATAATAAGGTCAAAGATATGGAGAAGGGCAATTTAAGCCCCAAGCGGTCTATCGGCGGGGGTGGTACTATAGCGGAGGGCTCGCCGTTCTATAACAAAGAAATTTTACGGATAGAAGCGCGGCTTAATAAGCCCGGGATATTAAGAAAAAAATTAGAGCGGAGCGGCTGTAAAGTCGAAGAAGAAATGAAGTTTAAAGATTTATTTTCTGCGGATACTTCTAAGGCTGTCCTTAGCCATTTTTGGAGTATTATAAAGGGCAATATGCCTTTGCGGGTGTCAGAGCGAAATAGTGCCGCAGATATCTTTTTTGCGGCAGCGGGACTAAAAATCTTTTTCCGGTTGCAGTTGACGGCCTTTATTTTGATTGTGAATGAGCTGGGTATAAGTCCTATTAAAGAGTTGCTTGGGGCGAAAGAGGACCCCCGCAAGTTTAATGAATTGAGTAATGCGGTGGGTGCTATAAAGGAAAAGCTGAAATATTCCCCGTTTGACAACGTGGACAAGGCTTTGAACGCTTTTATCACGCTAAAATAAGACGTGGAAATGAATGATTTTTCCGTCAAAAGAACATAAAATATATGTATAGGAGGCAATATGAAAACAATCATTTTAGCCAGAGTTTCGACTGAAGAGCAAATGAATAAAGGCCACTCAATCCCCGCGCAATTGGAAAAGGCGCGGGAGTACTGTATGGCTAAAAACCTGGATAATATAACCGAGTACAGCTTTGACGAAAGCTCGATAAAAGACCACCGCGAAAAGTTCGAGCAGATTATTACGCAAATACGAAAAAGCAAAGAAAAAGTAGAACTTGTGGTTGAAACGATAGACCGATTGCAGAGAAGTTTTAAAGAGAGCGTACTTTTTGATGATTTTCGCAAGCAAAATAAGGTGCGGTTGCATTTTATAAGAGAGAACCTCATTTTGGACAAAGATTCCAGCAGCTCGGACCTTATACGCTGGGATATGGGTGTAATGGTTGCCCGCAGCTACGTGTTGCAGATAGCTGATAATGTTAAGCGCAGTATCCGGGAAAAGATACGGCGTGGCGAGTTTTACGGTAAAGCCCCCGTAGGTTATAAAAATACGGTTGACGAGCAGACAGGGAAAAAGACAATAATTATAGATAATGAGCGCGGGCCGATAATAAAACTGATGTTTGAGGAATACTCCACGGGTAACTACTCCGAACGAACCCTTTTAAAGCTGGCAAATGCAAAGGGCCTTATGATAACAGGCAAGAATAAAGTTTTAAAGCCTATATCTAAAAATTTTGTTAATGTCATGCTCAAAAACCCGTTTTATATCGGGATAATGAAAGGCAAGCACGGCGAGGCACCGCATAAGTATGACGCCTTAATATCGGAAGATATTTTTAACCGCTGTCAGGAAGTACAACAGGCAAACGGACACAGCCGCAAAAAGAAGGATGTTACGCCAAGTATTTTTAGAGGATTGATAACATGCGGCTGCTGTGGTAAAAACATGTGCATTGATATAACGGTGAAGAAAAGCGGCAAGAAATACAGCTATTTATTTTGTCAGGAGGCAAAGCCGAGTGTATGCCGATGTAAAAACAAGGAGATGGTAAGGGAGGAAGTTCTTTTAGAACAGGTACGGGAAGCATTAAAAGCTCTGCAAATGCCGGAATATATCCAAGAGGATATAAAAGCGTGTTTAAAGTCGACAAATGAAGCGGAGAAAGATTTTAATAAAAACGCTGTGCAGGCTTTAATGCGTGAATACGACAATTGGCAAAAACGGATAAATGCGCTTGTAAATATGCGGATAGACAGCGAAGCCGGAATAAGCGCTATGAGTATTACTGCTGAAGAATATAGTCAAAAAATGCAGGAATTTAAAAATAAACAGAAAGATTGTGAAAAACGGATAGCCGCGCATACTTCAGGGGATGAGCAGTTTAATATAACGCTGGGATTAGTGCTTGAAATTGCGAAAAATGCGTATAATTTGTTTGAAAAAGCAAGTATAGAAGAGAAAAATCAGATTCTAAATTTGGTCACTACGGACCGCATTTTAACGGGCAAAAAACTGGAATTTCACTATAGAAAACCCTTTGACGTAATCGCCAAAGGGTTAAGTTGTCCAGAGTGGCTCCCCGGGCTGGGCTCGAACCAGCAACCTTAGAGTTAACAGCTCTCTGCTCCGCCATTGAGCTACCGGGGAATAAATTATCAACTGCCGCGCGGTTTCTTCACAACCACCACAAATATATTTTATCAAAAAAACACGGCTTTGCAAATATTCCCGACGCTCAGTGCCACCGCGCTTGCGGCCGGCGCGGCTAATCCGTCATGGCCAGCGCGGCTTTATAGCCGGCAAAAACAAGCAGCAGGCACAGCGCAATATTCAGGAAAATATTCAGCAGTGCGTACGCTGCCTGCTTGTTGTTGAACATTGTCATAGTTTCGTGTGAGAAAGCCGAAAAAGTGGTAAACCCGCCCAGCAGCCCCGCAATCAGGAAGAGCCGCCAATGCTCGCCGAAGTTCTGTGTCCTAAGTGCAAGGAATCCTATAAAAAAAGAACCAACAGCGTTTACCGCCAGCGTCCCCAGCGGGAAGGAGCGGCCGAAAACTGCTGCGGCAAGCAGACAAACGCCGTAGCGCAAAACCGCGCCCAGCCCGCCGCCTGCCATAATAAAAAATAAATTTTTAAGCATAGCTGATTATCTTCCCACAGGCTTTTATTATATCAAAATCGGAGGCGTGCGGAAATTTTCACTGATGGATTTTTACAGATTGAATTCAAAACCGGCAGACTAAAATATTATTATGATATCCTTTTTATTTTCTATGTGTGCGAAAGAGGCTTAAAAACAGCCTCACAATAATATAAAATTATAAAAAGGAGAATTTTTTATGGCAGACTACAAAGATTATTACAAAATACTCGGCATTGCCAAAAACGCAGGCGAAGCGGATATAAAAAAAGCTTTCAAAACCGCGGCGCGCAAATACCATCCTGATATGCATCCGGAATCGCAAAAAGCCGCGATGACGGAAAAATTTAAAGATATAAACGAGGCTTACGAAGTCCTCAGCGACAAGCAAAAACGCGCCGTTTACGACCAGGTCGGCAGCGGCGGATACCAGAATTACGCCCGCTCCGGCGGCGCAAGCAGCAGCACGGGACGCGGCGGCTATGCCCAAAGCGGCGCGCAGCATGCTTACGGCTACGGCGGAGCGGAAGGCTTTAATTTCAGCGGCACCGGCGGGTTTGAGGCGGGGGATTTCAGCGATTTCTTCCAGTCTATCTTCGGCGGCATGGGCGGCGCAAATCCTTTCGGCGCGCGCAGCCGGCGTAATGCCGGCAACCCTTTTGCCGGCGGCAATTACCGCGAACAGAGCTTGGACGGCGAGGCTAATTTAACGCTTGCCCTGCGGGAAGCGTATAAAGGCGGGCTTGTAAATCTCACGCTGCCCGACGGCCGCAATACGCAGGTCAAACTGCCGGCGCGCATAAGCAATGGCGCGAAAATAAAACTTAAAGGCCTGGGCAATAAAGCGCGCGGCGCATCGGGGGATTTGTATGTCAGCGTCAAAATCGCGCCGGACGCGCGCTTCAGGCTTGAGGGCGACGATATTTACGCGCCGGTTGATATCGCGCCGTGGACGGCCGCGCTCGGCGGCGCGGCGGCGGTTGATATGCCGGACGGCGGCGGCGTCAATATCAAAGTGCCCGCCGGCAGCCGGAGCGGCGCGAAACTTAAATTAAGCGGCAAAGGGTTGGGAAAAAGCGGCAATATGTATGTGCAGCTTATGATAAACAATCCCAAAATGCTGACTAAAGCGCAAAAGGATTTATTCGCCAAACTCGCTGAGGAATGAATATGAAATTAACTACAAAGATGTTTCTGGCACTTGTATTTACGGTTGCTTTTTTATCCGCGCTGCAATATGTGTTGGTGCGGATTGAGCACGGGCGCATAAAAGGCTATGCCGCGTTCTTAGGCGGAAGCGCGCCGGATTTGCAGGCGGCCGGCGCCGGCTTTTTGGGCGGTATTGTAAAAAGCGCGGGCAATAGCCCCGCCTCAAAAGCCAAGTCGGAGCAATACAGTCACGAAAATTTTTATTGTACCGAAAATGTCTGCTCTTTTACCGTCGTAAAAAAATCCCTGCTTATGAAGCCGGTGACGATAGTGATAGACAAAAATACTCTTTCCGCGGACTGCCTTTCGCCGGACGGGGCTAAGGTATCGGCCGGCATTTGCCGGTCTCTTCAGGACGGCGGCTGGGATATAATCCGCGCGGGTAAATAAAATATGAAAAATATTAAAAAAGGTTTCACTCTGATAGAACTTTTGGTTGTTGTTTTAATCATCGGGATACTGGCGGCGATAGCGCTTCCGCAGTATCGCTTTGCTGTTGAAAAGGGCCGCCTGACAGAGGCCCTGATTGCCCTCAGGAGCGCGGATAACCGCCTGCGCGGCATTATCGCTTCCGGCGGCGCATTTCAGCCGAAAGCGGGCGATAAATTTCTCAATATGCAGGGTAATTGGGACGGCAGCGTGCTTACCACAAAACTTTATTCCTACGGCCCGTTTGAGTGCGCCGGCAGCCTGTGCGGTTTTTATATAAATACGCTGCCGGCGGGGCGCTACAGCATTTATATCGGTGCGGACAGCGCGACGCAAACCATAATCCGCAAATGTTATACGTACGGCGGCGGCCTGGGCAAAAAGGTATGCGATTTTATGAAGCAGGCCGCCAATATGGAAACAGTTGAAGGCGCGCCCTAATATTTTCGCCAAAATTATCAATAAAAAAAGCCCCCGTTTTTGAGTGCGGGGGCTAGTTAGTAATTGACACTGTGGTCATTTATACCTTTCCCTCAGGTCTGCCTGGTCGCCTTCCCCGAGGGGGCTTAAGTCATGCAGGGGCACGCTGTACCGCCTATCACAACACCCGCCCGGGACGCCGTATGCAGCCTTATAGATATTATATCTGCCTCGCGTAAAAAAACAAGGGCCCAAAAAGGGCCCAGGTTTTGAAAGCGGCGAAAGCTCCTTATTTTGTTTATCTGACAATGCTTACAAATTGGTTTTTCTGTGATATAATATACTCAGCCGTCCATATTTCACTCAGAGGAGCAATATATATGTTTTCTAATCGCAAAAAGTTAAAAATGTCTTTAAAGCGTACGGCCTCTGGTTTTACGCTGATTGAATTATTGGTTGTTGTTTTAATTATCGGTATTCTTGCGGCCATTGCCTTGCCTCAGTATGAAAAAGCAGTGGAAAGATCCCGCGCGGCCGAAGCATTAAGCGTGATGAGAACAATTAAACAAGCTCAGGAAATATATTTATTGACCACTGGAGACTATACGATGGATTTTGGGAAATTGGATATTAGCCTTCCTGGCGATCCGGTAGAACCTTACCAATTGGATACAAAATATTTTAGCTATGTCTTAGCAAATGCCGGTACAGGAACTTATCTTGACGTTTACCGGAGGAACAGTTCTTACGGTTATTGGTTTTCCTATATGTTTGATAAAAGCTCTTGGAAAAATCATCTGCTGAGCGGGGAGCTTCATTGCTCTGCGCGGGATAACGGAAAAAGCGAAAAACTATGCGCAACCTTAGGCGTTTATGACCGCACGTATGCAGGAGTAGATAAAAGATGGAAAATAAATTAGCCTGAAAATTTGAACGTTAGAACCCGCGATCAAATATAAAAATCGTCCAATATAATAATTGGAAACCGGCTGAAAAATTATATTTAGCCGGTTTTTTGCGCCTTAGAAAAATCTGCGCCTAGCGCGTGGTTTTCGTGAGACAAAAAAAAGGCCCAGATTCTGAAAGCGGCGAAAGCTCCTCATTCTGTTTTCCTTGCAAATGTATGACAACCTTTACAGCGGTATTGCAAAAGCGGGATTAGTTTGGTATAAAAAAGAGTCATTTATTTTTAAATCCCAGAGGAGACTACAATGAAACTTAATAAAATGGCTTTTACTCTAATTGAGTTATTAGTCGTTGTTTTAATTATCGGCATTCTTGCCGCTATCGCCCTGCCGCAGTACAGGAAAGCGGCTGATAAGACGCTTATGTCGCGCCAGCTGCCTATACTCCGCGCCATTAAAAACGCCCAGGAGGTTTATTATTTGATAAACGGGCATTATGCCGATGATTGGAATGACCTGGATATTACAATTCCCAATAAGATTTCAATAACCACTGATAGTGGCTACCAGTACTTGGAAACTTCGGACGCAAAATACCTACTTCGTAGCGGTGGAGGATATACCTATGTCTATTTGCCTTTCGCGCAGATCGGAATTCACCTGGATAAAGCCGGCGGCCTTACCGGCGGAGCAACAATACTTTGCATGGCAGCAGATAATGCCAGAGGCAAAACGGCCTGCGAGGCCTTAGGCGGCACGAGTTTTTCATATCTCGGCACTAGTGACAGGTATTATAAAATCCAGTAAATTTGACGGCCGGCGATAACAAACATCCCCCGGCGAAGCCGGGGGTTTTCTAAAGACAAAAAACCACGTCTTTCAACGCGGTTAAAGTTTATTCTGGAATACCGGGAATGCTTGTTATTCCCTGTCCCAAACCGCTGTATAAGCCAACACGGATACCGTGGTAAGAATCAGCGCGCTGTAGCCCAGCCACCACATCTTTTGAGCCCAGATAATTTCCACAAAAATCGCATCATAAATAAAGCGCAGCGAAAGCCATGCGACGGCGCACCATATGATTAACGCGCAAACGCGCAGCAGCATATCAAGCACCCCTGCAATTACGCCGCCGTGCCGCCACGGCGAAGAAAGCGAATGTAAGATTTTATTCATAATTAAATTCTAGCTATGTATTAGCCGCTTGTCAATATCCGGCCGATTTGATATAATTTATACACGGTTTTCAGTCACCGTAGCTCAGGTGGTTAGAGCGGGCGTTTCATAAGCGCCAGGTCGGTGGTTCGAGCCCACCCGGTGGCACCATTTAGGCCCCTCCGCGCAAAGCGGCGGGGCTTTTTTATTTCTTTTCTTCGTCGCGCAGGTTTTCGGCTATATATTTTTCCACCGCGCTTTTTGCGCCAAGGCCGAAGGCGACAGCAAAAGCCAAGCCCAGCGAAGCCAGCACTATAATTATAACCGTGTTAATAAGCGCGAAGTTAATATTTATCTGCTCCAGCGCGAGCAGTATCGTAAAAACCACCACCACCACATTAGTGATTTTGGAAAAGAAAACCCCGCCCCTTATATTGTTCGCCTTGGCGGAATTGGCGACTACGCTTTCCACAAACCGGCCGAACAAAAGGCCCGCGAACAATATTATTATGCCCGCGAACAGTTTGGGTATGAAAGCCAGGAAGTTATAAAGCAGCGCGCGCACGCTGTCAAGGCCCAGGGTATCCGCGGCTATCATGATGAAAGTTATCATAACAGTCCACGAAAGCACAAAAGCCAGAACATAAGTGGGAGATTTGCCGAAACCTATCCTCGTCAGTATTTCATTGAGGCCGATTTTGGAAGTCCACATATCAAGTTTTATCAGGTTGAGGATCTTTTTGACGCCGACGCTCGTCCAGCGCGAAAGGAAGAGCCCCAAAAACAGCATTACAAGAGCCACTATGATATTGGGTATAAGCTCCACTGATTTATCAAACAGAACCACAAAAGGTTCTTTTGTCCTGTTTGCTATTTCGGTTATCTGATTGAACATTTTTTTATCTCCCTTTATTTGTATTCAAGTTTTACAAGTTTGTATTTGCGTTTGACGCGCGGCAGGACGAGTTCAAAAAACTCGCCTTCCTTTTTGCCCAGCAGCGCGACGGCTATCGGGGCCTTCACGGAAAGTAGCCCCTTATCGGGGTTGGATTCCATTGAGCCGACAAGCGTGTAGCGCGTCTGTTCTCCGTCGGCCAAATCTTCTATTAACACGGTGGCGCCTATGCGGGCTTCGGTTTTGTCAACATTAAGGCCGTCCGTGATGCGGATATTGCGCAGCCTGACTTCAAGCTCGTTTATCTTTGCCAAGGTTTCGGCCTGCTTCTCCTTGGCGGCGATATATTCCGCGTTTTCCTTAAGGTCGCCCTGGCGGGCGGCCTCGCCGATTTCCTCGGAAAGACGGGCCTTGGTTTTTTTGAGGTTATCCAGCTCCTCGCACAGCTTTTCGTAATTTTTACGGCTTAAATAAAAAATTTCGCTCACGGCTCCCTCCAAAAGGCTTGTTAAATTATTATAAACATTAATTGGCCTTCTTTGCAATATATACTATAATTTTTAAACGGAGGAATAAAATGAAAAAACTCTTTGCCGCGGTTTTTTTAGCGTCGTTGTGCCTTAATGCCCTGTGCGCGGATTATAATATAAAGACTGACCCTGTGCTCAAAGCCATGCGGCTGCAAAACGCCGCCGCGATAAAGGCTCTCAAAAAAGCCAAAACGCCGGTTTACTTCCTTTCATACCAGCTTACGGACAGCTATGAATTATTTATTTCCTCCGTTTTGGGAGGCGCCAAGAACGTGGAGAACCGCCGCCGTCTTTTTGACGTTGAAGCCCGCGCAGGCAGCCGTAAAATGGATAATACGCGCAAAATAAAGGAAATCAGTTTTGATTCTTTTTACAGGCAGGGAAGCGTCCCCGCCCCGCTGGAGGACGATATCCCCGCGCTGCGCCGCGTCTTCTGGCTGCATACGGAAGAAGCCGTAAAAAAAGCGCAGGAAATGTACCAGAAAGTCAAAACAAACAGCCGGACCGCCTCCCAGCGCGGCGATGATTCGGACGACTTTTCGGCCCCGCTGCCGCCGGCAAAGCATTATGAAACGGCCGTAATCCCGCAAATTGATATTGCGGCCCTTAAAGAAATGCTGGCGGGCTATTCACTTCTGTTCAAAGGTTATGATTTTATACTTACTTCCTTTGCATCTTTGAGCATTAATATTGACAATATATATTATGTAAACAGCGAGGGTGCGGAACTCAAAACCCCGCGCGTGCTGATGCGTATGTCTTTCAGCATAACCTCGCGCAACAAGGACGGCATGCAGCTGGAACGCAATGTAAGCTATGATTTTACCGCTCTTAAAGACCTGCCCGCGCCGGCCAAAGTGCGCGCCGATATACAAAAGGCGATAGAGGAGCTTAAAGCCCTTAAAGACGCCCCCGCGGCCGAGCCTTACCACGGCCCCGTGCTGTTGAAAAACAAGGCGACGGGCGTTTTCTTTCACGAAATACTGGGCCACCGCGTTGAAGGCCACCGCCAGAAAGACGATGACTTCGGCCAGACTTTTACCCAAAAACTTAACCAGCAGGTAATATCGCCGCTGATAAGCGTGCGCGATAATCCGAATCTTAAAGAGTTCAAAGGTATACCGCTGCGCGGATATTATCTTTATGACGACGAAGGCGTTCGCGCGCAGGACGCGGTTATAATAAAAGACGGCGCGCTTAAAGGTTTTTTGATGGGCAGGAATCCCATAAAAGGCTTCCCGCAGTCAAACGGCCACGGCCGCAAAGAGGCGGGCAATAATACCGTATCGCGTATGGGTGTGACTATAGTTGAAGCGAATGAAACCGTGCCATACGATACCCTGCGCCGCATGCTGGTTGACGAAGTTAAAAAACAGGGCAAGCCTTACGGCCTGCTTATTGACGATATCGCCGGCGGGTTTACCAATACTGACACCGGCGGCCCGCAGTCTTTCAAAGTGAAACCGCTGCTGGTCTACAGAGTATATGCCGACGGCCGGCCGGACGAAATTATCAGGGGCGCGGATATCGTGGGCACGCCGCTGGCCAGCTTCAATAAAATCATTGCCGCGGCCGACGACAGCGGCGTTTTTAACGGCAGCTGCGGGGCGGAATCCGGCTGGGTGCCGGTATCGGCGGTGGCGCCCAGTATTCTGGTGTCGGAAATGGAAATAGAAAAAGTTGACAAAACCTATGACAGCCTGCCGCTGCTGCCGGCGCCTTCCGCCGCGCGGCCGGCCGGCGCGCCGGACAAAACGGCAAAGGGAGCTGAGCGGATATGAAAAAATTTCTTATAATATTTTTTGCTTTCGCGGCGCTAAATCTCTGCTCGCAGGATTTGCAGAATGCCGGCATTATGCAGGCTATGCGCGACGAAATGCGGCGTTCGCTTGTTGGTCTAGGCGGCAAAGAAATGCCCAAACCTTATTTTATGGTTTACAAAGTTTTGCCGGTTTCGGGCTATGCGGCTACGGCAAACCAGGGCGCGCTGACGGAGACTTGGCAAATCTCTGCCATTAATGTGCTCGTGGCGCTGCGCCTGGGCAGCGCGAAGGAAGATAACAGCTTCTTCGTAAGCACCACTTATCCCACAGCGGACAGGCAAAGCCCCGATTTCAGTTACGACGCCATTCGCGCTGCCCTGTGGGACGAAACTGACCGCGCCTACAAAAACGCCCAAAACGCGCTTGCAAAAAAACGGGCCTATAAGCAGAATAAAAAAATTGACGGGGATTATCCGGATTTTTCGCCCGCGCCGGCGGCCAAAGGCGCGCTGGCGGAGCCCGCTTTCGCCGCTTTCCCGTCCGCGCGCTGGGAAAGCCTGGCCAAACGTATGTCCGCGCAGGGTAATTTGAAGGAACTTAATTCTTTTAAAGCCGCCGTATCTGATTCTTACAGGCCGGTTTATTTCCTTTCCAGCGAGGGCGCGCAGTATATAAAACCTTACCGGTATCTGCGCATATCTTTATCCGCCACCGCAAAAACCGAAAACGGCTTTGAATTTACCGAAAGCAAAAATTTAATCTACGCGGATTTAAAAGACGTGCCGGACGACGCGGAGCTTATAAAGCAGGCCGGTGATTTCGCCGCGGCCGCGGCCGCGCTTACAAAAGCCAAAAAGGCGGAGCCTTTTATCGGCCCCGTAATGCTTGAGGGCGGTGCGGCGGCCGGATTCCTGGATGACGTTTTTACGCGCGCCGTAAATGAGCCGCGGCCCGTGCATTATTCGTCGGGCAACCCCACGCACGGCGAGTTCGCGCAGAAGCTGGGCCTCAAAATCATGCCCGCGTGGTTTGACGTTTTTGACGACCCTGCGGCAAAAACTTTCAACAATAAAACGCTTGCGGGTTTTTATGAGATTGACGACGAAGGCGTCGCCGCGCGCAGGCTGCATCTAGTGGACGGCGGCAAGCTGGCAGCGCAGCCTTCCACAAGAAGCCCGATAAAGGGGCAGCCGGTTTCCAACGGCCACGCGGTGCTTGCGCGCCGGCAGGATTTCGCGCAGGGCCGCGCGCGCAGTTTGTTTTTTATCCCGCGCGAAAGCATACCCGCGGCGCAGTTTAAGGATAAATTTCTGGAATACTGCCGTCAGGAAGGCCTTAACTACTGCTATATAGTGCGCGGCAATACGGCGGGGAGCTCGTTTTCAGCCTATAAAGTTGACGCGAAAACAGGGGAAGAAACGCCCGTTTACGGCGCGGGTTTTAAGGATATGAGCACCCGCGCGCTGCGCGACATAAAATTTGCCGCCGACGATTTGGAGGCTTATAATCTTGATGCGGAGTTATCGGTTGTCGCGCCTTCGCTGATACTGGGCGAGGCCGAAATAATACCGACCAAAAAGCTGCCGGACAGCCCTCCGCTTGTCCCGAAGCCTTAGTTTTACCCGCCGACGCTCTCCCGCAAGCTGAGAGGGAGTACGTGCCGCGTCCTATTTATCGCGGTCGCACAATTTCCCAAATTTGAGCGTCTTTGAATTTTTTTCAGAGTTCGGATACACGGGGCTTCGCCCGCTCTTGGTATTCCTCACCCTGAAATAAAATCCGAATCCATCTCAAATTTGAAAAATCGCTCTGTTTGAGCTGTATGTTCGCTTTTCTCCCTCTCCTATAATTCCTCTTCATTCGTGTTGGGCATTTCTTTAATTCCCCTCCATTGGAGGGGTGCCGCGGCGTAGCGAAGCGAAGGCGGGCGGGGTGGTCAAGAGAGGGCCTCTTTTTTTCTCCCTCTCCCTTTATGATGGGAGAGGGCCGGGGTGAGGGGGGAAATTATCTCCTACTTTTTGTAAAGATAGTAGCGGCTGAGCTTTCGTTTTTATTCTTCCCCTTTTAGGGGAAGTACCCGAAGGGGGTAGGGGTAAATATGGCTGTTGTTGTTTTAATAAAATAATAACAACTTTCATCCCCCCTACGGCCCGACTTCGCTGCGCTACGCCGTGGCCACTTCCCCCAAAGGGGGCAGAAGATCTCTTTTTTCCCCTCTCCCTTCATGATGGGAGAGGGTTATGGTGAGGGTGGAAATTATTCTCCCTTTCGTAAAGGGAGTGCCCCTTCGGGACAAATGTCCCGAAGGGGCGAGGGATTTAATTTTGCCGTATGTCCATTTTCAGAACAATGCCATCCAAAGAAAAAAATCTTCCTATATTAATTTCCTATAATTAAAATATGGAATTAAATCTTAATATGCTGCCGCAAAAACCCGGCGTCTATATAATGCGCGACAGGGCCGGCGTCGCGCTGTATATCGGCAAGGCCGTCAATATCCGCGCGCGCGTTGGGCAGTATTTCCAGCGCGAAGGCGGCGACGGGCGGTGGCAAATCCCCGCGCTGGTGCCGCTGGTGGATAAAATAGATTTCGTCGTCGCCGCGAGCGAGCGGGACGCTCTAATCCTTGAAGATAAACTCATCAAGCAGTACCAGCCTTTCTTCAACAGCATGCTTAAAGACGCGAAAACTTACCCGTATATCCGCTTGAGCATGCAGGAGGATTACCCGCGCCTTACCATGACGCGCCGCCCGCAGAAAGACGGCGCGCTTTACTACGGCCCGTATCCGCGCGTGGCGCCCATAAAAAATATGCTTGAAATGCTGTGGAAGAATAAATATCTGCCGCTGCGTCCGTGCAAGTGGGCATTCAGCCGCGCCAAACCTCTTGCGCAAAAGCGCATAAGCGGCTGCATTTATTATCATCTAAACCAGTGCCCCGCGCCGTGCGCTGGCAAGATATCGTATAAGGCTTACCGCGCGCTTGCCGCGCGCGCTAAAATATTTTTTGACGGGGATTATAAGACTTTCGCCGCGGATACAGCCGCCGCCATGCGCGCCGCCGCAAAAGTAATGGATTATGAAACCGCCGCGCTGCAGCGCGATTTTTTGGCCGCGATAGAGCATATGAAAGAGCGCATAAAAGTGAGCGAGTATAAAGGCGAAAAGCTGCAAAACAAAATCGCCGCGGCGGAAAAATTAAAGGCTTTGAGCGCGCTGCTGGGCAGCCAAAAAATAATAAGGCATATAGAGGCTTTTGATAATTCCCACCTGTACGGCAAACACCCCGTGGGCGCGATGGTGTGCTTTGTTGACGGCGATAAATACAAAGCGCATTACCGCCGTTTTAAAATAAGGACGCCCGCGCCGGCCAAAGGCGCGGACGATTTTGCCATGATGAGGGAAATCGTATCGCGCCGCCTTGCCCAGACTGCGCAATTGCCGCCGGAAAACCGGCCCGATTTGTTTGTGATAGACGGCGGCCCCATGCAGCTGGATTTCGCTTTGAAGGCTTTAAACGCTTGCGGTCAGCAGGATATTAAAGTTATATCGCTTGCCAAACGGGAGGAGGAAATTTTTATCCCGGGCCGCAAAGAAAGCGTAAAACTTGAAAAAAATAACCCCGCTTTGCTGCTTTTAATGCAAATCCGCGACGAGGTACACCGCTTTGCAATCACTTACAACCGGCTGCTGCGGAGCAAAAGTTTACTGAAGTAATCCCGCGCCCCACATCGTGATATTCAAAGCATTTTACAGTTCTATTTTGTATTCAGTATTATCTTCTTTGCCGCCGCCAAGCAGCGCACACTTTGTTGAATTTGTAAAACTCGCGCAATATAACCCGTCTTTTCTCAGAACAAGGCGATACCTCCTTTCATAATTATCCATCATTACGCCCGGATTATCTATGTCTCCGATGTTTCTGAATATTATCTTCCCGGCATTTAAATATAAATATATATCTACATAAGGACCGCTTACAACGGGTGTGCCGCCTGGTATCTCAATATCAAGAACGGTTAAATCATATGGATAATTGCCCGTTTGCATGTAATAGATTTTACTGGCCTCAATTATAGATTTCATTATTGGCACATATTTTATAGCACGGGATTTTTCAACGGCTTTCTGGTACTGCGGCAGCGCGATAGCGGCGAGAATGCCGATTATAAGGACAACGACCAAAAGTTCAATAAGCGTGAAGCCGCGAACGGAATATTTATTTAGTTCTTTATTGTTATATAACATACTGATTTCTCCTTGGTGCAAAAATATTAAGCATAAGTATGTATATCATATCTAACTTAAAATGTAAACAAAGCATTAATAAGCCGTTTGCCCGCCGCTAATTCCCGCCTAAATTGCTATAATCTAATTTATGGCGATAGCTAATTTCCCCGAGATTGATAAAAAACAGCAGAAACGCTGGGAAGAGGCCGGCCTCTTCAAATCCCCGCGCGTGCCCGCGGCGGGCAAAAAATTTTACTGCCTTGATATGTTCCCCTACCCTTCGGGCCAGGGTTTGCACGTCGGCCATCCGGAAGGTTATACCGCTTCGGATATACTGACGCGATATAAAATAATGAACGGTTTTGACGTAATACATCCCATGGGGTGGGACGCTTTCGGCCTGCCCGCGGAAAACTATGCCATAGCCACCGGCGTGCATCCGCGCATAACCACGCAGAAAAATATTGATAACTTCCGCCGGCAGATAAAATCCTTCGGCATGGCTTATGACTGGAGCCGCGAAATTGACACCACCGACCCGAAATATTACACATGGACGCAGTGGATATTTTTGCAGCTTTACAAAAAAGGTCTGGCTTTCCAAAGCACGGTGCCGATAAACTGGTGCCCTTCGTGCAAAACCGGTTTGGCTAATGAGGAAGTTTTCAACGGCCGTTGCGAGCGCTGCCAGACGCAGATAGAAAAAAAGAATTTAAGGCAGTGGATGCTTAAAATCACCGCTTACGGCGAAAGGCTGCTGGACGATTTGGAAGGGCTTGACTGGCCGGCCTCAACCCTTATGATGCAGCGCAACTGGATAGGCAAATCCGTCGGCGCGGAAGTTGATTTTGATATTGCGGGCGGCGCCGAAAAAATAAAAATCTTCACCACGCGGCCCGATACGCTTTACGGCGCGACTTATATGGTCCTCGCGCCGGAGCATGAACTTACGGGCAAAATCACCGCGCCGCAGCAAAAAGCCGCGGTGGAAGAATACCTCAAACAAGCCGCCGCCAAGACGGAATTTGAACGCTCCGCCGAGGATAAGGAAAAAACAGGCGTTTTTACGGGCGCATACGCGGTAAACCCCGTCAACGGCGCGAAAATCCCCGTATGGATAGCCGATTATGTGCTCACCGGCTATGGCACCGGCGCGATTATGGCCGTGCCCGCGCACGATACGCGCGATTATGCTTTTGCCAAAAAATTTAATCTGCCTGTGATTGAAGTGATTGGCAGCGAAGCCGGCATTGCAAAAGAAGCCTATACCGGCGGCGGCAAATTAATAAATTCCGGCATTTTGGACGGCCTTGACGTGGCGGCCGCTCAAACAAAAATAATCAAATTTCTGGAAGACAAAAAAATCGGCCGCGCAAAAACAACTTACAGATTGCGCGACTGGGTTTTCTCCCGCCAGCGGTATTGGGGGGAACCAATACCGATAGTTCACTGCCCCGCGTGCGGCGTGGTACCGCTGCCGGATGAGCAATTGCCGCTTGTACTCCCCGAGGTGGAAAAATTTGAGCCTAGCGGCACGGGCGAAAGCCCGCTTGCCAATATTGAAAGCTGGGTTAATACAACCTGCCCCGCGTGCGCCGGCCCCGCCAAACGCGAGACAAATACCATGCCGCAGTGGGCGGGCTCGTGCTGGTATTATTTAAGGTATATGGACCCGCATAATGACAAAACTTTCGTGGACCCGCAGATTGAAAAGGCCTGCGCGCCCGTTGACTGTTATATCGGCGGCGCGGAGCACGCGGTGCTGCATCTTTTATACGCCCGCTTCTGGCATAAAGTTTTGTTTGATTTGGGCTATGTCAGCACAAAAGAACCTTTCCAAAAACTGCGCCACCAGGGCATGATTTTAGCTTTCTCCTACCGCGACGCCGGCGGCAATTACCACGCCTACGACGAAATTGATTTTAGCGACCCTGCCGCGCCCAAGCTGAAAGCCGGCGGCGCGCCGCTTAACGCGATGGTTGAGAAGATGAGCAAATCCAAAAAGAACGTCATCAACCCCGACGAGATTTTGCGGGAATACGGGGCCGACGCTTTCCGCGCTTACGAGATGTTTATGGGCCCCTTTGAGGCCCAAAAACCCTGGGATATGCGCGGGATAGAGGGCGTATCGCGCTTTTTAAAGCGCGTTTACACCTGGGCGGACGAACTTAAAATTACCGAAGTGCAGCCGCCAAGGGAAATTGAAATTTTAAAACACAAAACAATTAAAAAAATCAGCGGCGATATTGAGGCTTTCAGCTTCAATACCGCGATATCCGCGCTGATGATTTTCTTCAACGAGCTTTCAAAATTTAAGGAAACTGACGCGAATACCTTTGCCGTCTTTCTTAAACTTCTGCACCCCTTCGCGCCGCATATTACCGACGAGCTTTGGCAAAACGCGGGCAATAAAACTTTTCTGCTTAAGGAAAACTGGCCCGCCGCAAACCCCGCGCTTCTTGCGGAGGAAGAAATTGAAATCGGCGTGCAGATTAACGGCAAAATCAAAGAGCGCGTAAAACTGCCCGCCGCCTCCTCCAAAGAACAACATGAGGCCGCCGCGCTCGCCGCGCCCAAAATAAAACAATTGCTTGAAGGCCAAACGGTTATTAAAATAATAGTAGTGCCCGGCAAAATGGTAAGCATCGTCGCTAAGGTAAAATAGGAGAGGAAATATGCCAGAAAACTACATTGCAGCAAGTCAACGGCCAACGGCCAACGGCCAACGGCCAACGGCCAACGGCCAACGGCCAACGGCCAACGGCCAACGGCCAACGGCCAACGGCCAACGGCCAACGGCCAACGGCCAACGGCTCTAGAGGTTTCACACTAAT
>JAISDW010000114.1 GCA_031264445.1 Elusimicrobiota bacterium
ATTTGCGCGCAGGTTTGCTGGAAGGCTTCCGTCTTGGTGCCGGCCATTAAAAACAGCGTCAAACCCTCAATCCCAATATTAACAAACGGGCTGCCCAAACCCACCAGCGCAGATTTTTCGCTTGCGGCGACGGCTTTGTTGAGCAGCGTTCTCTGCTCCGCATTGAAATTAACATGCCCGCGGAAAGCGCCGCAGCTTGCCATGGTAAGGGCTATAAGACAAGCCGGCCTGTCGCCTTCCTGATAAGGTTTTATTTTTACCTTATTTTTTTTGAGCTCCCGCAAAAAATCCAATGCTTTAAAATCCTGCGAGGGGTAAATATCAGGTTCAATATAGCTTATATCGGCGGTTTTTCCCAGCCGCAGCGGCGCGCCGACAGCGGCCACGCACGCGAGTGCAGTTTCAAGCGATAAAGCATGCGCCGTAATGGCCCCGCCGCAGGCGCGCGGCACGAGCGTATTTAACTTTGTAATCATGGCTTCCTGCGCGCTTACGGCGTCGGCCGCGCGCTTTACAAGCGCGGGCTCCGCGTCAACGGCGGCCTGTAAATCTTTCAGAAGTTTTTGCGGCTCGCCCGGGGCAAGCAATATATCCGCGCCGGCTCTAAAACAGTCAACGGCATTAAGGCCTTTCATGGCACCCATCATGAGCGCGTCCGTTACAACCGCGCCTTTATAGCGCAATGCTCCGCGCATATAATCCGTCATTATTTTGGCGGAAAACGAGGCCGGGTTTTTATCGTCCCAATCATTAACCAGAAGATGCGACACCATTATTGAATCCGCCCGCGTGAGCAGCTTTTTGTAAGGTACAAGTTCCGCGCCGTCCATTTGCCCGAAAGAACGGTTTACCGACGGCAGCGAAAGATGCGAATCCGTATCCGTCGCCCCGTGCCCGGGGAAATGCTTAAGAGAGTTAAGGCAGCCGCCGTCCTGCAAGCCCATCATAAAATGCTTGGCGAGCTCCGCCACGGCATCTGGGTCGCGCCCGAAAGAACGCGTATTAACTATAGGGTTTTGCGGAGTATCGGCAAGGTCAACATCGGGGGCGAGAACCCAGTCCACCCCCAAACCCAGCGCGGCGCAGGCCGTGAGCAGGCCTTTTTTATAAGCCAGATCCGCGCCGGCCTGCGCGGCCGCGCCAATAGAAATATTTGAGGGCAGCAAAGGCATTTCCTTAACCCAGCGGCCGAGGCCGTCCTCGTAATCCGCGCTTATTATCAGCTGGTGCGGCGCGGCCGCGCGCAGGGCGGCGGTTAAATCCTTAATTTCACCGGCGGCGCCGCCGTAAATGCAAAAACCGCCGACGCCCTGCGCGGCGAGGGCCAGGGCCTGTTCCCTGTCGCTTTTGCCGAACCAAAATCCCGGGTGAATTATGCGGTTAATTTTCATATTCTGTTTCCTGTTTTAAGGCATATATATGCAGCCCAGAAGGGCTTTTGTTTTTGCACCTGTCGCGCGACGGCAATCGCATGGAACGCCGCCCAGCGTTTGCAGCGCGAACCACGCAAATGCCGCGGCTTCTTTTGCTAGCGGGTCTATAACCGCGCCGCCGCTTACCACTTTTATGCCCTTAAGCTGCGCGGCTATAAAACCCGTAAGAGTTTTATTGTAAACGCCGCCTCCGGAAATTTCCAGAACTTCCGGCCTGTATTTTTTGAGTATGAATTTTTTTATGCTTTGCGTAATTATAAGCGCGGTAAGATAAGTTATAGTGGCGATATCGCGCCCGGTAAGCGACGGGAAGTATTTAAGCACAAAATTATTTGTGTAAGAATTGCGGTCCAGAGATTTTGGCGGTTTGTTTTTTACGAAGAGACGCAGCAGGCTTCGCGCTTTTTTTATATCCGGCTCATACTTTGCCGCCGTAAGGCCGCCTTTGTCAAAATTCAAACGGCCTTTGCTTAAGATATTTACGGCCGTATCAATAAGAACATTCCCGGGGCCGATATCAAAACCGAAAGCCGCAATACCCCGCCCCGCAAGCGTTATATTTGAAATGCCGCCTATATTAAGCAGCAGGCGCGCGGCGCCGCCGCCGTATAAAAAATCGTCAAAAGCCGGCATTAAAGGCGCGCCGCTGCCGCCGGCGGCCATATCGCGCGGGCGGAAGTTCCACACAACCGGCAGCCCGGTATCATGCGACAGGAAAGCCGCCTCCCCCGTCTGCAAAGTATTGGGGATTTTCGCAAGCGGCGCGTGGAAAACCGTCTGCCCGTGGCTGCCGATTACGGCGACTTTGCTTTTATCTATCTTAAATTCTTTTATAAAAGCGGCGGTGTTTTTCGCGTACAGGCGGCCGAGCTCAAAATTAAGCATGCTGAGCTGCGGCGTTTTAAAGTTTACCGCGTCCAAGATTTTATTTTGAAGTTTACGGGGATAAAAATAGGTTTTGGCGTGCAGGATTTTTTTTGCGCGCGCGTCAAAAAGGCATATAGTAAGCCCGTCGGCAGAGGTGCCGCTCATCAGGCCGATGGCAAGATTTTTTTGCGCTCTCATATGCCGCCTCCGCCCGCAGGCCGCTTAAAACTGCGGCGCCGCGGGAACTTCGGGGGTTATTTCCTGCTCTCCGTCCGGCAGGACCGGCGGACGCTGCGGCGCGGCCAGCCACTGCAAAAATTCCTCGCCGAGCCATTTATCCGCCATCTCCGCACCCCTGAGATTATAGGCCGTCATAAAAGTCACCCTGCCCTCGCCCGACGATAAAAACGCCGCGTTTCTTATAAAACTGGCTTCCATCATTTGCTTCCTGTCTTCCGAAGACACGGCTATAAAAACGGGTTTTGTATTTATTTTGATGCCGTTCATAGTCAGCACATCGCGCGTTTTAAGCGACGGCGTAAACAAGGCTATGCCGGCGATGTCGGGATTAAAAATCAGAGATTTTGCAGCCACGTTCGCCCCCAGGCCGGAACCCGCCAAATAAATATCCTGCGTCGGGATGTCTTTTTTGTTAAGATAGCCTATAGCCGCCGTGACGTCGCGCACCATCTGGTTGAATTCATTATCCGTGCCGGTTTTGGCAAAATTTCTATAATCTCCTTTATTAAGACTTGCGCCGTGGCCGCGCAAATCAACAGCAAAGAAACCGTAACCCGCGCCCTTTATTTTATTTTCAAGCTTATTAAATTCGTCTTTATTTTTGCCAAGATCATGCAGCAAAATCACATAGCGGCCGTTTTCGGAAGGCTCATAAAGGGCCGAGAGCTCCCATCCGTCCTCCGTATTTATCGTTATATTTTCAGCGGCGTTAAGCGCGCATGGCAACAAAACCGAAGCAAAAAGTAATGCCAGCAAATTTCTCATTTTAAAATTTCCTCCGGCCGGAACCATAGGGCGATTTCCCTCTCCGCGTCCCGCGGCGTGCCGGAAGCGTGCACGCAATTCTGCATTACGCCGTCTTTTATGCGGCCGAAAGCGCCGCGCACGGTGTACGGAAGCGCTTCGTCGGGATTTGTAGCGCCGATTTCCGCGCGCACTTTGGCTACGGCGTCTTTGCCGGCGTAAACGAAAGCGTAAATTCTGTGGTCTTCTATGCCGCTGTATTTGCCCAGCATAAAATCAATGACGCTTTCCAGATACGGCGCGCCTTTAAGGTTCTCGTAATGTTTCAGGGCCAGATCCCGCGTGAGAACGGCGGCTTTGGCCGCCTTCATATCCAGGCCGAGGCGTTCAATGCGGTCTATTATTATGCCGGTGAGGCGTTTGCTTATGGCGTCGGGCTTAATGAGGATTAAAGTTCTTTCTTTCATAACAACCATCATACAAATAAGACAATAAAATATTATATCTTTTTTTAACATTATACATAATTCGGATAGCTTTACTTTAGAGCATAATGATTCCAATTCGCATTAGATCCAGGGCTAGAAACCCCGCCTAAAAACTCGCAAAATTCATTGGCGCGCTTCACCTTAGGTCTTGCAAAACAATCCCTTTGTCCCGCTCTAGCGTTATCCGCTCTGTCAAACCATACTACATACGCTATTTCTCTGGTTGACGAGGGCATAGCAACGATTATATTCAGGTCACCACCATCATTTAAATCAATATCAAAATTCTTGCCGACACACCACTGCTCAGCATCAGAACATCCCGTAAAACCCGGGATTTCAATGTCTAATTCTGCCCATTGCTTGGTATATTTTCCATTTACCAAAAAATATCTTTCTTCCGCGTCTTTTATGCTTTTTGCAATCTGCATCATGGAATAGTACCTGCTTTTATAAACCGCTTTATTATATTGCGGCAGCGCAATGGCGGCAAGTATGCCGATTATTAGAACTGCTACCAATAATTCTATTAATGTGAAACCAGTTGCATTTTTCATAGTTTGCATCCCGTTATTTTTATTTTATACAACGCAGATACCCGATTAGAGCATTCGGGGATGACGCCTGCGGCGTCAGCTTTTTATACAAACAAAAACGGCCGTTATATTTGAGCTACGAAGATAACCCAAAATATATTTCCCGTCCTTTCAGACGGGAAACACTCGGCACAAAACATAAGGCTCATGACTTCCTTTCGCTTTGTGCCTGATAACGAGCTGCTTCTGGACTGATAATGCGCTTTTGATTTCTCAAAAGCTCACTCTGTTCTTCACAGAGTTCCAAAAACAGTATCAAATTTTATAAGCTTTTTCGGCTTACATTAACAACCGCTTACTCCTTAGTTATACTGCTTAATTTATTATACTACAATTTATAAAATTTATTAATATAACAATTACAGAAACATTCTCCAATCCTTTGATTATTATATAATAAATATAATAAGGTGGAGGACATTATGAGCGATAAAAAAGTAAGATTTGGCGTAATAGGCGCGGGCAAGATAGGAACTTTCCATGTCAGAACCCTTGCCAAAATGCAGGACGCGGAGCTTGTAGGCGTATGCGACAAAGATCCCATGCGCGCCCAGAAACTCGCCTGGGAATATAACTGCGCCGCATATACCAAACATGAAGATCTTATCCCCCAGATTGATGCCGTAATAGTGGCCGCGCCGACGGAACTGCATCATCAAATCGGCATGTACTGCCTTGAACACGGCGTGCATACGCTTATGGAAAAGCCAATAGCTTCAACCATGGAGCAGGCGCGCGAGCTTATCGCCAAAGCGGCAGAAAAGAAAATAATACTGCAAATCGGCCATGTGGAACGCTTTAATCCCGCCGTGCTGGAAGCGTTTAAATATATCAAAAACCCCAAATTTATAGCGATAAAACGCCTTGGCACCTATGACCCGCGCATGGCCAATATCGGCGTGGTGCTGGACTTAATGATACACGATATTGACCTGCTCCTGACCATGCTGCAGAGCGAAATCGTAAGCATAGACGCGGTGGGGCTGAGCGCGTTTTCCGGCCATGAGGACATAGCTAACGCGCGCCTTAAATTCGCCGACGGCTGCACCGCGGATATAACGGCCAGCCGCGCCAGTTTTGAGCGCGCCCGCTACATGAATCTTTACCAGCAGGACGCGTATATATCGGTTGACTTCATGAATACGCGCGTTAAAATCTACCGCAAAAAAACGCCGGTGATAAAATCGCTGGGCGATATTGACGTGATATATCCCAATTTTGACAAGCAGCTGCCCATAACTTCCGAAATTATGCACTTTGTTGACTGCATACAAAACGACAAAACCCCCGGCCCTAGCGGGGAGAAGGGCTCTAAAGCTCTGCAAATCGCGCTGAAGATTGCGGACGAAATCAAACGCTATAACGTACCGCAGGGCAGGGAAGAAGATAAACGCTCTCCGGTGCTGGGCCTGGTATCGGATATCGGCGGCGCGGCCAAAGTAGCCATTGACGAGACGCTGGGCCGCTTAAAGAGAGGGAAATAAATATGCCGCAGCTGATGCAGAATAATAAAAATATACTCATAGTCGCGGGCGACGTTTCGGGCGACGTGCACGCGTCAAACCTCATAAAAGCGATGAAGGAATACGCGCCGGATATCACCGTCACCGCAATCGGCGGGGACCGCATGAAAGCCGCAAGCGATAAATTCCTGGTAAATCTTATCTCTAAAGGCGCTACGGGTTTTATTGAGCCTTTCAAGAAAATCCCGCTGTGGATGCGCCTTCTGGATATGGTAAAAACCTATATATCGGCCGCCAATCCCGCCTGCGTTATTACCGTGGATTTTTACGGCTTCAACCATCAGGTTCTGGGCATCGCCAAACACCGCGGCGTGCCGGCTTATTATTATGTGTGCCCGCAGGTATGGGCAAGCAGGCAGTACCGCGCAAAAACCATAGTCAGGCTGGCAAAAAAAATGTTTGTCATTTTCCCGTTTGAAAAAAAGATTTATACCGCGCTGGGCGGGGACGCCGTCTTCCTCGGCAACCCGCTTTTGGATACCGTGCCCGCGCCAAAGCCGAAAACTTACGACGGCAGCAGGCTTAAGGAATGGAGAATCGGCTTCCTGCCAGGCAGCCGGCCCTCCGAAGTCGCAAAGCATACAAAATTGTTCTGGGACGCTTTTAAAGAAATACGCCGCACTTACCCAAAAGCAAAGGCTTATCTCTTTGCCGTGGCTGAGGTGCGGGACTGCGCCATCGCCAAACTTTTGGGCGGCCAAATCCCGCAGGAGCTGGAAATAGTAAGAGAAAACGATTTTACCCGCCGCGGCGATATGGATTTTGTTCTGACCTGCTCCGGCACGGCCACGCTGGAAAACGCTTTAATGGGCCTGCCGATGCTGGTGGTTTATAAAACCTCGTGGCTGACTTACCAGATAGCCAAACTCATCATAAAAGTGCCTTATATATCGCTGGTAAATATTCTCAGCAAGGCCCCGATAGTCAGGGAATTTATACAAAAAGACGCCGCACCCCTGCCGATTGCAAAAGAAGTCTGCGCTATTTTAGGCAGCGAGAAAAAATATACCTCCATGCGCGATAAACTGCTGCGCCTGCGCGGCGAGCTGGGCGAGCCCGGCGTAGCCAAACGCGCGGCCAAGATGATAATAGACGAGGTTTTCCCTAAGTAAAATATTTTGAAACATTAAAATTAGCGGCAACAGCGCGTGAAATTTTGCAAAACTATAAGTATTTGCACTAAAATAATTTCAGCAATAAAGTTGCAAAGGAGCAAATGGTTGTTATTGTTAGCCGAAAAAAATGACATTGTTGTTTTCTCTCTTTAGTAAAGAGAGAGGGAGACTTAGGGACAAAAGTCCATAAGTCGGGAGAGAGATTTAATGAGAGTAGTTATTAATAAAAGAAGATATTAAATCCCTCGTCAGTCTTCGCTTCGCTGCGACTTGACACTCCCTTTACAAAAGGGAGAGAAAAACCAAACCGGCTTATAAAAATTTATACTAAAAAGATAATAACAGTATGGAGAAATTATGAAAAAGCATCTTGCCAGGTTTATAAAATATACTGCCGTATTAACCGTATCTTTGTTTATTGCCGCCTGTTCAAAAGGAGACGCCGAAACATCCGCGCCCGCGTATAAACAACAAACTGCAATGCCCGTCAGCTCAATTCAGGAACAAAACATAAATGAACCCGACGCCGAACCATCGGTAAATTATGATTTGGATTTGGAAGATACATATATTTATACAGATAATAAGCTTTCTGAAACGGAAAACGCTCAACAAGAACCGGATACTTTAAAAACAGAAGAAGCTGCAAAAGAAGAAACCCCAAAAATAGATATGGAAAAATTGAAAATATGCGCGCAGGCGGGCACTTGCGGCGCGGCAATTGAAGACGATTTAACCATACCAACGCCCTTTACATACAAGGATTATGAGGGAATTTGTATAAAAAATAGTCATTATCCTTACGGACAAAATATCTCTGATTCATATTCATCTGAGGTAAAAGTTGCTTTACCACAATATTATTTCCAAGACCACATTTTTGGGGAATATGAAAATATATTTGAAGCCATTGCAGATAAATGTAAAATGGAAATAGATACGCGCACACATCCTACGTGTTATCATAATTGGCACAAATATAGTAATATAACAAGGTGTTTGTTAGACGATAGTCTATTTTCGAACAATGCATCTCGGTATTACTTAGAATCCCTTGAATACGACAAAAATCTTATGAGAAATTTATACATCAGGATTAAAGGCGAAATTAAAAGGGCAATTATAAATAAAGACAAAGAAAAACTAACCGAACTTTTTAAAGATAACCCTGATTTTATTAATTCAAATATATATCAATATTATGCTCCGCTTGCTTTTGCCATAAAGCAAAATGATAAAGAAATGGCGGAATTTTTAATTGAGCAAGGCGCGCAGCTTGAAGGCGTAGATTTTGATTGTGGAAAGTACGGCGATACTTCAGCAGAAGATTGCGCAAGGGAATCTATACACCCTTTGCAAGCGGCGGTTAATAATCAGAACTTTGATATAGTTAATTTTTTGGTATCAAAAGGAGCGAATGTTAATAATGACGCCTATGATTCAAGTGAAGATGTCGGATATACAATTTCTCCTCTTGGAACATCTCTGGAATTCACAGATAAATCCATAGCAAAATTCCTTATAGAAAACGGAGCTAAACTTCCTGATGGGGAATATATTTTCGCACGGTTTATCAATGATGCCGAAACAGTGAAAATATTACATTCTTTAGGCATAGATTTAT
The DNA here is from genome assembly GCA_031264445.1 of Elusimicrobiota bacterium. GTDB lineage: Bacteria > Elusimicrobiota > Elusimicrobia > Elusimicrobiales > Elusimicrobiaceae > Proelusimicrobium. The sequence goes on from JAISDW010000114.1 coordinate 8,631, forward strand.
CTGGTGGACACAGCCACGAGGGCGGAGAATATTATAGATTTTCTGACGAAGCGCTTATACATATGAATGAAGATGTTATTAAATATTTTATAGCAAATGGCACTAATGTGTTATCGGAGCAAGGCGTATGTTGGCTTATGGCTCAATGTTGCAATGAAAAGACAAAAAATGTTATAAAAATTGTTTTTAACGAAGAGAATGTAAATATGAGAGCTTATTCTTGCTTCTCTTGGCGTTGCCAACAAGAGGAGTGTTATGCGGAAGAATCTTCTGGTAGTCTTATCGGTAACTCTTTGTATGCCACTCCCCAATATGATGATATGATTAGTTTAAGAACAATGCTAATGTTTTTGCAAGAAAATCATCCGGAAGAAACTGAACTTATTGATTTTTTAATTTCAAAAGGCGCAACGCCAAAAGGCAATATTGAAGATTTAAATAATATTTTTATTAGTCTGGCAAAAAATATTAATCGTATTGGTGAAAACGAAACTACTTGGTTTGACAAACTTATAGAATATGGTGCGGATATTAACGCAAAAGATAAAGAAGGTAAAACCGCGCTTGACTATAGTAAATATCATAAAGAAGTAAAAGATTTCCTTATTTCTCGCGGCGCAAAGCCCGCCGGCAATTCTGACACGGCAAATGCCGCCGCGGCCGGCGATTAAGTTTGAAGAATATTAAAATATTTCGCCAACTAAATTTTGTTCTTTTTTAAATATCAAAATTATTTCCGAATTTTATTCTATGCTGCCTGCCGTCAATGTTTTTATATAATATAAGATATGGACGCCGCGCTAAAAGAAATTATAGATACTTTTAAATGTTATAATCCCAACCAGGATACCGCCCTGATTGAGAACGCCTATGTTTTTGCCCAAAAAGCGCACGAAGGCCAAAAACGTCTTTCCGGTGAGCCGTTTTTTACCCATGCCGTAGAAGTCGCCAAAATACTGCTGGACCATAAACTTGACAAAGAAACAATAGCCGCTGCGCTGCTGCACGATACGGTTGAAGACACAACCGCCACGGTTAAGGATATAGAGAAAAATTTTGACAAAGAAGTGGCGGATATGGTCGCCGGCCTGACCAAAATGGACAGGCTGGAAAATACTTCTACCGACGAAGAAACCGTGCAAAACTGGCGCAAGATGCTTATTGCCGTATCGCACGATATGCGCATAATACTGATAAAACTCGCCGACAGGACGCATAATATGAAAACCCTTGACGCCCTGCCCCCGCAACGCCGTCAGGAAAAAGCGCTTGAAACTATTAACCTCTACGCGCCGCTGGCGCAGCGGCTGGGGATGTTCGGCCTGAAAAACGAGCTGGAGGATTTATCCTTCAAATATCTGCACCCGCAGGAATACCTGCAAATCAAAGAAGGCATAGCCCAAAAGGCCGAAAATCTTGAAAAGCGGCTTGACGCCTTTAAAACAGCGCTCAACGGAGTATTGGAAAAAGAGGAAATCCCCCACCGGCTGCTGGCAAGGGTAAAAAACCATTATTCTATCTTCCGTAAAATAAAAAAACAAGGGGTGCCTTTTGACCAGATACAGGATTTGCTGGGCGTGCGCATAATAACCGATACGGTTTTGGACTGCTACCGCGCGCTCGGCGCGCTGCACGCTAATTTCAAACCGGCGGCAAATTCTTTTACCGATTATATAGCGATGCCCAAAATGAATATGTACCAAAGCATACATACGACGGTATTTTTTGAGAGCAGCCTGATAGAGGTGCAAATCCGCACCGAGGAAATGCACCGCACCTGCGAATACGGCATAGCCGCGCACTGGCGCTATAAACAGGGCGCAAAGGCCGACCCGCACCTTGACGAAAAGCTCAACTGGATACGCCAGTGGATAGAATGGCAGCGCGATTTAACCGCCCCGCGCGAATTTCTGGAAAGTTTCCAGACGGACATCAATCTGAACCAAATTTTCATCTTCACCCCCAAGGGCGAGGTCAAAGTCCTGCCGGAGCATTCCACCCCGCTGGATTTCGCCTACCTCGTACATACCGAGATAGGGGACCATTATATCGGCGCGCTCGTCAACGGCAAAATGGCCAAAATGGGCAGCGAGCTTAAAAGCGGCGATATCTGCGAAATCCAAACCCGCAAAAACGCGGAGCCCAAACCGCAGTGGCTTGAAGCCGCCAAAACCGCGCGCGCCAGAAGCAAAATAAAAACCTATCTGCGCAATAAAGGAATGGAATTATGACGGATAATGCCGCGCCCGCGCCGCAGACGGCCAAATGCTGTAAGTGTAAAAAAGAAATCGGCGCGGCCGACGAGTTTTGCCGTTATTGCGCGGCCAGACAGCGGCGGGAAGCGGGGTTCTTCTTTACACATGCCGGCGTGTGGACAATGTTTTTTCTTTTGGGCCCGCTTAATTTATGGTTTTTGTGGCTTTCGCCGGTAATAAGCCGCAAATGGAAAGTTATTGATACTTTTATCACTCTTCTGCTGACCGCCGCAGTGTGTTATGCGATATACGCGATAATTATGCGGATTGCAAAGCTATATTCAACCTATCTTAACATGTCATTTTAAATAATAAGCTGTTTGCGTACCTGACATATGCTTATAAGTATGCTTGCCGGTGCCGCCAAAGCTTTCACATATATAGGCATAAGTTTCGTCGTCTATAGGGTGCAGACATAAAAGCCTGCCTGGATAATTTCCGTCGTTTATATGCCGCATGAAGTATCTGAAGTGATATTTGTTGGGATCATTGCTTCTTATGACGCGTATATTATACACGCTTGGGTCCAGCGCCAAATTAAAATATTTCAAAGGTTTATACGTAATATCCAGGTCATCGGCATTAGACGTATATGCGTTCGTGGCAAGATAGTGCCTTTCTTCGGCTTCGGCTATGGTTTTGATAAGCGACAGCGCTTCCGACGCGCGCACCTTTTCCACGGTTTTATTGTATAATGGCAAGGCAACAGCCGCCAAAATACCGATGATTAAAACTACCACTAATAATTCAATCAGAGTAAAAGCTTTTTTGTTGTGGTGCATTTGCGTGCCCTCGTTTATGCTCATATATTTCTATTGTAATACATACTGAATTACTTTTGCAATAATGGCTGTAATATTAATGCTAAATATATCCGCTCTCACCCCGGCCATCTCTTAACCACCCCGTCCCAGCCTTCGCTGCGCCCGTCTTCGCTACACTACGCCGTGGCTTGCTATGGCGAGGCCACCCCTCCAATGGAGGGGAATTATGGGAGAGGGTTAGGGTGGGGATTTTCTTCTCCCTTTCGTAAAGGAAGAAAACGACTAAAATTACCAAATGTCCCTTATCTGCTGATGTATTATATTATTATACCGTAATCCAAAATAAATGCTATAATAATTACATGTACAAGACAGCATATTTATACGCGCTGCGTAGACGCCTGCAAACCAAAATCCCAAAACCGCTGTCTTTAAGTTTTTAGAATCCCTGCCTCAAAAGCAGGGGTTTTTTTATGCATGACAAACAAAAAAAGGAGATAATGAAAATGCCAATACAAAGAACCCCGGCCGAGCTGGAAAAGATACAACAAATACTCAAAACCGCCAAAGAAAATAATGTGCAGTTTATTAAGATTTGGTTTTCCGATATTTTGGGAAAGCTGAAATCCCTGTCCGTATCGCACAGAGAGTTTGAACACGCCCTTACGGAAGGCATGGGGCTGGACGGCTCCTCCATAGAAGGTTTTGCGAGGATTTACGAGTCGGACCTTGTCGCCATGCCGGATTTGGATACCTTTTTAATCCTGCCCGAAGAACTTATGGGCATGCCGGTGGCGCGCGTTTTCTGCGATATTAAAACCCCGGACGGAAAACAATTTGAGGGCGACACCAGATATATTTTAAAGAAGAATCTTGAAGAGATGAAAAGTATGGGATTTTCGGACTTCATGGTCGGCCCGGAGTTGGAATTCTTTTACTTCAAAAGCGATAAAAGCGTGGAGCTTGTTGACAACGGCGGCTACTTTGACACCGTGCCCATAGACGAATCCCACTCAGTCCGCCGCAAAACCATGATTATGCTTGAAAAGCTGGGTATACGCGTAGAGTACGCCCACCACGAAGTGGCACCCTCGCAGCATGAAATTGACTTGCGCTATAACAGCGCGCTGCAAATGGCCGATAATGTGATGACATATAAAGCCATAGTCAAAATAATAGCCGAGCAAAACGGCTGCTACGCAACTTTTATGCCTAAGCCGATTTTCAGGCAAAACGGCAGCGGTATGCATGTGCACCAGTCGCTGTTCAAAGACGGGCAAAATACTTTCTTTGACGAGAAAGACCCTTATTACCTCTCCCAGACCGCAAAATATTATATGGCCGGCATAATGAAACACGTCAAGGATATTTGCTCCGTCACAAACCAGTGGGTGAATTCCTACAAACGCCTGGTGCCCGGGTACGAAGCCCCCGTCTATATAGCCTGGGGCAGGAAGAACCGCAGCACGCTTATCAGAATCCCGCAGGTCAAAACCGGCAAGCCGGCCGCAACCAGGATTGAGTGCCGCTTCCCGGACCCCGCGTGCAATCCCTACCTTGCCTTTGCCATAATGCTTGCGGCAGGGCTGGACGGCATAAAAAACAAACTGCCGCTGCGCGCGCCGGTGGAGGAAAATATCTTCAAGATGACGCCGCAGGAGCGTAAAAAACTTGATATTGATAATCTGCCCGGGTATCTGTTTCATGCGGTAAATAATACAAAGGAAAGCGAACTCGTCAAAAAAAGCCTTGGCGCGCATACCTTTGAAAAATTTATCATCAACAAGGAAATTGAGTGGGATAAATACCGCACGCACGTAAGCGCTTACGAGCTGGAAAAATATCTGCCGATACTTTAAGGCATGATAATGCCGGCGCGGCTGCGGGCAACAAGCTAAATTCTGTAATATGATTAAAAGCCGCAGCTGCCGCCGGCACTGGCTACATGGGCATTGACGGCGCAGCCGGTTTCGCCGCGCTTGAAATCCCCGCGGAAGCCTTTAACAAGCGCAACGCTGCGCCCGATGGAATTTATTTTTGCCTCTATGCAATAGCGGCACTGCGCGGGGCTTTCCCCAGTGCAGATTTTGCCGGGGTAAAGCTCGTAGAACTTTCTGTAATCGCCTTCCGTGACATTGGGCATAACAACATTCGCCCCGTTTTGCAGCGCAAGCAGCCGCCCCTGCGGGTGCAGCGTTTCCATCGCCGTGGTGGCGGGGATATTGATATCGGGCATTAATAATCTTACAACGGCCATTACCTTAAGCGCGGTTTCAAAATTGCCGGACGTCCCTGCATTGCCGAGCGGGGTTTCAGGATGCGGGATAAAGGGGCCTATGCCTATCATGTCAAAATTATTTTCTTTAAAAAATAAAATATCGCCGGCTATGCTTTCAAATGTCTGCCCGGGCAGCCCCGCCAGCGAACCCGAGCCAACTTCATAGCCCAGCTTTTTCAGATCCCCGAGGCAGCGGACGCGGTTATCCCAGCTCATGCCCGGGTCAAGCTCTTCGTATAGTTTTTTATCCGTGGTTTCTATGCGCAGCAAATATCTGTCCGCGCCGGCCAGCTTATAGGCCTGATATTCTTCAAAAGTCTTTTCCCCTATGCTTAGCGTGATTGTCAAATCCAGTTTTTTTATTTCTTTTATAACGGCGCATATTTTGTCGGCGTCAAAAAAACAATCCTCGCCGGATTGCAGCACAACCGTTTTATAGCCGTAATCCCTGGCTTTGGCCGCAAATTCAATAATTTGCTGCGCGTCAAGGCGGTAGCGCGCCGCCTTTTTATTATCGCGCCGAAGCCCGCAATACATACAGTTTTGCCTGCAGTAGCTGGAAAATTCTATAAGCCCGCGCAGGTAAACCCCGTCGCCCACGTTTTTTTTGCGGACATCGTCGGCGGCGCAGCCAAGCAAAGCGGCACCGGCAGCATCGCAGGAAAGCAGGGCGGCGATTTCCCCCCTTTCCAGCGACTGTGTCGCAACGGCTTTTTCTATAAGATTTTTATAATCCATGATTACAATTTGAGCAGAAAGACGCGCAGTTTTTCCGTAGCTTTTATTATATCTTCCCTGTTACCGAAAGCGGTCAGGCGGAAGAAGCCCTCCCCGCGCACGCCAAAACCCGCGCCGGGCGTGCCGACAACTCCGGCCTCGCGGAGCAGCTTGTCAAAAAAATCCCATGAGCTTAATTTGCCCGGGCATTTGAGCCATATATACGGGGAATTTTTACCGCCCGTAAACCAGACATCGGCCGCGCCCAAAGCCGCGGCAATAATCCCGGCATTGGCCATATAATAATTTATATTCTCTTTATTTTGCGCCAGCCCTTCGGGCGAAAATACGGCCTGCGCGCCGCGCTGCACGATATAAGAAACTCCGTTGAATTTAGTCGTCTGCCGCCGCAGATAAAGTTTATTAAGCGATACGCTGCCGGCCGTCAGCTCATGCGGCACAACAGTATAGCCGCAGCGCGTGCCCGTAAACCCCGCCGTCTTTGAAAGCGAGCAAAATTCAATCGCGCATTTTTTTGCCCCTTCAATTTGGTATATGCTTGAAGGAAGGTTGCTGTCATGTATAAACGCCTCATACGCGCAGTCAAATAAAATCACGGCCCCGTTTTGCAGCGCATAATCAACCCAGAGTTTCAGGGCGGCTTTATCATATACCGCGCCCGTCGGGTTATTGGGCGAGCACAGGTAAATTATATCGGCTTTAATATTTTTATCCGGCAGGGGCAGGAAATTATTTTCAACCCCACCGGCGGCGTAAATAATTTTGCGCCCGCACATGATATTTGCGTCAACATAGGCGGGGTAAACAGGGTCGGGTATCAAAACGGTATTATCCGCGTCAAACATATCAAGAATATTGCCAAGATCGCTTTTGGCGCCGTCGCTTACAAAAATTTCAGTCTCCTCAAGCGAAACGTTTTTGTTTTTATAGTATCCGCATAAAGCCTGCCGCAGGAAGCCGTAGCCCTGTTCCTCCCCGTAGCCGCGGAAAGTTTCCGCGCGGCCCATTTCCAGCGCGGCGGCGGCCATCGCCTGCGCCACGACGGGCGCGAGCGGCAAAGTAACATCCCCTATCCCCAGGCGGATAATTTCTTTTCCGTGCGTCAGATAGCGGCGCCACTTCTCTTCCACCAGCTCCACGCCAAGGCCGGGCCGGTCGCTGGGCGCGTACAGATGCCCGCCTTTGACCAGCATGGG
>JAISDW010000006.1 GCA_031264445.1 Elusimicrobiota bacterium
CCTTTACAAAAGGGAGAAAAGTACATGTGCCCTGCGGATACTTCTTTAACAAAGGAGGGTAAACAACGGCGCGCAAAAATTTGATAAAATATTAAGGCAGAGCAAATTTAAAATATACCCGCACCGGCAGGCGCCGTAATGTGGCATGCGCGGTGCGGAATATTATAAGAGAGTAATATGTTACCTACATACAGACCAAATAAAAGCAAAAGAAAAAAAGCCATCGGTTTCAGGGCCAGAATGTCCACAACCGGCGGCAAAAAAGTGCTCAGCGCCAGACGCAGGAAAGGGCGCAAAGAGCTTATTCGCAAATAATAATTGTGAAGAGATTCGGCCTGTCAAAAGCTGACAAAATTTACCTTAAGAACGACTTTAAATTAATTTTAGAGCAGGGCAAAAAGGTATTTAAAGACGGCGTCATACTTTGGCACAGGCCCGCCGGTCCGGCGGAGGGGAAGAGCGGCGAGCAAGCCGCAAAAAAACCCAGAAACCGGATAGGAATAATAGTTTCGCGCAGGTTGGGCGGCGCAATTTTGCGCAACCGCTGCAAGCGGCTCCTTAGGGAGGCCTTCCGGCTTAACAGACATTTGATCGTTGACGGCGTTGACTGCATTTTTTACCCCAAAGATGTTAAAAATCTGGGCAATTACGATGCGGCGCGCGCGGTCCTCCTGGCTTTGGCCGGGAAAGCGAAAATTTTAAAGAACAATAAGGGCCCGCAGTAAAGCAGTAAACACAGGCGCGTTTGCGCCGCGGCTTTAAATAAAGCCTTCCCTTACCTTTATGTTCCCGCGGGTACGGCCCGCAATTTAAATGAAAGTATTGCTTCTTTCAGCGTTAAAAATATTTTCCGCCGTTATAAGGCCGCTTTTGGGGCCTTCCGGCGCGTGCAGGTTTTACCCCAGCTGCACGGTTTACGCTGCCGAAGCGATAAAAAAACACGGCTCTTTGAAGGGTTCGTATCTTGCCGCCGCAAGGCTGGCAAAGTGCCACCCTTTCCACCCGGGCGGGTGGGATCCTGTGCCGTGAAGTCTGTCGGGCAGAAGGCCTCTTAATTTTAGTTTAAGAGGTAAAAATGGATAAGAATTTTTTTATAGCGCTGGGTGCGGCGCTTCTGTTTTATGCGGGATATTCGTATTTTTTCCCCGCGCAGAAGCCGCCGATGCCCGCGCAGTCCGCGCAGGCAATAGCGCGGCAGCAGGCTGCGGCCCCGTCGTCAGCGGCGGCGGCTGTTAAACCTGTCACGGAAGTTCCCGCGGCCCCTCAGCCTGAAACGGTTTACACGATAGAGACCAAAAACGCCGATATCGTCCTTACCACAAAGGGCGCGGCGGTTAAGGATTTCATCTACAAGGATATTATTGAGCCGGTTGACCTTGCTTCCTACGGAACGCAGGGCTATTTCTCAACGCTGCCGGACATTAATTTTACGCGCGTTGAGGATAAAACGGCCGATATCGCCTTCAAAGCCCAGATAGCCCCCGGGCTGGAATTCCGCAAAAATTATCATTTTGACAAAGACGGCGGCATAAACGCGCTGGAGTTTCAACTCGTCAATGCGACCGCGCGGGATTTGGACGTTTCAAATCTCAACCTCAAAATCGGGCCCGGGCTGGCTACGGTCAAAAGCGAACAGAGCGAAAACGAAGCCAACTGGCGCGCCGTCTGCGCCGTAAGTGAAAGCGGCAAAAAACTCCTTGTCGTAAATAAAATCACCGATAAACACATGAGCAAGCCCCAAAAGCTGGATGAGGATTGCCTAAACTGGCAGTGGGCCGGCATTGACAACCGCTATTTCCTCGCGGCAATAATCCCGCAGCAGGGCTGGACCGCGAAAGCCGGCGCGCTCAGCTTCAGCGAGGAGTTTGCCTATAACAAGGATTCTTTCTTCGGCCTCTTCGGCCAGAAAGCGGTTCACGGGCCCAAACTCTCCATAGCATTGCCGAGCGTAGTGCCCGCAAAATCCACGCTGTCCTACAGCGCGGACTTTTATATAGGCCCCAAAGATTATAAATACCTTGAGACGCTGCCCTACGGCTTGGACCGCAGTGTGCAGTTCGGGTTTTTCAAGCAGTTCGGCCAGTGGGCGCGCGGGCTGCTGGAATGGCTTTACGGCATTACTCACAATTACGGCTGGGCGATCGTGATAATGACTTTGCTGATACAGACGGCGATGTTCCCGCTTACTTATAAACAGCTGAAGTCGTCAATAGTAATGCAGAAAATCTCGCCCGAGATGAAAAGAATACAGGAAAGATACAAGCAGGACCCTGCCGCCCAGCAGCGCGAGACTATGGCCCTCTACAAAAAATACGGCGCCAATCCTTTCACGGGCTGCCTGCCGCTTTTCATACAACTGCCGATATTTTTCGCGCTGTTCAACGCGCTGCGGACTTCGTGGGAGCTGCACGGCGCGCCTTTCATCTTCTGGATAAGCGACCTTTCCGCCAAGGACCCGTACTATGTCCTGCCGGTGGCCATGGGCGCGATGATGTTTATCCAGCAGAAGCTGACAATGCCCGATATCGGCAAGGACAATCCCTCCATGGCGGCAATGAAGTATATGCCGATTTTCATGACGGTATTGTTTTTAAACTTCCCTGCGGGGCTCACGCTTTACTGGTTTGTGAGCAACTGCATAAGTTTTGCAATCAACATAGTTCTTAAGAAAAAGCTGGCGAAGCAATTCGCCTGAGCAGCACAGACACAGGAGATAAATTTTATGTCAAGAAGAGAAATCAAAACAGAAGGTAAAGACGTCGCCGCCGCGATTATCCGCGGCCTTAACGAGCTTGGCCGCCGCAGAGACCAGGTGGAAGTTACCGTTATACAGGAAGCAAAATCCGGCTTTTTGGGCATTGGCGGCCGGCCTGCGATAGTGCATATAATAGAAAAGAAATGGGACAGCGAGCACAGCCCCGTAAGCGGCCGTATGCGCGACAAATCGCCCTATATAGACGAGAAGGAGCCGCGTTCCCCCAAAAGACGCGCAGGCGCGTCCTCCGGCAGGAAAGAGGAACGCAAGCCCGGCCGCGCGCCGCGCGCCGCCTCATCACCGCGCCGAGGGGAGGCGAAAGCTGCCGCCGCGGCAGAGGCCGAAGCACTAAAAACTCCCAAAGAGAACGAGCCCCAAAAACTCCCGCCGCAGGAAATACAGGACGCCGTAATCCCCGATAATATGCTCAAGCCTATGGCCATGGCCAAAGAAAGCCTTTGCCGAATCCTGGGCCATATGAATGTAAAGACGGAAAATCTTAACGCGTGGTGGGACGGCCGCCAGCAGCGCATTATCCTGACTTTTGACTGCGACCATCCGGCCATAGTCATCGGCAAAGAAGGCAGGACACTGGAATCAATACAATATCTGATTACGCTCATAGTCAGCAGGGATTTTGAGAACCCGATATCCGTAATGGCCGACACTCAGAACTACTGGCGCAAGCTGGAAGATAAAGTTGACGAGGAAATATCCGCCGCGATAAAGACGCTTAAGCGTACCAGGCGGCCCTATAAATTCCGTCCTATGCCGGCGCAGGTAAGGCGTTATGTGCACAGATATTTTACCGAGGATTCCGGCATGTCAACCGCGAGCGAGGGCGAAGGCCGCTTCCGCAAAGTGGTGCTGCGCTTCGGGCCCAAGGGCGCGGCCCCTGCCGCCGGCGCGGAACGCGGCGAACGCAGGGATAGGGATGAGCGTTCTGAGCGCGACGGACGCGAAGAAGGACGCGGCGGCGAAAATGTCGCGCATTCCAAGGCCGATTTAACGCCGATAGACTGGGATAATATCCCGGGCCTTGAAAAGAAAGACGCGGCGTGTGATGTCTCTGCGGAGCCAGCCGTTGCGGACGATATGCCCAATTCCGCCGACAGCGATGACAAATCCGGCGCAGTCAGTGCCGATAACGCGGGCGAGAGCTGCGTACTGACGGCCGAGACGGCTTCTTGCGAAGACATCGCCGAGACCGCGCCTGCCGCCGCTCCAGAGCAGCCTGAGCAGCCCGAACCGGCCGTGGAATCCGCCAGAGAGCCGGCGGTACAGCCCGATGTTCCCGCGCATACAAATACCGGCAGCGGCGTCGCCGGCAAGCCGCAGGAATAAGCAGCTAAGTAATTTAGTCGTTTAACGCAAACAGCCGCGCTGATAAGCGCGGCTGTTCTGCTTTTAATTTACCGACCGGATTGGTGCGCCGGCTTTGCCGTCCCTCAGCCATTATTTATCCGAACTTATTCTTTTCCTGTTTCACCGTCAATAATATACACGACTGACGTCCACTCATTAGGCTCTCCTACAGGCCCTCCGTCCCGCCCCATTTCTCTAATTCTTTCTAGCATTTCCTCATAAGTAAGCAGCCGCCCTTTGCGCATAGTAATATGCCACACGTTTTTCTTTTTATTATAAACAATTTCAAACTCGGCTTCACCCATTGAATCAAAGGCGCCCTCGCCCGTTTTGAGATTAATGTGTTTTTTCTCTTCCAAAAAACTTAAAACGTCTTCCGGTTTTATTTTACCGAATTTTTTATTCTCATCTATTTTTTTCTTAAGATTTCCTTTTTTGCCGTAATATAACGAAGTATCAACTTTTGTATATTTCCCGAAATATGTTTCCTTTCTCTTTATATTTCCATTCGGATAAAATTCTTTGTAAACTTTAACAAAAGAGGGTTTTGGCGGCATTTCCCATCTTACGGGATTAGCGGAATTAATTTCTTCAACCAAAGTACCGTCCGGTTTAGTATAAAACCAGCCGTTTGCAGGATCATTGTTTATTCTTTTTTCGTATTCCGTAAAATCAAATGTCTCAATCATATTATCTCCATTTTGCGGTGGATTGTTTCCCGCCATAGTAATTTCCTCTTTTTTACAGCCGTTTAAAGTCAAAATCCCCGCGCCAAGCATTACAAAAATCCCAATATTCAGCGCAAAATGCAAAATAAATTTTATAGTAGAAATATTTTTCATAAATTTGTTCCTTGTCGGGATATTTGCTCTATTTTGCCGGCATAATCTTCAAGCAATTTGGAAAATCCTTGCAGCCCGCCGCCGTTATAATTCAATATTTTAAAACTTCCGTTTTCTGTTTCAACCGTTATCGTTATGTCTAACCCGTCGGCAGGCAAATTTGATTTGCCACTTTTCAATTCGGAAAATTGGTCTTTATCAAACGCTTGCGACAGCTTTATCCACCAATCCAAAAGCGTATAGCCTTCGTAATTATGCGGGCGCTTTTTAAGCGTGCTTTTTGAAATTGTTTTTTCCAAAGTAATTTCCATAATCGCGGTAAACGTGTGTTTATTTTTATAATATATTATTTTCTTCGGCTTATCATTGTAAATATCAGCCCAATATATAGTGTGGCCAAAATCGTCTTCGCCGGATGGGACATCAATAGAAGTCAATGCGCCGTCTCTGAAGGTATAGATAATCTTGTCTTTAATATATTCAACCGCGCCGTCGTCTCTATGATCTATCTGATAGCCTTGATACGTTTCCGGCTCGTCGTATTCCGTTTCAACATACTGATATTGATTATTATCTTCTGCCATAGCAATTTCCTCTTTTTTACAGCCGTTTGAAGTTAAAATCCCCACGAATATCAGCGTGAAAAATATATTTTTCATAAGAAATTCTTACCAAAGGATCCAAATAGATAATCCGAATAAAAAAATTAAAAGACAAAGCGAGACAGGTATCACAGACAACCAAAATAATATATTTAAACGAGCTAATTTGCTAAATACTAATGTGCAAATCCAAGAAACAGGGATTATTATAAGCATATCCTCATTTACGCTACTAAGATAATCAAAGGAAAAAATTGGGAATAAAAATCCAAGCGTTGCTAGTGTCGATAGCGCAAATAAATTTACTGCTAAAATAAAAAAATAAGTTCTTTTTTGCATAATTTTTGTCCTTTTCTAGTTTGAGTTAAACCCTTTTTGCCACTGATACTGAAAATATGCCGGCCCCGTCAATAATTTGAGGAATCTTCCCGGCCGGCATTTTTCGTATTTAATTCCTAAATCCGCCTTCGGGGCGATTGTAATTAACGGCAAATTTTCCGATGTCGTTTTTAAACGTATAATTTTCCATTATTCCGCTTTCGTCAATATCAAATCTCCCGTTTTTGGTTTTTATAAAAAACGAGAAATCAAGGCCGTCTTCCGAATCATTGCCAATTTCAATTTCCAGCGAACCTTCTTGATTTGCATCATTGCCGTAAGCTTTTTCAAAGGCTTTTTTAATTTGTTCTTCTTTAGTCCAAAAATATGCGTCCCATTTGTCTTGTCCGTCTTGCCAATGTATTATTATTTTTTTAAGTTTGGCATACGTATTCGGCTTCTTTAATTCTTCCCAACTTTTGTTCTCAAAAATTTCTCCGTTATAAAACCGCAAATCGGTATTTTTGGACACGTCAACATTTTTCTTAAAAGATACGGATATGCCGTAATTATATCTCTTCATATAATTATCATATAAGTCTTTAGGCGGAAGACCGTTTTTCTGGAAATTTTCATAAGCGTTTTTCTGTTCTTTGAGAACTGCATTCCTATAATCCGTTATAGTTCCGCTGTAATTACCCTGCGCGAAAAAATCTTCCGCGGGCACATTTTCTTCCGTTGCTTTATACCAGCCTATTTCTTTAGTGTCTCTTCCTTGCGCCCAGAGCGCAACGCCGCCGTAAGGAGCCATCCCGGCGACTATAAAGTTATATTTTTGATTTCCATTATCGTCTTTTTCAAGCAAAAGTTTCCTGATTTCCTGCTCCGGCAAATCCGTTTCTATGGAATAAAATTTGTTTTCCACGTAAGAAAACCAAATCATATCAAGTTTTGACGGGGCGGGAAACTCATTGTCTTCT
>JAISDW010000055.1 GCA_031264445.1 Elusimicrobiota bacterium
CTTTAAAAGAAGCGCCGAAAGACGCCGATATTATATCGGCAAAATTAATGATGCGCGCGGGTTTAATCCGCAAAACCGCGAGCGGCATTTACGAATGGCTGCCGCTGGGCCTGCGCGTAATAAAAAAGATTGAAAATATTATCCGCGAGGAGCTTGACGCGGCGGGCTGCTGCGAAGTCTGGCTGCCGGTGGTGCAGCCGCAGGAACTGTGGGAAGAAAGCGGCCGCTGGGCTTATTACGGCAAAGAGCTGCTGCGCTTTAAAGACCGCAAGGATTCCGGCTTTTGCCTTGCTCCTACGGCCGAGGAAGTGATGACAAAAATGGTGGCCAAGGATGTAAGCTCCTACAAGCAGCTGCCTTTGTGTCTTTACCAGTTCGGCACAAAATTCCGCGATGAAATCCGCCCGCGTTTCGGCGTAATGCGCGCGCGGGAATTTTATATGAAAGACGCTTATTCCTTCGCCGCAGACGAAGCCGGCGCGGACGTCTGGTACCGGCGCGTTTACGACGCTTATGTCAGGATTTTTGAACGCTTCGGTTTTAAATTTAAAGCCGTGGAGGCCGATACCGGCGCGATAGGCGGCAATTTCAGCCACGAATTTATGGTGCTGGCAGATACCGGCGAAAACCAAATATCCGTCTGCCCGCAGTGCGGATACAGCGCAAATACCGAGAAGACGGAAATCCGCCCGCCCGCAGCGCCGTCTGAGCAAGAACTGTTATCGGAGCCGCGCGAAGTCAGCACACCGGACAAGCGCACTATTGCCGAGCTTGCGGAATTTTTAAAACAGCCGCGGGAAAAGTTTATAAAAATGCTGGTTTATAAAGCCGACGGTAATCCCGTTGCCGTGCTCCTGCGAGGGGAGGACGAGCTTAACGAAATAAAACTGCGCAAGTATCTGGGCGCGCAGGAAGTGGAAAAGGCCGACGCCGAGACTTATACTGATATCACGCGTTCCGCGCTGGGTTTTGCGGGGCCGCTGGGCTTCAAACAAAAAGCGCCCGCCGTAAAACTACTGGCTGATAATTATATAAAAACCATAATCAACGGCATGGCCGGCGCGAGTAAACAGGATGCGCATATCGTCAATGTGAACCCGGGCCGCGATTTTGAGCCGGACGCTTACGCGGATTTAAAACTGGCCTCCGCCGGCGACGCTTGCCCGCGCTGCGGCGCAAAATTCGGCTTCACGCGCGGGATAGAAGCGGGCCACACTTTTAAGCTGGGCACCAAATATTCCGCCGCCATGAACGCTTGTTTTCTGGATGAAAACCAGCAGTCCAAACCCATGATTATGGGCTGCTACGGCATAGGCCTGACGCGCGTGCTGGCCGCCGCGATAGAGCAAAGCCACGACGATAACGGCATAATCTGGCCCGCCGCGATATCGCCTTTTGATATCTGTCTCATCGCGCTGGACGCCGAGGGGGAAGTCAAACAAAAAGCGGACGAAATTTACGCGCGCCTCACGGCCCTTGGCTATGAAGTTTTGTATGACGACAGGGACGAGCGCCCCGGCAGCAAATTTAAAGACGCGGATTTAACCGGCATTCCGCACCGCCTTGTGATTGGTAGAAAGCTGCTGCCTGAAGGCAAACTGGAATACAAAGCCCGCACTGCCCAAAAAGCGGATTTTTGGACTTTTGCCGAACTGGAAGAAAAATTAAAAAATATCTTAAATGCGAGGTAATTTATGAAAAAAATAATATCAATCAGCGCGCTTTTAATACTGGCCTTTGCCTTACCGGCGCAGGCTAAAAAAATAAATAATGCAAAATTATTTTTTGACAATTTAAAAAAGCATTGCGGCAATGCGTATGAAGGCACTGCCGTTGCCGGCGGCGAAGATCCCGCTTTTGCGGGTAAAACTTTAATAATGCATGTGCGCCATTGCGGTAAAAATGAAATACGCATTCCGTTTTTTGTCGGCGAAGACAGGTCAAGAACCTGGGTTTTTACGCTTAAGGGCGATCGCATTTTACTGAAGCACGACCACAGGCATGAAGACGGCTCCGCCGATAAAGTGACTATGTACGGCGGGCTGGCGTCAAATAACGGAACGCCTGATTTGCAGGTATTTCCCGCTGATCAGAAAACGGCCGATTTGATAAATTACGCCGTGCCGAATGTATGGTGGGTAACGACCGACGATAATGCTTTTACTTATAATCTGCGCCGCGTAGGCACGGAAAGGCTTTTTACGGTAAAATTTGATTATAATAAAAAACTTTCCGCCCCAATGCCTGCTCCCTGGGGCGCGAAAAAATAATAAAGAAATTAATCCTGCGCCGCGCAGAAGGCTGGATTTTGGATATTGCGGTGCCGGAAGTCATGCTGAAAAAAATAAGGAGTTATTCCTGAAAATGAAAACGAATATATTTACCGCGCTCAAAATACTGGCCGGCGTTGCCGGTGTTTTGTATCTTTTGCAATTTTTGCTGTTTTTGCAGGTGATTTCGGGGGAGCTCGGCGCAGCGCCGCTTGATATGTGGCCGGTTTTGGCAATTGCCTCAATCAGGATTGCCACGTGTGCGTGCGTATTTTTCGTGAATGCCGGCAAAACGCTCGCGCAAAAGATACTTGCGGGCGTTTTGCTTTTGGTCTTCACGGCGGATTTGCTGCTGCAGCTTTTTATTATTTTGGCCCTCGGCGCCGGCGATGCCATGGCCGCGGCGGTTAATTTCTTTTCAATAGGGCTGATGGCTTTGCTTTTCGGCGCATTATGCCTCGCCGCTTGGCAAAAACTGCAAAAATAATTTCCTAAGGAGAAGAGCATGAGCCTTAAAACAAAACTGGACGACTGGCTTAAAAATAATCTCATAACTGAAACGCAGAAAACTGCGATTCTTGATTATGAAAAAAGCAAAGCCGCAAAAAGTAACTGGATGTTTTACTGGCTTATTATGCTTGCCTGCCTGGCTATAGGCATAGGCGTAATTTCGCTTATCGCGTATAACTGGTGGGGTATACCGGCATGGGTCAAGCTGGTATGCGGCGCGCTTATTTTGATTGCGCTTGCCGCGGGATATGCGCTCTTTTCGCAACGCGAAAAAACCGCGCCGGCGGAAATATGCCTTTCGCTTCTCTGTATTTTTATACTGGGTTACATAGGCCTTGTGGCGCAGATATTTAATCTGCATTCCGCGCCGCACAGGGGTGTTTTATTCTGGGTGATTTTAACCGCGCCGCTCGCGTTTACCGCAAGAAAAGCGATTGTCCCTTTTGTCTGGAGCGCGGCTTTTTTATGCATTATTCCATTTGAACTCGCGCAGTATAAATTTATGGAAACCCTGCTAAAGACTATTTTTACCGACCATCCTTCCTTCGCAGGCGTGGCGATATGGTGGTTTGCGTTTTTCGTTTTTCTGTGGCGCGCAGTGCCGAAAATATTTTACGGATTTGACAATATCCGCCGCTCGTTCGGTTTTCTTTTGGGGCTTAATGCGTGTTTCGCGGCTTTATTTATGGGAATGGTACCGTTCTTAGGCAGCTCTTACTCCCCGGACTTCATGTGGCTTTTTATTTTTACCGGCCTTTTGTGGCCCGCCGCCGCGCTTGCGTTTGTAAAAAAAGGAACGCGAAGAATATGGTTTTGCGGCTGCAGCCTCATCTGGGCTGGCATTATTCTTTATTCCAGCACGAATACGCTGGGCGTGTTTGCAGATATGCTTTACTTCGTTCTTTTTTACCTTTATGCCGCGCTGTATTTTGACTTGGAGGGCCGCAAAAAACTTTGCAATTTTTTTCTTATAGCCTCAGGCGTAAGGCTTATTGTCGCGTACGCGCAGCTCTCAAGCGGGCTTTTGGGATTTGGCGTTTCAATGATAACTTCCGGCGTCGCAGCCATCGCGCTTATTTTTGCTTGGTTCAGATATAAGAGCACAGCGCTTGCCTTTGCCGCCAAATTATTTGGGGAGGCCGCAAAATGATTAACAAAAACGCAAAACTTTTTGCCTGTATTTTCGCGCTTGCCGTTTTGTTTTCCTGGACGGGTTACGTTGCCGTAAACAGTAATACCGGCGAAACGGTTGAGTTCAAAATCACCGGCTATGACCCGCGCGATTTGCTCTCAGGCCATTATCTTACTTATACTGTTGATTTCGGAGTATTGGAAAGCAGGACGGAAAACCGCCGCGCGTATTTATGCCTTGACGATAAAACTGTATATCCTCAAAAGCCGTCTTCCTGTGCGCTCGGGCTTGCGGGCGAATACTACAAATGGAATAAAGCTTTCAATCATCGCGGCATAGACCGCTTTTATATTCCGGAGGAATATGCCCAGCGTCTGGATAAAGCTTTAAGAAGCGGAAAACATGACGCAAAAATAAAAGTTCTCATTACAAAAAACGGTGCGGCATACGTCAAAGAAATGTATTTTGACGGAATTGCGGTAAGGGAATTTGCCGAAAAAATCAAATAGCCTGACAATGGTTTGACCGCGCGGCATATTTTGTGCTATAATAAATATAGTAAACGCATCTTATAAAAGAAGCGGCTTGGCAACAAGCCGCTTTTGCTTTAATGCCGTTGGTGCGTAATGTAAAGGGAGTCTTAAATTATGTTATTTTCCTCCTTTCGTAAAGGAGGTGCCCGCCGCAGCGAAGCGGAGACGGGCGGAGGATTTAAGGAAACGGGGGATGTGTGTCACATCAATATTAAATCCCTCGGCCCTGCGGGACAATTGTCCCTTCGGGCCACTCCCTTTACGAAAGGGAGAAAACTGCACATAGCGTCATTGCTTTGGCTTCTCGCAGTGACGGCAGGATAAAGGACATTATGAAAAGCAAAAATATTATAGAAGAAACCGTCGCCAAAGCGCTTGAGGCTCAGGGCTATGAGCTTGTGGATTTGATAATCCAGAACCACGGCAGCAAAAAGCTGCTGCAGTTTTTTGCCGATAAAGCCGGCGGCCTTACGCTGGCCGACTGCGAGACGCTTACCAAAAAAATAGACGCCGTGCTTGAGATGGAAAACCTCATTGACGGTGCGTATATACTGGAGGTTTCCTCCCCGGGCGTGCGGCGTGTGCTCAAAAAACCGGCGCATTTCCAAAAATTCATCGGCGAGCGCGCAAAAATTTTCACCAAAGAACCGGTTGAAAACAGAGGCGTGTTTACCGGCGTGATAACCGCGGCTGACGATGCGGAATTGACGCTGGAAGACGGCACAACGAAGTTTAAGTTTAAATACGACGACGTAAAAAAAGCCAATCTTGATCCGGTTGTGGAATTTTAAAATTTAACCCTATCTACAGGAGAATAAAAAAACATGGACAGCAAAGAATTACTTTTAGCCCTTGAAGGCCTTGAGAGGGAAAAAAATATCAAACGCGAGGACACTTTAAAAACCATTGAAGACGCCCTCATTTCCGCACTGCGCAAGCATCTGGGCAAGACGGCTGTGCTATCGGCCAGGATTGACACCGACACCGGCAGTATACAGGCCTTCCAGACTTTGGCCGTGGTGGAAACCGTTACAAATCCCGAAATGGAAATTTCGCTTGAAGACGCCAAAAAAGTAAATCCGAAAGCCAAACTCGGCGGCGACGTAGTGAATACGCTGGAAGTGGGGGACTTTTCCCGTATTGCGGCGCAGATTGCAAAACAGGTGCTTATCCAGAAGGTGCGCGGCATAGAGCGCGATAATCTTTACAGGGAATTTAAACCGCGCGAGGGCGAGGTTGTAACCGGTCTCGTGCGCCGGTTTTCCGACAGAGATATCGTGGTTGACCTCGGCAAGGCCGAGGCTCTGCTGCCTTACAGCGAGCAAATCCGCAAAGAACGCTTTACCCACGGCGGCCGCGTGAAGGCGATGATAACAAAAGTCCTCTCGCAGACGGAGCTTGCCGAAATTAAAGACGACCCTATCTTAAGCCGCTACAAATCCGCCGCGTTTAAAATGGATAAAGGCCAGCGCGGGCCGTATATTATTTTATCGCGCACCAGCCCAGATTTCCTCAAAGAACTTATGAAAGTTGAAATCCCCGAGCTTGAGGACGATATCATAGAAATCAAAGCCATCTACAGGGACCCCGGGTTCCGCGCCAAAGTCGTCGTAAAGAGCAATGACAATAAGATAGACCCAATAGGCACCTGCGTCGGCATGCGCGGCATAAGGATACGCGCCGTCACCAACGAGCTCAGCGGGGAAAAGATTGATTTAATCAATTATTCCGACGACGCTATGAGCACCATAGTCAATGCCCTCTCGCCGGCGAAAGTGCTGTCCGTACGCGTGATTAATGCGGAAGAAAACAGAGCCCTTGTTATAGTGCCCGACGACCAGCTGGCCATTGCAATAGGCAAGGACTGGCAGAATATTAAGCTGGCGTCAAAAGTTTCCGGCTGGGAGCTTGAGGTAAAGAGCGAATCACAGAAGAATCAGGAAGGCGCGGAAGCCAGCCAGCTTATCCGTAACGCTCTGGCCGACGTTGACGGTATAGGCCCCAAACTGGCCGAGACGCTTGCGAAAGCGGGTTTCAGCTCGGTTGAAAAACTGGCGTCGCTCACGAAAGAGCATCTGCTTACCGTGCAGGGCGTCGGCGACAAGACTGCCGAAAAAATCATAGAAGGCGCAAAGAAATATCTTGCGCGGCAACAGGAGGCCAAAAATGACGCACCCCAAGAAACCGGCAACTAAGAAGGTGGATGCCTCCAAAAAGAAAATAACCAAACCCGCCGTCAAAAAACCCGCGGCCGCAAAAAAGCCTGCCGCGCCCAAAAAGACAGAAAGCGCGGCAAAGCCCGCTGTAAAAAAAACCACCGCGTCCGTAAGTAAGCCTGCCGCAGCCGCGCCTAAAAACGCCGCCAAAAAAGCGGAAGGCGCAGCGAGGCCTGCGGTTAAAAAAATTATGGTAAAAAAGATTGAGCCGGCGGTAAAACCGCAGGTTTCCGCACCGGCTGCAACGCAGCCGATACCTGTTCCTCAGCCGCAGCCGTCGCAGCCTAAACCCATTGAGCCGGCAAAGCCGGCGGCAGCGCCTGTTGTAAAGCCTTCCGCTCCTGCGCCAATTGCGCAGCCTAAACCCGTTGAACAGCCGGCGCAGCCGCAGCAGCCCGCCGCGCGGCCCGTTCAGCAGCCTAAGCCGGTTGAGCCGGCAAAACCGGCGGCCGCCGCTCCGTCCGCGCCTGCGCTTAAAACAATAAAAATTTTAGGCTCGCCCACCATCAAAGAACTTGCGGAAAAGATGAATATCAAAATCAATGATTTCATCAAGAAACTGATGGGCATGGGCATTTTCGCCACCATCAACCAAAGGCTGGAAGGCGATATGGTGGAGCTCGTCCTGCACGAGTTCGGTTTTAAAGCGGAAATTACCGAGGAATTCGCCAAAGACAAAATAACCGAGGCCTCCGAAGCCGCCGATAAGCCGGAAGATTTAAAGCCGCGCCCGCCCGTCGTAACCATAATGGGCCACGTTGACCACGGCAAGACAAGCCTGCTTGACGCAATACGCCAGTCAAACGTTGCGGGGGGGGAATTCGGCGCGATAACACAGCACATCGGCGCGTATACGGTAAAAACGTCCAGAGGGCAAATATCCTTCCTTGATACCCCTGGCCACGAGGCTTTTACCGCCATGCGCGCGCGCGGCGCGCAGGCCACGGATATTGTGATACTGGTGGTCTCCGCCACTGACGGTATAATGCCGCAGACAATTGAGGCCATAAATCACGCGCAGTCGGCCAAGGCGCCGATAATTGTGGCTGTCAATAAAATTGACCTTCCCGGCGCCAACCCGGAGAAAGTAAGGCTTGAGCTCGCCAACCGCGGCCTCACGCCCGAGGAATGGCAGGGCAATACGATATATGTTGATATCTCCGCCAAGAAGCGCGTCAATATTGATAAACTGCTGGAAATGATTTCGCTGCAGGCCGAGATGATGGAACTAAAAGCCAATCCCGACAGGCCCGGCTCGGGCGTAATTCTTGAAAGCCGGCGCGACAATAAGCGCGGCGTCGTGGCCACCGTTCTGGTGCAAAAGGGCACTATGCGCGTGGGGGACCCGTTTATCGTGGGCAATACTTACGGCAAAATCCGCGCGCTGATTGACGAGCATGGCAAACGCCTGGCCGCCGCCGGCCCCGGCATACCGGCCGAAATACTCGGCGTCAGCGGGGAGCCGCCTGCCGTGGGCGACACGCTCTTTATCACCGAGAGCGAAAAGGAAGCTAAATATATAGCGGAAAAGCGCAAACTCGCGCATAAAGAGGAAAAGCTGGCGCATCAGAAGCATTTGTCGCTTTCCACTTTGCGCAGCGAAGTTGACGGCCGCAAAATCAAAGAGCTGCCTATTATCCTGAAGGCAGACGTGCACGGCTCCATAGAGGCGATAAAAGACGCGATTTTACGCACGCCGACGGAGGAAGTGGAAGTCAAAATAATCCATTCCGGCGCAGGTAATGTCAATGAGTCCGATTTGCTGCTCGCCAAGGCCGGCGACGCGGTTATCCTGGCGTTTAATGTGGATACCGACGCCAGCGTGGCCGACGCGGCTGAGCGCGACGGCATAGAAATCCGCAAGTACAATATTATTTTTGAACTGCTTGAAGATTTGCACGCTGCCATGGAAGGCCTGCTTGAGCCCGACGTGGTGGAAGAGACCGTCGGCCGCGCCACGGTTCGCCAGATATTTGACTTAAGCTCCGGCTTTGTGGCCGGCTCTTATATTGACGAAGGCAAGCTGGTGCGCGGGTACGAAGTCAAAATCCTGCGCGGCGGCGCGCAGATATACAAAGGCCGCATATCGGGCCTTAAACGCTTCAAGGACGACGTTAAGGAAGTGGAAAAGGGCTATGAATGCGGCGTGCTGGTGGAAGGCTTCCGTCAGACCAAAACCGGCGACGTTATTGAATGCTTCCAGAAGAAAACCATAGTACGCAGGATAAAAAAGCAGTCGTAAGTGTCTTACCCTTTCTCTTTCTCTCTCCCCAACGCGGGAGATTGACAGAGTGAGGGGGAAATAGTTTAAAACCCCCGCGGTAAAATTTAACCGCGGGGGTCTTGTGTTTTAATATCGGCTTAATTCCAGAAGGTGTAGTTTATGCCGCTTTTGAAAGTTCTGCCGGGTTCTGGGTATGCGCCCAAAGAACTCCA
>JAISDW010000018.1 GCA_031264445.1 Elusimicrobiota bacterium
CAAACGCCGCGCGGCGCGGCCGTGCCCGCGCCGAGGCCTTTGTAAACCTGCCTGGAATCCGCCGACACCACCGCCCCGCCCGTCGCCGCGGCAAGCGCAAGGGCAATATCCGTTTTGCCGCTTGCCGTGGGGCCGGCTATTATAATCGGCAGCATTATTTAAACAGCGTTATATCCTTTTGCAGTTTATTGCACAGATTGTGCGCGCGGCAGTTTGCCACGCAGACTTCCGGGAGTTTTAAGAGTATGCGTGTATCACAGTCGCTGAAATCCTCGGCCATGGCCTGGATTTTTGAGGCCACCGCGCCGTGTATTTCAGTAAATTCTATACCCATAGTATAGACGGGGCCCTTCTGTCTTACCCAGGTGGTTTTGGCTTTGACGGAAAACTTGCCTACGGGCGGCAGCTCCATGCTGATTTCCATATTGCCGGCCACCGGGGCTTTAAGGAAGGAAACCAGCCTCATGCCGGAAAGCGATAAATCCGCCAGCACTGCAGCCACGGCGGTCTGGGCGCCGGTGCTCTCGTCGGTATAGACGAGATCTATAGGCTCCACTATATTATTTATTACGGGCACCCTGGGGTGCCGTCTTCTATCGGACTTTTTGGTCATAGACCCCTCTTATGCGTCAAATTTTACGCTAACAGAATTGTGTCTTCCGCTTCCTTTATTTCCACTTCCGCCAATTCTCCGGCGGCGTATTTTTTTGAGGTACGCACCCAGAAATTCGTAGAAGTGCGCCCGTTTGTAGGCGTCTCAAAAAGCACGGCCTGCTTAGTGCCGGGCTGCGCGGCGTACGCCGCGGCTGAGGCCGTCTTCACTTTATTTAACAAAATATCAAGCCGTTTTTCCACAATTTTATCATCAAGCGGCGCCAGGGCGGCTGCGGGCGTAAGCGCGCGCGGGGAAAATTTAAAGCAATAGGCCGCGGTAAAAGCCGCCTCATCAACGAGAGATAGAGTTTGGCAAAAATCTTCCTCTGTCTCCGTAGGATAGCCCGCTATTATATCCGTGCTGACGGCTATACCGGCGCCGCGCAGCATTTCCGTTTTGCGGAGGAAGGCCCGCCTGTCGTAGCCGCGTTTCATATCGGCCAGCACTTTGTCGCTGCCGCTTTGCGCGGGCAAATGCACGTGGCGCGATATTTTGGGCTCCGCAACGGCGGTTTTGATAAATTCTTCATCAATAAATACCGGATGCGGGCTCATGAAGCGGAGGCGCAACAGGCCCTTAAGCGAAGCTATATCGCGCAGCAGCGAGCAAAAATTTTTGCCCTTGTAATTATAGCCGTTGACGGTCTGGCCCAGCAGCATAATTTCTTTTGCGCCGGCCGCGATTTTGCGGCTTGCCGCGGCCAGAATATCGTCGGGATTGATTGAATATGCCTCACCCCTGACATAAGGCACTATGCAGTAAGAGCACCTGCAGCTGCAGCCGCGCGTTATATTGACCAGACCGGTTATGCCCGCGCCGGCCGCGCCCGCGCCTCCGCCGGCGGCCGCGCCGAACAGGCCGGATTTGTCCAGAATACCGCCGAAGCCGTCTATATCTTTCGCGCCGGCGATAATATCCGTCTGCGGGAAACGCCGCCTGAGCCCTCTGCCCAGCCGCTGCGCGGCGCAGCCGGCAAAAATTATCACGCGGCCTTTTTTTGCGCTTTTCCACTTCGCCAGACGGCCCAGGAAAGAGACGGCCCTGTGCTCCGCGTGCTCACGCACGGTGCAGGTGTTAAGCAGCACGATATCGGCCTCTTCCATATCCCGCGCGCCGATACAGCCGCGCGCGGCGAGATGCAGCATCATCTCGTCGGAATCAGCCATATTCATCTGGCAGCCGAAAGTCTGGATATAAACCTTTTTCAATTTATTTGCGCGGAAGCGGGGCTCAGGCCGCCACTTTAAACCGGCGTTTGGGGCTTCTGACTTCTTCCCCTTCAATAAAAGCCACCGCTTCGGCTGTGAAGGATCCGGCTTCTGCGTTCCGCCAGTCATACCACCAGTAGCCGACCGCAGGCCTGCACTCCAGCCACGGGCCGCCGTTCAGTGAAATTTTTACCCACTGCGCCGCGTGCGGCGTGCCCAGGCGCAGCGAATACTGCCCGCAGCAGACCGTCGCGTTATGCGCGGGGTAATCTATGCACAAGATTTTTTTGACTTTCAGCGCGGCAACATTTGCCGACCCGGCTTTTGCCGCCGTGCCGGCGGGCTTCCTGCCGGCCTTAGCGGTTCTTTTTCTTTTTTCAGCTTTCATTTTTACTCCCCCTTCCCGCCCGCTCAAAACTTCTTGCTTAACTCAGCAAGCGCGCGCGCGGCGGGCTTATTTAAATGTAGTTTAACTGCGCGGCGGCCCTTTTCTTCAAGCGCTTTAAAATCGGCAAGGGCCTGCGCATTGCAGAGCGCCTCAAAGCCGTATTTTTGCGCGGGGATTTTTATATCTTCCTCCGCCTCTTCCGTTAGCACGATAAAAACGCCGTTATTGCCGTCACCCTTATGCAGTTGCCCCGTGGAATGCAAATACCTGGGCCCGTAA
This sequence comes from Elusimicrobiota bacterium, assembly GCA_031264445.1. Taxonomy (GTDB): domain Bacteria; phylum Elusimicrobiota; class Elusimicrobia; order Elusimicrobiales; family Elusimicrobiaceae; genus Proelusimicrobium. The sequence continues at coordinate 2,531 of JAISDW010000018.1, forward strand.
CCAAATAGCACGGCATTTTTGGTCCGCATGAAAATTTTATCCCTCAGTGCGTACAGTACGCTTTCCGTTTCCGGCGTTTCATTGAGATAGGCCAGCAGCGCAATATAATCATGTTTGCCAAGCAGCTTATATAAATCACCGCCCAGCGCGTCAAACCCGACGCTGCCCGCGATATTTTTTGAGGCGATGAATTCCGCCGTCGTCTGCGCGGATTTTTTGCCGGCCTCCAAATCCGCCAGCAGGCCTTTTGTTATGGTTTTGGCAAGCTGCACATTGGGCTGGTCAAAAGGATTAATCTGCATAAGCGCGCCGGCCGCGGCGGTGGCGACTTCCCACAATAAAAACTGCGCGCCGATATCGCATGGGCCGTCCATCTGCACCTCAAAAACGGGATGCCCGGTTTTGGCCAGCGCGGCGGCGGCTTCTTTTACGGCCTCATTATCCGTGCCCTCGCAGGAGATATAAACAAAAACTCTGTCATTGTTATAAGTAAAATTTTTATGCAGGGCTTCGCCGGCCACGGGCACTATGCCCTTGCCTTCTTTGCCGGTGGATTCAGCTACAAGCTGCTCTATCCACAGACCGAAAGAGGCGATATGCGACGGCATTAAAAGCGTCAGCTTATCCCTGCCCCGCGCAAAAGCCGCGCCCATTAAAGCGCCGAGACTCGCGGCCGCGTTGTTCTGCGAAGTTTTAAAAACTTCACCCGCAGCCGCCGCGGATTTGAGCATTCCTTCGGCGTCAAAACCACTTAAAACCGCCGGCACCGCGCCAAACAGCGACAATGCCGAAAACCTGCCCCCGATATCTGCGGGATTGATAAAAACCCTGCGGAATTTCTTTTCCTTAGCGAGAGTTTCAAGGCCGGTGCCGGCGTCTGTTATCGCTATAAAATTTGCGCCCGGGTTTTGCGAGACTTTGGAAACTTCCTCGTAAAAATAAGCAAATTGCGAAGCCGGCTCCACCGTACCGCCGGACTTGCTGGCAAAAATGAAAAGCGTTCTGGCGGGGTTGATTTGCGCGCGGACCGAGGCCACGCGGCCGGGATTGGTGCTGTCCAGCACAAGAAGACGCGGCCAGCCTTCGCGCGGGCCGGACAAACGGCGCAATACCTCCGGCGCGAGGCTGCTGCCCCCCATGCCCATAAGTACAATATCGCCAAACAGCGGCCTTACTTCCTGCGCGAAACTTTGGATTTGCGGCAATTGTTCCAGCGTCCAGTTATAAATTTCCGTCCAGCCCAGAAAGCCGTTTATGAAGTTTACGCTTTCGCTGTCCTGCTTCCACAAAGTGCCGTCGTGTGCGTAAAGTTTTTGCGTGAAATTTAAGGAATCAAGTTTTTGCAGGCCCTCGTTTATCAAAGTCTGCGCGGCATTGTTGGCTGTTATTTTCATTTTTATCCCCTGCGTTTATTATTTAAAATTCGCGGCTTCTATGGCGAGCAGTTTTTGTACGCGGCGCGCAAAACGCTCCTCGTCTTTTAAAAATCGCGCGTTTATAAAAGCCTCTATAATGCGCGGCAGCGCGGCGTGGTCAACCACTTTACCGCCTATGCACAAAACGTTCATATCATTATGCTGTACGCCCTGCGCCGCGCTGTAAATATCATGCGCGATTGACGCGCGTATCCCTTTATATTTGTTGGCAGCTATGCACATTCCCACGCCGCTGCCGCAGAGCAAAATGCCGCGCTCCGCCGCGCCGCTTGCTACGGCATTGCACACAGCGGCGGCGTAATCGGGATAATCAACGCTGTCGCAGCCCGACGTACCGAAGTCCGCCGCTTCATGCCCAAGGGTTTTGAGGGTTTTCAGCGTTATTTCTTTTGCGGCAAAGCCCGCATGGTCGCTGCCGACGGCTATCTTCATAATTATTCAAGCTCCTTTTCAACAAGTTCGCACAGCGTGTGCCCGAGGAAAATATGGCATTCCTGAACGCGCGGCGTATTATTGGTTTTGACGATGATAGGTAAATCCGCGATATTTTTTATAGTACCGCCGTCCTTGCCAAGAAAAGCCGCCGTATAACAGCCTTTTTGTCTGGCAACTTCCAATGCTTTATAAACGTTCGCGCTGTTGCCCGAGGTGGAAATACCTATAACCACGTCGCCCGCTTTTGCAAAGCCTTCTACCTGGCGGGAGAAAGTCATATCATACCCGTAATCATTGCCGACGGCGGTGATTGTGGAGGTATTTGTGTTTAAAGCTATTGCAGGGTAGCTTTTGCGCTCTTTTTTATAACGGCCGACAAATTCAGCCGCGATATGCTGCGCGTCGCCCGCGCTGCCGCCGTTGCCCATCAAAATAACCTTGCCGCCGTCTTTGAAGCATTTGATGATTTGCGCGGCGAGCGTATTTATCTGCGGGCCAAGATTATCGCCTACCCACTGCAAAGTTTGTATTAATTCCTGCGTTTCGGTTTTTGTAAATTGCGAAGACATTTTTCCCCTCCGGTTATTTTCCTAAAGTTCTTTATATAAATTTTACTATTTTCTGCGGGCTTAAACTTTTGACTTGATTTATATAAAATTTTCAAACAATTACATTACTTTTACAATTCTCATCCTCTTCGTAATAATATGATTGCTCAATGCCTTTTATAAACGTTTCCCTTTCGTTAATTTTATCCGTTAGAGCCTCTTTCAAAAGCGTTCTTATTTCCAAATCGTTTACAGGGCTTCTTTCCATTGCCTGAAGGTAGGCGGTTTTATCAACTTTTTGCCAGTCAACGCATTTTTTCAGGCGCTTTTTTAGGAGCAAATCAAGCCAAATTCTGCCGCTTCTGCCATTGCCTTCCATAAACGGGTGGGCTATGTTTAATTCCACATATTTTTTGATGATTTCTTCAAAAGAGATTTCCGGCATTTTTTCAATTTTCGCCAAGCTCTCGTTTAAATACAGGCTGCTCGCAAACCTGAACCCGCCTTTTGATATATTTTGCTCACGGATTTTACCCGCAAAATCATAAAGCCCGTCAAACAGATATTTATGAATTTGACACAAGCCTTTCAAAGTACCGGCCTCAATTTTTTCAATATCGCCGCTGTCAAATAATTTATACGCTTTTTGTTTGCTTAATTCGTCAATTTTATTCATGAGTTAAATCCTTTTTGCCAAAAAAGCGACAATCTGCCGCTAAATTTATTTTTAAATCTCCTCTATCTGCGTTTTCAGCACCCAGCCGGAAGCGTTTTGCGCGGCGGGGGCCTCAACTTCCGCCCAATCGCCTTTGGTATCCGTTATTATAACCAGATACGCGCGCGGCAGGCTGAGGCTGACGGGGAAATTTTCCCCGGGCCCGCTCCTGACTTCCGCACGCGGCGCTGTCGCGACCGCACGGCGAAGGCCCGCGTCCCGCAGCCTTGCAAAATACCATAAGCCGCATAACACAATACATGCGCCGGACAAAAATAAAATTTTTAAAAACCATTTTTTACGCGGCAGGAAGGCATATGCGCATAAAGCCAGTGCAAAAAACCACGCGAAAAACCAAAGCAGACCCTTAAGCTCGCCCATAGAAAACCAATAATAAATATCAAAAGCCGCCGGCGGCACGCCTTCGGGCGCCAGTCTTTGGCCGGCGGCGTTAAGCGCAAAAGCGAGATTTCGCTTTATATCCTTATCGCGCGGCAGGATATTAAAAGCGCGATAGTAATTTATTACCGCTTTATCAGGCTCGCCCGCTTTAAAATAACTGTTGGCCAGATTATAATACAAGTAAGGATTTTCCCTGCCGTCGGGGGCGGTTTCCAACAGTTCTTCATATTTCGCGGCCGCGCCGCCGTAATCGCCTTTATTATAAAGCTCCGCGGCCTGCGCGTAAACGCAAAAATGCGCGAGCAGAAAAATAATTAAGAGCGGGAGAATTTTCATTTTGTCTCCTTTTCAATCCGTCTGATTATGGCTAAAGTTTTCGCCGCATATTGCGCCGCATTACCGCCGGCGTCTGCAGCCGAGGGCGCGTATTTGCGCATTTCAAGCGACTGCCAGATTTCTTCCAGCTCTTTGCGCGCCTGCGGGCCCAATTTAAGGTTGCCGGCAACATCGGCGATTGTGCTTATTCCTATGGGCGCGCCCTGTTTAGCGCAAAGATAATCGCTCAGAGCCTCTGAAATTTCCTCCGCGTTTTTTGCCCTGCTTAAGGCTTTCTTCGCCGCGCGCAGCGCGCCGCCGCGCAGGCCGCGCAAATTCATTGCACCGCGCGTTTTTAGCAGCCTGAACAAAGTCGCCAGAAGAAGCGCGAAAACCGCGTAATTATACCGCCCGAAATCCGCAATGCGCGCAAGCAACGGCCGGCGCGCGGAGATTTCTTTGATATAGGCTATATCGCTGTTTATGCGCTCGGCCTTCGGGGAAGCCGCCGCGCCGGCGGCAAAGGACGCCGCACCGCTTTCCTGCGCGGACGCGGCGGGGGCGACGTCAAGATCCACCGCATTACCGCGCACTGAGCGGTAAACGCCCACCGCGGCGTCAAAGTAACTAAACCGCGCCGCCGGTATATTAAACTTGCCCGATGCGCGCGGCACCAAAACCGTTTTGTAAATTTTAACGCCGTTTACGACGCCGTCTTTTTCGCCGGTAGTAAACGATGAGCTTGTTTCATAAACGCGGAACCCAGCGCCCATATCCGGCGCGGGCATATCGCCTATCGCGCGCATATTGCCTTTGCCCGTTATTTCCGTGGTTAAAGTAAGCGGCTCGCCCGCGCGCGGCGCGGCATTGTCAACCGAGGATTTTACCGCGTAATCCGCCCCCACCGCGCCGTAAAAAGCCGCCGGCCGGCCTTCCGCGGGCAGGGGTTTTATTTTTATTTTCTGCGGCTGCGTGGCCACGCGCCGCGCGTCAACAAGGCCCATGAACATATCCATAGTCCTGTTCATCATATTGGCTACGGCGTAGTCAACGTAAGCGGGCCCGACGGACGCCTCCCCCGCTATAATGCCGAAGAGCGCTATGTCAAATTCCGTCACGGAATATTTGCGGCCTTCCACGACTTCAAACTGCTGGTTGCTTTTGATTTCTTCAAAGACAAGGCCGTCCATCTGCGGGCGCGTATACTGCGGGTTGCCGAGCAGCGTCAGGCCCTGGTAAAATTTTATTTTTAAATTTATCTGCTCGTTGAGCCAGGCTTCCTGTTTATCAATCTGCGCGGTCATAAAAAAATCCGGCGTTTTGGCGGGTTTTGCCGGTTCGGCCTGTTGCTGCGTTTGCGCGGGCTGCGTTTGCGCGGGCTGCCGGCGCGCGGGCGCGGTTTTGGCCAAAGAAGCCTGCGCATTGCCCTGCGCGGAACGGGAAACTTCAACCTCAATCGGCTCGGTTTTATATTCTTTGCCGCCGACTTTTACGGAAAACGCGCCTATCGTTGATTTGCCAGCAAACCTGGGAGATAACGTGTAAGAAAAACTCTGCACCGAACTTATTTTGCCGTTTATCATGACGACAGAACGGCTTATGTCGTTTTCCGAATAAATATTAAAATTAGGCAGCGAAGGCATTTGCGGCTGCGCCTCCTCCGCGCTGGAGGAGCGCAGGGTAAGCGTCAGGTGGATATCTTCCGCTATGTCCACGGCGGTTTTGTCGACCTCGGCTTCAAAAACCGCGGGCTGCTGCGCCGCGCACTGCAGCGCGCATAACGCGAAAACCGCGGCCAGAAGCATATTTTTTACGCGCATTATTACCAGTCCTTTTCCGGCGGGGTTTTGCCGCCCGCGCCGTCAGATTGCGGCAGGGGCTGCGGGGCGCGGCTGTCGTCTTTTATCATTTGCAGGATATTATCGGCCTCTTCTTTTGATACGGAATTTTGCTGCTGCCGGTTATTTTGGCCGTCTTGGTTTTGCTGATTTTCCTGGTTTTCGTCTTTATCCTTATTATCGCCGTCGGGTTTATTTTCGCGCTCCTGATTATTTTTATCCTTCTCCTGCAAAACGAATTGCAAATTGTGTATTGCCGCCTCGTCGCGCGGGTTAAGCATTACCGCGCGGCGGAAGAAAGCCGTTGCAGCGTCTTTATCGCCTTGCATATAAGCAGCGTCGCCCGCGTTGAAAACTGCCGCCGGCCCAAAGGCCCCGCCTTTTTCCGCCACGGTTTTATACGCGGCCAGCGCGCCTTCATAATCTTTAAGCCTGTAGAGCGCGGCGGCCGCGTTATAAGCCGCGCCTTCAGCGTTTTTGCCGGCGGCGGATTGGTATAAGTCAAAAGCCTCGCCGTATTTCTGCGCGTCATAGGCTTTGTTGCCGGCGCGCAAAACGCCGGCCGGCCCCGCGTTCGCGGCGGCGGCCAAGCATAAAACAATCGTTATTATACATAAGCGGCGCATTATTTTTATTTTACCTTTCTCAGAGGAATAAGTACAGACGCCAAAAGCAAAATTATCCCCGCAAAAAGCGGCAGCTGGTATCGGTTTTTATACACGGCGCGCGCATTGGACTGCGTTAAAGTCCTGTCCAGCGCGGCGAGCTGGGCGGCGATATCGTCCGCCGTCTGCTGCGGCGTATTGTATTTTATGTAAACGCCGCCCGTTTCGCGGGCGAGAGAAATTAAAGCCTGCTCGTCCAGCTTTGTCAAAACCATTTTGCCTTCGGCGTCTTTTTTATAAGTCTTCGCGCCGTCCTGCGATATTACGGGGATAAGTTCCCCCTCCGCGCTGCCTATGCCGACGGCTATTATCTTTATTTCGTTTTCCCGCGCCTCTTTAAGCGCGGCCTGTATATCCTGCGGATTATGGTCTTCCCCGTCGGTAATCAGGACAAGGGCTTTTTTGCCCGCGTAAGGCCCCAGCATTTTTGCCGCCAGTTTTACCGCGGGCGCAAGCGCGGTGCCCTGCACAGGCAGGCTTTGCGTTGAAAGCGCGCCGGCAAGCGTTTTGAGCGCGGCGGTATCGGTGGTAACGGGGCATTGCAGATAAGCCTGCGAGGTAAAAGCAATAATGCCGAGCCTTTCATTGCGCATGCCTTCCAGCAGCATTGCCAGCATGATTTTTGCGCTTTCAAGCCTGCCGGGTTTTATATCCTGCGCGAGCATTGAGGCGGAAACGTCAACCGCGGCAACGGCCTGCGAATACTGCGCCTGCGCCGTAATTTTCCCGCGGCCCCACTGCGGCGCGGCCAGCGCGATAAACAGCAAACCCAGCCCGCAGAGGAAAAGCGCGTCCCTTACCGCGCGCCGCCGCGCGAGGCCCGCGGGCGCGAGTTTATTATAATTATCCGCGCTTAAAAGCCGCCGGAGCGCGCTTTTGCGGCTTAAATTGCCGAAGTACCAAAGTGCGGCAATAGCCGCCGCCGCGACGGCCATATAAACAAAAGCGAAAGGATTGGCAAATAATTCCATAAAACCGACCTCAGGGTATTTTTATAAAAATAAATTTATCGCAGACAAAAGCGATAACAAGCAAAACGACGGCCCAGACGAGAAAACCATGATATTCGTCAATATAATTAATCTGCGGGGCTTCTTCAAATTCCGTCTTTTCAAGCGCGTCTATTTTGGAGTAAATCGTTTCAAGCTCCAGCGTATTGCGGGCGCGGTAAAATTCGCCGCCGGTCATTTTGGCGATTTCAAGCAAAAGCGCCTCCGCCTCTTTGGTCATGGGCTCAATTGGCATATAGCGAACCCTGCCCAAAAGGCTTTCCGCCGGCGGCAGGCGCGCGGTACCGTCGGAAGTCATGGCTATGGTATAAATTTTCAAACCATAAGACTGCGCGGCTTTGGCGGCCGGCATGGGGCCTATGACGCCGGTATTGCTCTCCCCGTCCGTCAGTAAAATTATTATTTTGCTCTTTGCCGCGCTGTTTTTAAGGTGCGCGGCGGCGGCCGCAATGCCGTCGCCAATCGCGGTGCCGCCCATGCCGCCCAGCATGCCGAGTCTGATATTTTTTATATAGTCTTCCGCCGCGAAATAATCAAGCGTAAGCGGGCATTGCAGCAGGGCAAAATCTTCAAAAAGCACTATGCCTATCCTGTCGCTCGCGCGTTTTTTTATAAAGTTAAGCGCGGTATTTTTTGCCGCGCCGAGGCGGTCGGGCTCAAAATCAACCGCGCTCATGCTGTTGGATATATCTATAACCATCATTATATCTATACCTTTGGCGGGCGGGATTACGGTTTTGCCCTCAGTGCGCGGGCGCGCAAGCGCGATAAGACACAAAAACAGAGCCGCGCAGCAAAGCGCAAAGCTTAGCCAGTTTGCAAAAGCGGCGGCAATGCTGAAGCGCGTTTTGCAGCCGGCGGGCAGCGGGTATTTTAAAGCGGGGCGCAAAAAATGTCTGATAAACGCGGCGGCAATACACAGCGCGGCCGCCGGCGCAAAAAGCCAAAGCAGCGCGGGATTGGCGAAAGAATATTTTTGGAGTAAAAGCCACGCAAGCGCGCATAAAACCGCTACTGCAATTAAAGCGATTATGCCGTAAATTAAATATTTTAAAAAAGTATGCTTATTCATTTTTTATTAAAGTAAACCATTTCTCCGTTGTCATGCCCGAATGTCTTTATCGGGCATCCGGCCTTTTTCAGATTCCCGATTACTACCTTCGGGAATGGCAACCTAAATATCTATCGCACCTTCCGCAATTATGATTAAAGATAACACGCTACCTTTAACTATGACATTCTGTAATATTTCATTTCCGGCCGTGTAATTTTTTATATATGCGTTGTTTGTCTTCTTGAATATATTTAAGTGATATACTATTTTCACTTTTTGCTATAGTTTCTGCTTTGGATATCCATTTATAAGCTTTTTCATAATCCCGCGGTACGCCGCGTCCCTTTTCATAGGCTACCGCAAGCCATCGCGCTCCATCTGCATTATTCTGTACCGCCGCTCTATATGTACATTCAGCATATTTTTTATCATCAACACCCATAAATATAGTTCCCAAGTATAACTGTCCCCTTACAAATCCCTGCTGCGCTGCTTTATAATACCATTCCGCAGCCCTCTTTTCATCATTATTATCATAATAATAGTAGTAGCCAAATTTCCATTGCGCATACGCATATCCCTGCATTGCTATTTCATAAAAACAGTTAAACTCAGCCTCCGACGATGATTTGAATAAAAAAGATGTACCACAATTTTTTCCTAACAATTCCCTGCCGTCATCTTTGCTTTTATCCCAAATATAATCCCCGCAGCGGTATTGAGATAATGCTTCGGCAAGCTCACTTTTAGCAGTTTTTTCGCCGTTATTATTATCCGGCTTTTTAACTTGCGTAATCGGCTGTTTGGGTTTTGCCCGCTCCTGCCGTGCAGCCGGCTGACTTGGTTTAACCGGCAACTGCCGCGCCGGCGGCACATTTCCAGCAATATTACTGCCGGTATTATCGGGAACCGCCTGCGCACGCGTGTCAGACAACACCGCCGTTTTGAGCGGGGAAGCGCCCGTATTTTCCGGTTTATCAGGCCGGTTTGTTTTATCTTTATGAAGCCCTAAATATATTTGAGACCTTGCATAGCCGGCTTTGCCCGCTTTGGAAAAATATTCCAGGGCTTTTTGTTCGTTTTGCTCGCCGGCATAACCGCGCAGATAAATAAGGCCCGCCGTATGCGCGGCCGGAGGGATATTCTGAGCTTTTAAAAAATGCTCCAATGCTTTTTTATAATCTTTTTCCGCGCCTCTGCCTTCATAATACATTAAACCCAAAGCGTATGCCGCATAGTCCAATCCGAGCGAGGCCGCTTTCTGAAACAATTCAAGAGCTTTTTTATAATCCCGTTCCACGCCGTAGCCGTTGTAATACATTACGGCAAGATTATATAATCCGGCCGCATTATTTTGTTTTGCCGCGGCTTCGTACAGCTTAAACGCCGCATTATAATCTTTACGCGCCGCACGGCCGTAAAAATACATATTGGCAAGGTTTATCTGCGCGGGCGCATATCCCAAATCCGCCGCTTTTTGATAATTATCCATTGCTTTTACAGGGTCTTCAAAAATAAATTTGCCGTTTTCGTACATATAAGCCAGATTGAAAAACGCCTGCGGGTCTTTGCGTATCGCTATTATGCGGCTTGTTTTAAAAGCTTTTGCATAATCATTATTTCTAGGTTTGAAGCTGTAAGCCAGCATGTCTTCAAGACTGTCCGAAAATTTTTGTTTGGCGGCATAAGCAAAACCGGAAAGGCCGATTTCGCCGAGTTCATTTATTTTCGGCCCGAATTTGCCCACAAAAAACAATACGGACAAGGTTATGCAAAGAGAGCATACCGCCAAAAATCCCGTTAAAATTCCTTTCATTTTAAAACCTTCCTTTAAGATAGATCACACAAAGCCCGCCTTTTTGGTTTTTTATATTGTCAAAATAAGAATTATCCCGGCCAAAGTTTTACCGCGTTCCATGTTGTCATGCCCGAATGTTTTTATCGGGCATCCGGCCTTTTTCAGATTCCCGATTACGACCTTCGGGAATGACAAACAAAATATCTATCGCAATTTCCGCAATATATTATTTTTCTATCTAAATAATCCGACCGCTAAATAACCTATATAAATCCCCACGATACCCAAAATGCCCGGCAAAGCATTAGGAGCGGGCAAAGGTAATTTGATAAGCGTAAAAATCCCCCCCGTAAGTATGCCGGTCAATAATGCCAATAAACAGACTTTCATACTTTCTCCTTTATTTCCACTCTCTTCTGCAAGGGGCAATGTTTTAAAATTGGATATACGGCAAAATTAAATCCCTCGCCCGCCTTCGCTTCGCTATGGCGTGGCACTCCCTTTACTAAAGGGAGAAAACTGCCTAAATATCCAAAATCAAAACAATCCCCCCGCAAAGTTCCGCCTTCGCCGCGCTGCGGCATGACTTTCAGCCAGCAACGGGCGGGGCGGGAATGACGGGTTCCGGTTGTTTTGTTTCTTCAATTATCGTTCTGAGCAAGTTCAAATCCAAATCGCGCGTGGCGGCCGTAGGCGCGACGTTTGCAAATTTTACCAAATCCGCCGACTGCAAAAAACCGCGCAAATTATAAATATTGCCCTTAAACGCCGGAACCGTGCGCATACGGCTGACCAAATCCCTGCTGGTATAGCGGTGCGCGTTTACTTTAAAACGCGCGGAAAAATAATCGCACAAAATGTCAACGGCGCGTATGTAAAAAATCTTATGCAGACCCTGTTCCCAAATATTTTCGGCAATCAGTTTATCAATCTGCTCCAGAGCGATTATGTGATACGGCCTGCCGTCGTTATAAAGCCCTGCGGCCTGCTGGGCGGCCGGCGCAGGACGCCGGCGGCGGATAAAATAAAACAACAGGGCCGCCAAAACCGCCAGTAAACCCCAGCCGCCGGCATAAACCCAGTTGAAAGGCCTGTAAAGCGGACGGATATCAATCAAACCTTTGGCTTTAGTTTTGGTTTTTGTGGGCTTGATTTCAAGTTTAAAAGGCTCGGTTTTTATTTCCTGACCGTTTTCATCCGTAAAGGCAAGCGCGGGGAAATCCGCCTCCCCCAAATCCAGCGGCAAAACGGTAAAAATAGTTTTCAAAATATTTTCCCCATCACGCCGCGCGGAAATAATTTCAAAAATGCCGCTTTCAAATTGCGCCTTATCCCACTGCGCCGGCGCGCTCAGCAGGACTTCAATTTCAAACGGGCGCGCGAACTCGGTCTTTTCCGGTTTTAAAATAATCTGCGCTGTAGTGGAATTTGCAGGCGATTGAGCGAAAACACAAGCCGCCATTGCGAGCGTAAACAAAGCAATCCGGAGAGCCTTTTTTAACGGCCGGATTGCCGCGCCGCTTCGCGCCTCGCAATGGGTATACGAAATATTATAAACCGCTTTCATATTTTAGACAAACCGGAGTTAATGAGTATTTTTGTAATATTTTCAGTATCTTGTTAATATTTTTACTTTTGTTGGTAATATTCCGATCGCCGCAAGATTTAATAATTATCTTTTCATTTTTTTCAAAATCATAAAATTTAATTGAGCTTTGTCCTTCGTCATTGGCAACAGATTGTTCTTTATAAGTTGCTTTTATGCCTTTTAAGTAATTTTTGAGCTCTTGTAAATCCGTCTCCGACATTTTTTCAGAACTTTGCGTTGCCCGGTTTAAAATTATTTCATTTAACTCCCTTAATGCGGGGTCTTGGCTAAGCAAGTTGGCAATTGTCCGATCGCCAGAAAAATTAAAACTATAAATTGTCCCGTCATTACAAACGACCGTTCCCTTATAAAAAAACGCCCATGCCCAATTACTGCCCGAAAATTCAATCAAAATCCGCTTATTATCGACATCTGCCGTTTTTTGGTTATTTTCCTCTTGAGGCAATATTTTTTGCTCCTCAGTTTTTAATTCTTGTTTATATAAATTTTTATTATCAAGCGCTATCAATCCGTATCTATACCCGATAAAAATTACAGAAAACAGCGATACCAGTAAAATAATTGTTTTTTTCATAATTAATCCTTTTATTTCCTCAATTTTTTTGACCTTTGTCTGAAAAATTTTACCAGCGGCCCGACGACGCCCGCAGCCGCGTTTATATTTATGAAATCCGCGCCGGCGGCGGCAAAAAGTTTGGCGGCAGCGGCGGCATTCTGCGCGTGCAGCGCAGTAATTTCCCCCGCGGTTTTGCCGCGCGGCGTAAGCGCGGCCGCGCGCCCGTCCTCGGCACTTTCAATATTTATAAAAACATGAGTTTTGGGGAAAGCGGTTTCAAGCGGGTCCCGCACCATTACGGGTATAAGGTCAAATTTGCGCGCGGCGAGGCGCAAAGGTTTTTCGTATCCTTTATCCTGGAAATCCGATATCAAAAGCAAAATGCCTTTGCGCTTTATTACGCGGTTTAAAGTGTTGAGGCACAGCGAAATATCCGTGCCCCTGCCCTGCGGTTTAAAGGCCAGCAGTTCCCTTATGATGCGCAGCGCGTGGCGCTTGCCTTTTTGGGGCGGGATATAAAGTTCCGCCCTGTCGGAAAATAAAAAGAGCCCGACTTTATCATTATTTTTAATGGCGGAGAAAGCGAAAACCGCCCCGAGCTCCGCCACGGCTTCGCTCTTGAATCTGCCCGAGGAGCCGAAGAACTGTGAGCCCGAAACATCGCAGGCTATCATTACGCTGAGCTCGCGCTCTTCGTTAAATTTTTTGACATACGCGCCGCCGGTGCGGGCCGATACGTTCCAGTCTATTGAGCGCACGTCGTCGCCCGCGATATACTGGCGCACTTCGGCGAACTCTATCCCCTGGCCTTTGAAGACGCTGAGGTATTCGCCGGCAAAAGTCTCGCTGACCAGCTTGCCGGTTTCAATTTCTATGCGTCTTACGCGCTTTAAAATATCAGAAGTTTGCATTTTAAAACCTTATTTTTTGCTTTCTTTAATAGCTTTCCAATAACCCGTTTTATCCGGACCGACGCGGGCGATAAAGCCCAGCGTTTTGAGTTTGGCAATGTGCTTCTGTATGGCGGAAGGATTGATTTTCAGCGTTTCAGATAATTCTTTCCTTGTGATTTTGGAGTTTTTATGTATCAGTTCAAATACTTTAACAAGGGTTTCCGACCACTTTTTCTGACCACCATTACTGACCACCGTTTTTTGCTTAGTATTTACAATCATCCACTTCCCGTTTGGCCACAAAGCTTTGAACTATTTCGGAAACGGTGATATTTAACGGTAATTTTGCGTTTTTGTTTTCCATACTTTTTTATAAATTAAGGCACTTCCACAGTGTCGAAGATTTTTTTGATTATGTCTTCGGAGGTTATGTTTTCCGCCTCGGCTTCGCTAAGCCTTGGCGCTCCCTTTGCCGCTGTCTTGATATCTTTGATACTCGTCTAACTCTTCCAAAAGATAGCGCGTACCCTGAATATGCAAAGTTTCATAAAAATCGGTGATATAATCAAAAAAACCGTATTTATTAAATAAATCGTAAACCTGTGCGCCGTTTAATTTGCGCGCTTTTTTGTATGCCTCAATCGCAAAAACTAAATATTTAGACCTTTCGCTCATGCTACTGTTCCTCCGGAAAGATTATTTTTCCCGTGTCTATTTCCTCAATCAGCATATCGCAAAGAAGAAGCGGACTTAAATGCCAAAGCGCGGTTTCCGGCGTTTCCAAAAGCGAATACAGTTTGGATTTATAAAGCAATTCCAGCGCTTTTCTTTCACCAACTTTCCGTTTGGCCACAAAATTTTGAACTATTGCGGAAACGGTGATATTTAACGGCAGTTTTGCGTTTTTGTTTTCCATACTTTACGCCTGAATTTATATTTTTGCGCTCTTGGCGAATTTTAACAATGCCAATGCTTTATCGGTTTTAAGGACAATTTGCGTGAATAATTTTTTTATTTTCAGTGCGGAGATTGCCATTTCTTCCGTAAAAGAGCCGTCCTCATAATACCCTATAACAGTGTAAACATTATCGTTTGCAACGGGGCCGGCAACTAAATCGTATCCTTTATCAAAATTTTTGCCCTGACGATTGCCGACAACAAATTCCAGCCACGCTTTATCCGGTTCGTCAAAATTTAAAACTCTCAATGTTTTTTCAGCCGTTTCAAAATTATATTCGTATTCCGAAACAGTGGCGATGCCCTCCGTCAACCCAAACTTTTTGGAGCGCAAAACGACTTTTTTGGCAAACTCCGCCGCCTGTTCAAAATTCAGCGTTGTGTAAAATCCGCCGCCAAAATCAAGCGTTCTTTGCGTAGGCATAATTTCCGGCGTTTTAACTGCAATATTACTTCCGTGATAAAGTTTCATAATTTTTCTTAATAAATTAAGGCACTTCCACCGTGGCGAAGATTTTTTTGATTATGTCTTCGGAGGTTATGTTTTCCGCCTCGGCTTCGTAGCTGAGTATAAGGCGGTGGCGCAGCACTTCGGGGCCCAGTTCTTTGACGTCCTCGGGCGTCACGTAGCCGCGCCCGTCCAGAAAAGCCCAAGCCTTGGCGGCCTGCGTAAGGGAAATTGAAGCGCGCGGGCTTGCGCCGTAAAGTATGTAAGAGGCGATTTCGTCCAGCTTAAAATCCTTCGGGCTGCGCGTGGCAAAAACGATGTCAACTATATAATTTTTGACTTTATCGTCAATATAAATGCCGTCGGCCGCAGCGCGGGCCCTCAAAATGGTATCGATATTAATTCTGGCCGTAATCTGCGGCTGCTCGGCGCGCGACATGCGCTCAAGAATAATCTTTTCTTCCTCACGAGTAGGATAGTCCACGCGCAGCTTAAACATGAACCTGTCAACCTGCGCCTCGGGCAGCGGGTAGGTGCCTTCCTGCTCAACGGGATTTTGCGTGGCAAGCACCATGAAAGGATGCGGCAGTTTATAAGTCTGCTCCCCGATAGTCACCTGATGTTCCTGCATCGCTTCAAGCAGCGCGCTCTGCACTTTGGCGGGGGAACGGTTAATTTCATCCGCCAGCACAAGATTGGCAAACACGGGCCCCTTGCGCGGGTAAAAAGTGCCCTCTTTGGGATTAAAAATAAGCGTGCCCGTAACGTCGGCCGGCAGCAAATCCGGCGTGAATTGTATGCGCTGGAAACTTGCCGCCAGAGCCTGCGCCAGCGTTTTTACCGTAAGCGTTTTTGCAAGGCCCGGCACGCCCTCTATAAGCACATGCCCGCCGGCGATAAGGGCCGCCAGGGTTTTATCTATAAAATCATTCTGCCCGACGATTACTTTTGAAATTTCATGCCGCAAATCCTGCAGGAAAAGGCTCTCCCGCTGGATATTTTTATTGATTTCGCTTATATTCATAATTTAATCCCCGTCCGTCAATTTAAAGGTATATTATAAATTTCATTGGTATGCTGCGCGGCGAGAGTGCTTTTCTTCTGAATGCCAGAAGTGTACCACGGCTCGTTCTTGACTTCTTCGTAAACTTCCAGCGCGGCGGCGCGAAGGGCGGCCGTCTTGCTGTCTACGGCGGCCTGGATAACTTCCGCGGCTTCCGGCGTTTTATAATCCGCTATTTTACGCATCAGCGTTTTACGCGCGAAAACGCCGCGTATGAAAAATTTATTAAGCATATCCAGGCTTTCCTTATCCTTATATTTCGTAATGAGCGTAAGAATGCGGTTCTTTTCCGACGCGCGGGTGAATGCGGCCAGATATTTGTTTATGACGCTTTCGCTCTCTTCCATACCCAGGCCGTAAGCCATTTCCGCCAGAGCATAGGCCGCTTTGGAATTACGGGAGGTAAACGCCGCGCTTTCCAGCGCGGTGAAATTTTCTTTTGATACCGGCGCGGGGCACGTCCTTTCAGCCGCGCGCGCGGGCAGGCCGTCCGTTGCCTGCGCCGTTAAAGAAGAAGCCGCGCCCTTTATATCGGAAACAAATTCCTTCGGGCTGAGTTTTATGTCGCTTAAGACTTTAAGGAAGCCGTTATGGTAAATATAATACCCGCCGCCGGCCAGCAGCAGAATGATTAGCAGTTGTTTCATATAATATTCTCCGTTTTCTGTATTTTACAAGAATTACGGCCCCCCTGTCCATAGCAGCTTTTATTTGCTAAAATATTTTCATGTTTGACATAAACGGCATTATTAGCGTATCGGTTTTATTTCCCCTCATCGGCGGCATTCTGGTTATTATCGCCAGCCGTCTCGGCGGCGACAGCGGCAAAACGGCCCTCTGCTCAGCGGCGCTCACATTTATTCTTTCTTTGCTCGCGCTGCATTATACAAGCCGCGGTTATACCGGCGGCTTTGTGCTTTATATGCCCATGGGTATGGATTTACGCCTTGTTGGCGACCTTATGGGCGCATACATGGCCTGCGCGAGTTCTTTCCTCAGTTTTATAATAATGTATTATTCGCAGGGTTATATAACCGAAGGCCCTTATAAGACGGAGTTTTACGCTATCGCAATGCTGTTCCTGGGCGCGATGACGGGCCTTGTTTACAGCGTCAATCTTATCTGGCTGTTCGTTTTCTGGGAGATAACGGCCATCTGCTCCTGGCGGCTGGTGGGCTATTTCCGCGCTCCCGCAGATATACTTAAAGCCAATAAAACTTTTATAATAACCGTTTTCGGCGCGCTGTTTCTGCTGCTGGCCGCGGTGGCCATAGCCGACGATACCGGCACGCTGGATTTAACGCGGCTGCGCGGCACAGGTATATCCGTGGCGGCGGCAACTTTTATAATACTGGCCGCGTTTTCCAAATCGGCGATTTTCCCGTTTTCCTGCTGGCTGCCGGACGCCGGCGTGGCCCCGAGCCCGGTCACCGCGCTGCTGCACGCGGCCGTGTTAGTCAAAATAGGCGTGTTTGCTTTCGCGAGAATATTTTATTATATACCGCTTGACCCGGATATGGCGCAGCTTGTGATGTACGTCGCCGGCATAAGCTCGCTGATTGCCGGCGCAAGCGCGCTGAAAGAAAACAATATTAAAAGGATTATAGCCTACTCCACCATAAGCCAGCTGGGTTTTATATTTTTGGGTATAGCCGCCGGCGGTTTTATGGGCATGGGCGGCGCACTGCTTTTTATACTTATGCACGGCGCGGCAAAAGGCGGGCTCTTCCTCTGCGCGGGCATAATAGAGCATAAAACGCATACCAAAGACATCACGCAAATGGGCGGTTTGGCAAAAACTTTGCCGATCACGGCTTTTGCTTTCGCTTTCTGCGCTTTATCGGTTATGGGGATACCGCCCTTCGGCGGCTTCTTCAGCAAATTTATGGTTTTTGCCGGCGCGGCGCGCACGGCACCCTGGCCGGTTATTGCCATATTCGCCGCGGCGGCCGCGCTTACGCTGGCTTACCTGAGCCGCGTGTTTTATATAATTTTTATAGCGTCAGGCCCCAAAGAATACAAAAAAGACAAACATGAAGCCCCGCATCAAATGCTTATATCGGTGGTTGTTTTGGCCGCAGTGTCGCTGCTTTTGGGCGTGTTTTCTTATGTGCCGCTGGGGTATATCGCAAAAATCTTCGGGGGTGCATTATGACGCTTTATTTTCCGATAGCTTTTCCTCTGGCCGGCGCGCTGATTACCGCCGCCCTGTGTAAATTTTTGCCGCGCGCGGCAAAATTCCTGGCTTTTGCGGGTACGACGCTGGCTTTTGCAGGGCTGCTTACGCTCAATAATTTCGGCAATATCATACAAAACGCGCCCGATACCGCAGCGCTGACAATAGCCTGTTTTATCGCCGCTTACGGCGTTTTGGCCTCACTCTGG
>JAISDW010000056.1 GCA_031264445.1 Elusimicrobiota bacterium
CTTTCGGGCGGCAAACCATGGCTGTTATATTTTGGGTCAGTGAATTCGGCTCAAACATAACAGCCGTTTTTGTTTGGCCTATTAGCAGGGTTAAAAAATAACGGACTATAAGAGGGCAAAAAGTATGAAAAATATAAAAAGTAAAAAAGGTTTCACGTTAATAGAACTGCTTGTTGTTGTGCTTATAATCGGCATTCTCGCCGCTATTGCCTTGCCACAGTACCGCATAGCCGTGCTTAAAAGCAGGGCTTCAGCCGCGCTGCCTATGCTTAAAGCCATTTACCAGGCTGAGGAAAGATACCGCTTAACTACCGGCAATCATACGGCAAGCTTCGACGACTTGGATATAACGCTTGGTGATAGCTGTACCGATAGAACATGCCTTATAAATAATATTCAGTTTCGGATAAATAACAGCGATACAAACGCATTTTTGGATGGTAATTATGATGCCTCCTCTTTTGTTTTAGCAATAATTATAAATGAGAATGGCTTCGTAGCGCAGGAATCAGGCGGTAAAGCAGGAAGCATTGTATGTTATACCAGAAACAATGGTGAATATGAGAAGGTATGTTTAGCTCTGGGTGGTAAAGATTATTTTATGCATAGCGGTAACGAAAAAGCTTACATTTTGTAAAGCGCGTTTGGGAAACAAATAATACACAAACGTTAAATATAAAATTTTAGATTAAATTTGTTAAAATTTTGATATAGCATTGCTGCGCGTATTGTTTGCCCCGCTTTTTAATTTTTGGGAGGTAAAATTATGATTAATAAAATATTTGTTATTTGTATATTTCTGTTTTCCTGCATTTGCTCTTTAAAAGCCGAAAATAAAAATACCCGGTGGATAGAGGGCATTATCCCGCACAACGCGGGGGAGAAATTCAAAGTGCCTTCAGCGGGCGATAATATCGCGCCTTCGGATTATTCCGACCCTAATAATTGGCTGTCAATGCCTAAAAAAATAAAAAAAGCCGATGTTTTTTTTGTCTACCCGACTTCCTGGCGCGCGGGCGATAAATATCCCGTGTCAGATATTAATAATCCCGAAATGCGCTATTGGGCGGAATTTTATTTAAAGTACCGCGCGGACGCTTTTAAGACCTCCGGCAATATTTTCGCTCCGTATTACAGGCAGCTGGACGCGGCTTTTGTAATGTCCGCGGGAAAGGACGCGATGGGGTATTTTGGCGGTGTTCCGCAAACGGATATTGTTGCCGCATTTGATTATTACATAAAAAATTTCAACGGCGGCAGGCCTTTTATTTTGGTCGGCCACAGCCAAGGCTCGATAATGCTTATGCTGCTGCTCAGCGGATATTTGAAAGAAAATCCGGAAGTTTATAAAAGAATGATAGCCGCTTATGTTATCGGAGCTGCCGTTACCGAAGACTTTTACAGGCAAAACCGGCATTTAAAACCGGCACAACACCCGGACGACATTGGCGTAATAATTTCCTATAATACCGAAGCGCCGCGGGTTGAGGGGAAAAATCCTATGTCCGATGCAAAGTCCGTTTTGATTAACCCCGTTTCCTGGAAAACAAGCGAAGAGCCAGCGCCAAAAGAAGAAAATATCGCCTCGCTTTACGTAAGTGAAGACGGCAAAGTGACGAAGCGGAAATTCAAACATTTGGCCGACGCCAGGATTGACAAGAAAAGGGGTACAATAATATGTTCCACCGCTGACAGAGACAAATGGAGCTCGGCCAAAGAATCCCGCGCGTATTTCCCTTTGGGAGTGTTTCACGAAAACGATATCCCGCTCTATTATTATAATTTGCGGAAAAACGCGCAGACGCGCGTAAAACAATATTTCAAAAATAAATGATATTAAATATGCCAGTTCCTCCGTCCCCGTCACGAGATTTTGCCCCTGCGGGCAAGATGAATGAAGCGGATTTTATATGTTATAATAAAAACGTAGCGATATTCCGTCGTAGGGACTATCGTATTTTCGAAAGACTGGGAGGCTGATTATGGATAAGAAATTAAGGATTGCGCAGTACGGCTGCGGCAAGATGTCTGTATACACAATGCGTGATGTGTATGACAAAGGCGGGGAAATCGGCGCCGCGTTTGACGTTAATCCGAATGTAATCGGTAAGGAAATCGGGGAAATAATCGGGTCGGATAAAAAAGGGATTATTGTCAACGACGTCAAAGACGCCGGCAAAATACTATCGCAGCTTAAACCCGACGCCTGTATAATTACTACTCTAAGTTTATTCCGTGACGTCTACGATGCTTTTAAAGTATGCGCTGAAAACGGAATAAATGCTATTTCTACCTGCGAAGAAGCCTTTTATCCGCAAAACTCATCGCCTAAATTAACGGCGGAACTTGACGCCCTGGCAAAGAAAAACAACTGTACTCTTTGCGGCAGCGGCTACCAGGATGTTTTTTGGGGCAATCTTATAACAACGCTTGCGGGCGCTACCCAAACCATAAAGAAAATAAAGGGCAAATCAAGCTATAATGTGGAAGATTACGGCATAGCTTTAGCTAAAGCGCATGGCGCGGGGCTTGATTTGGATACCTTTGCCAAAGAAATATCCGCGACCGACAATATATCTGAAGAAGAAAGAAAAAAGATTATT
>JAISDW010000057.1 GCA_031264445.1 Elusimicrobiota bacterium
AGACGAGCAGAATGGGATGTTACCGTTTGAAAACAGTCCGTTTAAGAAGAGCAAATGAGAGTTAGTGGAACTACTTTTAGTAGTAGCTGGTGAAGAAGGGCTATGCCCGTATGAGAAAATCCCCCCGTTACACGGGGGGATATTTATTGGTTTTACTAAATAATTACTTTATGCCAAGCGAATCGCAGATGCCGGTATCACCAGAACAATCCATCTTGCCGCTGTTGTAATATCTGGTTATCGTATAGGCGCTGCCGCCGCCGCTTCTGGTAGCCGTGACTAACCCAGTAGCTTCGGTGTCGCCGGAAACTGCAATTGTGAAGTTCTTTGTGTTCCAGGTAGCACCCGAGATTTCTTTGCCGTCTCTATCACGGAATGTGATATCCAAGCCTCCAATAGTGGTAGGATACTTGGCGTCGCTACTCACCAGTCTGGCCCTTTCCATAGCGGCAGCCAGAGTTCCCATAATGGACAGCGCTTCCGTAGAGCGGGATTTTTCAACCGCTCTGAAGTATTGCGGCAACGCGATGGCGGCCAGAATACCGATAATCAAAACTACAACAAGCAACTCAATAAGGGTAAAACCCTTTTTATTCATAAGATACCCTCCCAGGTATGTAATTTCGTCGCATAGCCTTTGCAGGCTATGATTATATTTTACGGCTAAATTAGTTAAATGTCAACTGTTTTCTGAATATTCAAACGCATATCGGTTTTTGCCGTCGGTGCGCCGCTCGCTCTTTTTACGAAAGTAGGAAAACGGCACAGGCGTTCATGGAAAACACTTTAGATCTTCACAGTCATCATCAACGCCGATTTCTTTAACGCCGAATAGGGCGCAGAGATCTTCGTCCCTGCTTTCACAACAGACTACGCCGGTCTCATGTACCCTCATCAAGCAGTAGGGCGGCTCGACAGCATCATTCCTTATGGCCGTTACCTGAGGAGTGGCATCGCCTTCAAGCACAAATCTAAACGCGCTGTTGTTAAAAGTAGTGCCGGAAGCCGCAGTTTTGGTTGAGCGGTCCACAAGGTCGGCGTCCAGGTCGGAGTAATCTTCGGTATAAACTTCATTGATGACATAATACCTTTCCTCCGATCTGCCGATGGCGGAAAGCAGGTGCAGGGCTTCAACCGCTTTTTGCTTTTCCACCGTTTTTAAATACTGCGGTATGGCTATTGTGCTGATTATGCCCAAAAGCAGCACCGTAACCATAACTTCCGTAAGAGTAAAACCTCTGTTGTTTTTTATCATATCTTTTATCATATCCGCGCTCCTTTCCAATTATAATAGCATATTCCGGCACCCGTTCCCGCCAAGGGTTTGCCGCCGCGTTTGCCTTTTTATTTTAGCAATATCTTAGCGAGCTGCGCGGCTTTGTCCGTCTTCTCCCACGGGAAGATATCCCGCCCGAAGTGCCCGTAAGCCGCGGTTTTTGCGTACAGCGGGCGGCGCAGACCGAAGTGGTCTATTATGGAGCGCGGCGTCATTTTGAAGATTTTTTTGCACGCGGCCGTGATTTTATCATCATGCGTTTTGCCGGTGCCGCCGGTATCAAGGTAAAAGCCAACGGGCTCGGCGCGGCCGATGGCATAAGCTATCTGAACGGTGCATTCTTCCGCCGCGCCGCTTGCCACGACATTTTTGGCGATATAGCGCGCCAGATACGCGGCGGACCTGTCAACCTTAGTCGCGTCTTTGCCGCTGAATGCGCCGCCGCCGTGCGGGCAGCGGCCGCCGTAAGTATCCACGATGATTTTGCGGCCCGTCATGCCGGTGTCGCTCTGCGGGCCGCCGATGACAAATTTGCCCGTGGGATTGATAAGATATTTTGTTTTTGCGTCCGCCCATTTGCCGATTACGGGCAGGACGGCTTTTGCTATAAGTTCTTTTTTAGAGGCTTCCGTTATTTTTTTGCCCGTTTTGTCCAAAATCTCCTCGGTATGCTGAGTGGAAAGGACGACGGTATCCACGCGCACGGGTTTGCCGTCATGATATTCAACGGTTATCTGGGATTTGGAGTCCGGCCCGATATAATTTAAAACTTTATTCTTGCGAAGGCCGGTAAGGCGCAGCAAAATTTCATGCGCGAGCTGCAGCGGCAGCGGCATGTATTCGGGCGTTTCCCTGCACGCGTAGCCGATCATAAAACCCTGGTCGCCCGCGCCGCCGGTATTGACGCCCTGGCTGATGTCGGGCGACTGGCGGCCGATGACGTTTACCACCGCGCAGGTATCCGCGTTAAAACCGTATTTGTGATGCGTGTAGCCGATTTCCCGGATTGTTTTGCGCGCGATGGCGTCAATATCTGCCCAGGTTTCGGTCGTGATTTCCCCGCCCACCACCACCATGCCGCGCGTGATATAAGTCTCGCACGCGACGCGGGCGTTTTTATCTTTGGATAAAATAGCGTCAAGAACAGCGTCCGAAATCTGGTCGCAGACTTTATCCGGATGGCCTTCGGATACGGATTCCGAAGTCAAAAAATATTTGCCTTTTCTCATTTTTATTACCTCTGTTTTAACATTCCGCCGGAAGTCCCGAGACCGGAGGAAGAAATTAATACCAGCTTATCTTTATTTATTTCAAAAAAATCATCAACAAAGCGGTACATGTCAGCCGCTTTGAGCGTGAGCGGTTTTCCCCAGGGCTGTCTTATGCGCATTCCAAAATATACGGCGCCGTTAGGATAGACGCTTGCGGCCCAGCGTTCCATAGGGCGGTTTTTTATTGACAATGTGCGGCGGCCGACGGCGCAAGGCGGCAATTGAAGCGCGGCGGCAGCCTCGCCGGCGGGATATGCCGTATATATTTCAAGCGGGCCGATTTCAAAATCATCCCTGAAAATGTTGGTGTGGAAAGTCCTTATATCAAAATCACCCAGATAGCCCCTGACAAATTCAAGGGTTATCGCTGAAAAACCGGGATCTTCGCCATCATAAAAATCTTCAAAATTAACGGCCTTAATCTTTTCCTGCTGTATTTTTTCAATTTCTTCCGGCGTGTAATTGCCGTTGATAATGTCCGCGGAGAGCTCCTCCACGGATTTATTAAGTAATTCATCAAAAAGAAGCATGCCTTTGGCCGGGGTGAAAACTCTTTTTTCCTTCCACATTGCGGCGAAGGAAATTTTGCACATCAAAGCATCGTCTTTATTTTTAACGCCGAAGCGGTAAGCGCGGTATTCTTCCGCCTCTGAAAAAGAAACATTATCCTGTTTAAACAGCGTTTTTGTGTCCGACAATAATTTCGCAGTATCGGGGAAATCCGCGGAATAATACAAAAGGCCATCCTTAAGCAATGTTTTTTTTATTTTAGGCGCGTATTCACGCGCATGGGCCGTACGCGTCCGATGCATAAAAAAAGCAAACGCGGACATACATAAAAAAGTCAAACATATTATAGAGAAAGCGCGGCGCATAGTTTTATATTACTTTCAGTTATCTTTAACAATATTATATCAATTATAAAAAAATGTTATTATGGGATTATGGTAAAGAAATTTCTGTCGTGGAACGTCAACGGCATAAGAGCGATAGGGAAGAAAGGGTTTGCGGGCTGGCTGCTGAAAGAAAACCCTTATATAATAGGATTGCAGGAAACAAAAGCCTCCCCCGAGCAGATACCCGCGGACTTGCGCGATATTGACGGATATTACAGCTATTTTTCCGCGCCGCAGCGCAAAGGCTACAGCGGCGTGGGCGTATATTGCAGGGAAAAGCCGCTGGAAGTTTCCTACAGCCTGGGCGCGGAAGAATTTGACGCCGAGGGCCGCCTTATCCTGCTGGCCTATCCGCAATTTTATTTCATGACGATATATTTTCCCAACGGCGGCCAGGGCGAGCACAGGATTGATTACAAACTGCGCTATTACGGGGCATTTTTCAAACTCTGCAAAAAACTGATGAAAGAAAAGCACCTCATCTGCTGCGGCGACCTTAACACCGCCCACAAAGAAATTGACCTTGAACACCCCGAACAAAACCGCAATACCACCGGCTTCCTGCCGCGCGAAAGGGCCTGGCTGGATAAGTTTTTCGGCGGCGGGCTGGCGGATACTTTCAGAATGTTCAACAAGGAGCCGCGCCAATATACGTGGTGGGATTATAAAACCGCGGCGCGCGCCCGAAACGTGGGCTGGCGGCTGGATTATTTTATGGTTGACGAAGCCTGCGCCGAAAAAGTCAAAAACGCTTATATTTTAAGCGACGTGCAGGGCTCGGACCACGCGCCCGTCGGCATTGACATTGATTTATAAAACCCCGCGCCGCTTTAAAAACCGCCGTCATTGCGCCTTTTTGCTTCTTTCCGGCCGTATCTTATGTCGGGAAACTAGGCCCATGAAAGCCTTTGTATGGCGTTTGTAAGGTCGTCCAGATCAAAAGGTTTGTGCAGGATATCATCGCAGCCGTTCTGCCGGATTTCCCTGTTAAGCGCCGCACGGTTCAGGGCGGTTATCACAAGGACTTTTATTGAAGGGTACTTTTCTTTAACTTTACGCAAAATATCAATGCCGTTTTCATCGGGGAAGAACATATCCAGCAAAATCAAATCCGGCGATATCCCGCGCTCAAGCGCGTCAAATAAACCGGCGGACCCTTGCACCGCGGCAAGCACTTCATAACCCGCGCTGCCAAGGGCGTTCTGCATAGTCGTGCGTAAAACGGCGGAATCGTCAACCACAATAATTTTCTTCATAAGTTAAATCTTGTTTGCAATAAGCAGTTTTGCGCCGAAGTCAAGGAAAGCCTCGGTCTGTTTTTTGTCCGCCGTTTCGGAGTAAAGCCTCAAAACGGGCTCCGTGCCGGAGGGGCGTATCATAAGCCAGTCGTCATTATCAAGGATAATTTTAAGTCCGTCAAAATCAAGTATCTGCGCGACATTGCGGCCCAGTATTTTCTTGGGCAGTTTTCTTTTGAGTTTTTCAGTCACGCTGTTTTTGTCGGCCGGTTTGGACAGGGGCACGTCGCGCCGCAGATAGCAGCTGAGGCCGTACTGCTTTTCTATCTCTTTGCAAAGCCCGCTAAGGCTCAGGCCGCGCGCGGCCATAATTTCCATAACAAAAAGCGCAAGCAGCAGGCCGTCGCGCTCGGGCATTATGCCCTTCCAGCAGTAGCCGCCGCTTTCTTCCGCGCCGAAGGCGACGTCTTCAAGCTGCGTCCTTTCCGCCACGTATTTAAAGCCGACGGGCACTTCCTCAAATTCCATCTTGGCGGCGCGCGCTATGCGTTTGTTAAGATAGCCCATTGATACGCACTGCAAAACCTTGCCTTTGAGTTTTTTATATTTGATAAGGTGGTTCAGCACAATGGCCGAGACAATGCACGGCGTCAGATATACGCCCTTTTCATCAACGAGCGCCACGCGGTCGCCGTCGC
Organism: Elusimicrobiota bacterium; assembly: GCA_031264445.1. Classification (GTDB taxonomy): domain Bacteria; phylum Elusimicrobiota; class Elusimicrobia; order Elusimicrobiales; family Elusimicrobiaceae; genus Proelusimicrobium. Next base: position 5,380 of record JAISDW010000057.1, read on the forward strand.
CGTCAAAGGCTATGCCCATTATGCACCGGCCGGAGGGCACGGCTTTTTTGAGGGCTTCAAGGGTTTCATCCTTCGGCTCGGGCTGTATTCCGCCGAAGTCAGGGTCCGCGTTTTCATTAATGGCTATGACGCGCGCGGGCGGCAATACCCGCTGCAGATATCCAGCGCCGCTGCCGTGCATATAATCCACAGCTACTTTGCCTTTCAGCGAAAGCGCTTTCTTCATATTAACGTGCGACGCGATATATTTGAAATAAATTTTTTCAAGCCCGGCTTCCGGTTCAACATTGTGGCCCGGGATATAGAGAACGGTTTTTTGGTCTATCAGCGCTTCCACTTCTTTACAGAGGCGGCCCGGCGCAGCACCGCCCGCCATTTTGATTTTTATGCCGTTGTAATGCGGCGGGTTATGGCTGGCGGTCACCATGATGCCGAGCCAGAATTTGGTATAAGTAAGCGCGCTGATGACCGGCGTGGTGACGGGCCCGTCAAGCAGCGCGACGTCAATTTTATTCAGTTTAAGTATGCTCGCGATATCGGCGGCAAACCTGTCGGAAAGGAAACGCCTGTCATAGCCTACCGCGACTATGCGGGTTTTAGATTCCAGGTCCGAGGGCAAATTCTGGTTTATAAAATCCGCCAGCGCCTGCGCGCAGCGGCGCACGTTTTCAAAAGTAAAATCCCACGCGATGATACCGCGCCAGCCGTCCGTTCCGAATTTTATAGGTTCTGCCATAAAAATGCTCCGTTAAAAATAAAATATAAAAAAGCGTCCCGTTTTATCGTGTTGCCGCGCCAACTATGAAAGCCGCGCGGCAAAAAACACTCAAAAAGTGGAGGCGGCGGGATTCGCACCCGCGTCCAAATATCCATACAGTTCGGCCACTACAGGTTTAGCCCGGGTTAGTAGTAAAGCCGCATGCCCCGGGCCGCTGTGGCTTTACTTGTTTAATTTGTCTTAAACGGGGTTAGGCTAAACGAACCTTCCCCGCAGCAGGCGGCAATTTGACCGTTGCTCTGCACCCGCCGCCTTGGCGCAGAAACGGAACTTAGGCTGTAGCCCAGTTGGTTTGGTAGTTGTTGCCAACTATTGTTTTGGCCCTGTTTTAACCGGCCTGGCCAACCGGTACCTGCAACCGGACCTCAGCGATACCTGTCGAAACTAGTCGCCCCCGTATAACGGCACGGGCTGTCCGTGTTGTATAGAATAACAATTTAAACGCAAAAACGCAATAAGTTCTTGCAAAGCGCGGCCGTCCCGACGTACTTTACAATGCTTTTGCCGTCTCTGTAAAGCGTGAAGACGCGCCTGCCCGCGCGCATATCCCGCAGGTCGTTATACACGACCAAATCCGCCGCGACTCCCAGCGCCGCCGTGCGCGCCGCTTCCGCCGCCGCGCCGTTTGTCAGTTTAAACCCGATTATAAAAGGGTCGTTTTTGGCGTATTTTTTAAGCCGGTCTATTATTTTGAAATTATTTTTAAGCTCCAGCATGATATTCGCGCCGGACGGGATTTTTTTAAGTTTTGCCGGCGCGCAGGCTTTGCCGTCAATTATTACTTTACTCACGCTGAAATCGCTGACGGCGGCGAGATGTATGACCGCGTCAAAATCCCGCGCGCCCAGCTGGACGCGCATTTGGCGGTTTAAATCCGCAAAATCAGTAAAAATCAGGGTTTTGGCCAGCCGCGGCTTCTGCGCGTATTGCCCGCAGAGGGCCAGCACGTCGTGCCCGGCGTGCGCCATGCCGTCGGCCAGCGCGCAGCCGGTCTTACCGGTGCTTAAATTGGTTATAAAACGGACGCCGTCAACAGGCTCCGCCGTGGCGCCGAGCGTAAGAAGGATGTTCATTAAAGATATTTTTCCAGCGCGGCGCGGATTGCGGCCGGCTCCAGCATGCGGCCCGGGCCGGCGTCGCCGCAGGCAAGGCGGCCTTCAGCCGTTGGCAGCACGTCAACGCCCCAGCTTTTAAGTTTGGCTAAAGCGGCCTGCGTGGCGGGGTTGGTATATATATTTTGATTCATTGCCGGCGCAATGACAAAGGGCTTTTTAAAATCATGCGAAAGGAAGAGCGTTGTCGCGCAATCGTCCCCTATGCCGGCCGCCATTTTATTGATAATATTGCCGCTTGCCGGACAAACCAGGGTAATATCGGCCCATTTGGTAAGGGAAATATGCTCCGTACCCGCTTCGCGGCCGGCGAACATATCGTAGTAAACAGGCTTACCTGTCAGGCCTTCAAGCGTGGCAAGGCCTATAAACTGCAAAGCATTTTGAGTACAGACCGCCTTGACGCTGCAGCCCTCTTTTGCCAGCTGGGATATAAGACCGCAAGCCTTAAAACATGCTATGGAACCGCTTAAAATAAACAGAATATTCTTTTTTTTCATTACTACGCCTCTTTTTTAAACAGCGTGGGCATTATTGAACATATCAGCGCGGCCGCAATAAAACAGAGCGAAGCCCACGTAGGTATATGGTAATAATGCGATATTATCATCTTAACGCCCACAAAAACCAACACCGCGGCTATGCCGTATTTCAGGTATTCAAACTTGCCGGCCATGCCCGAAAGCAGGAAATACAAAGACCGCAGGCCGATAATCGCGAAAATATTTGAGGTATATACGATAAAAGTGTCCTGAGTGATAGAGAGCACGGCCGGTATGGAATCCACCGCAAAAATAAGGTCGGAGCCTTCCACCACCAAAACCGCGGCAAAAAGCGGCGTGGCAAACCATCTGCCTGCGTCTTTGGCAAAGAACTTGCCGCCGTCGTAGCCGTCCTTAAGCGGTATTATTTTTTTAAAAAATTTAAGCAGCGGCATATCGGCGGGGTTAAAACTTTCTTCCTTTTGCAGAAGCATTTTAACGGCCGTATAAATAAGCACCGCGCCGAAAATATAAACAGTGAACTGAAACCTTGTTATAAGCTGCACGCCGGCAAAGATAAAAGCAAACCTCATAACCACCGCGCCCAAAATACCCCACAGCAGGACTTTGGGCTGATATTCGGCGGGCACGGCAAAATAGGTAAAAATCATGATAAAAACGAACATATTATCCACGGAAAGCGAGTATTCTATCACATATCCCGTGAAATATTCCAAACCTTTTGTGTGGCCCAGAAACAGCCACACCGCGCCGCCAAAAAGCGCGGCAAGCGACACCCACGCCCCGACCATAACCAGGGCTTCTTTTATGGTGACTTTGCCGTGATGTCTGCCCATAATGACGAGATCAATAAAAAGAGCCAGCGCGACAATTATCCAAAACGCCGCCCACATTACATAATGTATGTTCATGTATAAATTATATAAAATATGTCATGGACATTATAGAATTTGACGAAATTGCCTCCACCAATGCTTACGCCAAAGAAAATATTGATAAATTAGGGCATTTTGACATCGTTCTTGCCGCCGCGCAGACCGCGGGGCGCGGGCGCGGCGGGCGCGCGTGGCTTTCGCAACGCGGGGGGCTTTACTTCAGCGTGGTTTTAAAGCCGCAGGCGGCGCAGCCGGCTTTCACGCACGCAATGGCTTTAAGCGTGTGCGATACGCTGAAATCATACGGCGCGCCGGCCTATATCAAATGGCCCAACGACGTCCTTGCCGGCGGCAAAAAACTGTGCGGTGTATTAAGCGAGGCCGTCTTTGAAAATAATTTTTTAAAAGGTATAATAATAGGAACGGGCATTAATATCGCGCAAAGTGAAATTAAGACGGATAAACCCGCAATAACCCTTAAACAACTCGGCCTCATGCCGCACAGGAAGAAGCTGCTTAACGATATCCTGACGCTTTTCGGGCATAATTATAACCGCCTTTTAAAGGGCGGTTTTGACGCGATAAGGGCGGCTTATAAGGCAAATTTCCCTTATCTCGGCAAAAAAATAAGCATAGATACCGGCCGCGGCATTATAACCGGCACGGCTTTGGATTTGGACGGCGCGGGCAGGATACTCGTCAAAACAGCGGGCGGCGTTGAAGCGGTTTCGCTGGGCGATATGGATTTTTAATATTTAACGGGAGCTGTGTTTAATTATGGAAATATTTATAAAAAGCGTTGAACTTATGGTGGTGGGCATGGGGCTTACCTTTGTCTTTCTTATAGTAATGGTGGGCGTTATGAACCTGCTTGAAAAGCTGGTAGCGCTGCTTGATAAATTTTTCCCCGAAGCGCAGCCTGTACAGCGCGCAACGGGCGCCGCCGGCAATAAAGCCAAAATAGCGCTGGCAATAGCCGCGGCAAAGAGCCGCGCCGGACAGATTTAAAGGAGATAAGTTGAAATGAAAAAAATTAAATTTATGGTTACGGCGTTCAGGGACGGCTTTCAGTCCGTTTACGGGGCGCGCGTGCTTTCCAAAGATTTTTTGCCCGCGGTTGAAGCCGCGCGCGAGGCCGGCATAAACCACATTGAAGCCGGCGGCGGGGCGGCTTTCCAATCGGCTTTTTTTTATAATAATGAAAACGCTTTTGACGTGATGGATAATTTCCGCAAAGCCGCCGGCAAAGACGCAAATCTGCAGACGCTATCGCGCGGCGTTAATGTCGTGGGGCTGGATTCGCAGAGCAGCGATATAATCAAACTGCACGCGCAAATGTTCAAAAAGCACGGTATGACGACAATCCGCAACTTTGACGCGCTTAACGATGTCAACAATCTAATTTACAGCGGCAAATGCATCAAAGAAGCCGGCCTTAAGCACGAGGTCAGCGTGGCAATGATGTCTCTGCCCCCCGGGTGGGACAAAGAAGGCAAAGTGCACACGCCGGAATTTTACGCGCAGAAACTAAAAGACATTATGAAAGCCGGTATAGAATTTGACAGCGTATGCTTTAAAGACGCATCCGGCACGGCCACGCCCGCCACGGTGCGCGAAACCGTAAAACTTGCAAAACAAATCCTTCCGCCGGAGGTGGAAGTCTGTTTCCACACGCATGAGACGGCCGGCAACGGCGCTACTTGCTATCTGGCCGCAATTGACGGTGGCGCGGACAGGATTGACCTTTCCATGGCGCCCGCCAGTGGCGGCACCTGCCAGACTGATATTATCGTCATGTGGCACGCCCTGCGCGGCAGCGATTATACGCTGGATATTGATATCAATAAAATAATCAAAGCTGAAGAGGTTTTTAAGGATTGCATGAAAGATTATTTCCTCCCGCCCGAGGCCACGGCGGTTGAGCCCATGATACCTTTTGCCCCTATGCCCGGCGGCGCGCTTACGACAAATACGCAGATGATGCGCGATAACGGCATACTGGAAAAATACCCCGAAGTCTTCGCCGCCATGGGCGAGGCTGTGCGCAGGGGCGGATTCGGCACTTCCGTAACGCCGGTAAGCCAGTTTTATTTCCAGCAGGCTTTCAATAATGTTATGCTAGGCCCGTGGAAAAAGTTTGCCGAAGGCTACGGCAAAATGGTTTTGGGATACTTCGGCAAAACGCCTGTTGCGCCGGACCCCGAGATTGTCAAACTCGCCGGCCAGCAGCTGGGCTTGGCGCCTGCCGCCAAAACTGTTTTGGAAATCAATGACGCCGACCCCAAAAAAGGCGCGGCACCCGCAAAAGCAAAACTGGAAGCGGCAAACCTGCCGGTAACCGACGAAAATATCTTTATCACCGCCGCCTGCGGCGACAAAGGCATAACTTTCTTAAAGGGCGAGGCCAAAACCAGCATACGTAAAATTGAAAAGAAGACCGGCGCCAAAAACGCGCATTATACCGTCGTGGTTGGCGGGGAGCGGTTTACGGTATCGCTGGGGGACGGCAAAGCGACGGTCAACGGCGCGCCGTACGACGTACAGATTAAAGAAGGCATTGAAGCCGCGCAGGCGGTGGTAAATAGCGCGGGCCCGTCCGCCGCCGCGGACGCAGGCGGCGCGGAAGTAAAATCCCCTCTGCCTGGCGTGGTTGTCAGGATATTGCTGCAGGAAGGCGCGCAGGTAAGCGCGGGCCAGCCGGTAATGGTGCTTGAAGCCATGAAAATGGAAACGGAAATTAAAGCGCGTAGCAGCGGCAGAATTTCCTATAAAGTAAAACAGGGCGACCAGCTGCAGACCGGCGCGGTAATCGCCGTGATAAACTGAGGAGAAAGCAAATGACCGATATCATAAATTCTTTCACCAGCCTTTGGTACAC
>JAISDW010000131.1 GCA_031264445.1 Elusimicrobiota bacterium
CCTCGCCATAGCGAGCCACGGCGTAGCGTAGCGAAGACGGGCGAAGCGAAAGCTGGGTCGTGGTGGTAAAGAGAGTCTCTTTTTTCTCCCTCTCCCTTCGTGATGGGAGAGGGCCGGGGTGAGGGTGGAAATTATCTTCTTAATTCCCCCCTACGTCCCCGTCTTCGCTTCGCTGCGCCGCGTCCACTTCCCCCAATGGGGGCAGAAATAAAAGAACATGCGTTCTGTGCCGTTTTCTCCCTTTACTAAAGGGAGAAAACGGCGATTACAGCCCTAATTCGTCCTGGTAGTAAGCGGCTTTACCGTGCCCCTCACGCTCCTGTAGATCTGCGGCATGTTTTTTCCTTTCGTCAAGGATTGCTTTGCTTCCGCCGTCTTTCTTTCGCTTTCCATATCATAAAGTACCCATCTCTGTGTCGCTTTTATTATCTCTTCTGCAAAATTATTCAAATTATCCGGCGTTGGTACGCCGTCAAACATAACCACGTTATAGCCCAGTTGTTTATAAAGATCTTCCAAATATTTATTGGGCACCACAAGTATATTTGGCCTGCTTGAAGGATTATCGTACACAAGCTCGTTAAGGGCGCCTTCGCGCCCGTTTAAATACGCGAAGTTGCGGGCCATGCTTTTATTATTATTGCCGCGGTCGGTAAATAAATAATTTACAGTCTGCCAGTAATAATTATCGTCCGGCAGGCCCCGCACTTCATTATTTTTTACGCTGTCCAGTATCGCTATTGTAACCGGCTGTTTAACTTTTGCCAGCTCATTGATTATTGCAGGGACGTAGTTGTATTTATATTTCTTATCAATAGCGAGAAATTCATTATTAACATCTTTCCCGCCAAAAATTTCAAAAGCCTCGCCATTCGCTGTATAGAAAATTTCTCCCGGCTCTTTGTTCTCTCCCAGTTGTTTAGGCAATAGCCACGGATTAGTCACGGGTTTTTGTCCGTTAAAATTCCCCGTAAACTCTTGCGAGGCCTTGCAGGCGCGGCCGCCGCAGAAAAACTTTTCCGTCATGGTTTGCCGCAAATCTTCATTCTCCGGGATTATATTAACATTGCCTTCTTTAAGTTTAATTATTTTTTTCTCAGAAACAGGTTCCTGCTGCCTTAAATCCAGAGATATGTCCTGTCGCTTTGGTTCTTTAAATCCAGCCTCTTGCGGATTATCCCCAACGATCGGTTTTTGCAAATTCAGTCTTAGCTGTGCCAGCAAACGCTCATTGACATTTTGTTGTTTCGCCGTATTTTGCGCTTTATTACCCGCGGCCATTTTCGCCGCGACCGCGGCGACGGCCGCGCTCTGTCTGCCCGCCCCGCGCGCGCCGCCACGTTGCCCGCCATAACCGCCGCCTTTGTTATAGCCTTTGTAATCCGAAAGGTCCGCGGTCAGGTTCCCGTTTTTGTCTTTGTGCATCAACGGGCCTTTGCCGCCCAATGGTATCGGCTCGCCTCCGCCGACGCTCAGCCTCTTCCCCTCTTCGGGATGGAAAATGCTCCTCGTCCCGTTGCGGCTTAACCTGTCGTAATCCCCGCTTGCCAGAAAATTCTCAGCCCCGCCGCGGTAATTCATTTTATCCGCCCAGCTCACGGCCTCAATGATTTGCCAGTCCTCAAGGGCGGGCGCGGCTTTTTTTACCGCGTCATATTGCTCCGTGCTTATTGAAGTGCGCATGAAATCTTCGTACGGAACATTGGTTTCCCCCATAATCACAAACTTCCGACCGTGTTTATCGGTAAATATTTCGTAATCCAGACCGTTGAGGGTGACGCCTTTGGCAGCCGCCGCCTGAGCGCGCGCCAGTTCCTCCGGCGTCATAAACATTTCCACAGGAATCATGCCTTCCGGCATATCAACGTATTTTTTGCCGCCGACGCCTTCCACGATTTCATACGGCCCTCTGCCGTCAATATAGACTGTTTGCCGCGCATTCTCGCTACGGCTCTCAGCCGCCGCGCGCGCGGCACGCTCTTTTTTTCCCGCGCCGCCAAGAAGGGATTTGTATCTTTCAAGAATTTTGTGGAAGTGATTGCCCAAAGGATTTTCCGCGAAGAAGGGAAAAGGGCTTTGAATATACTTTTCCATAGTATCTTCAACCGCGGGATTGCCTATAAAAAGAAACGGCAGGCTGAGAAACAATGCGCCGAAAATAAACGCCGCTAAAGCAGGGCCGCTTTTTAAAGCTCTCATCAATTTTTGCCATATCCCTTTTATCATAACAAACCCTTTTGTCGTTCAGGCTGAAACAGAGTATAGAGTTTTATACTAATATTAAAACCAAATTGCAATAGGGGCTTAATAACTGGTATAAATTAACGGAATCATCCCCCCTCTTTACTTCTTCCCCTGTTATGGGAAGTACCGGAGTTTCTTATTTATTCTCCTCCCTTTGGGAGGAGTACCCGAAGGGACAATTGTCCCGAAGGGGGTGGAGGGTAATGGCTGTTGTAGTTTTAAAATAAATAACGACTTTATTCCCCCCTACGGCCCCGGCTTCGCTTTGCTGCGCCGCGGCCACTTCCCCCAAAGGGGGCAGAATATTAATTTATTTGACGGGAGGAAAAAACGGTTTTCAGTTGAGGGTTGATTTGAAATTCCTGAAGCCCGCAGCGGCCAGAGCGACGGCCATGCCGCAGGCCGTCAGGCAGTTATGCCAAAAATAAGCCATATCGCCGCCTTTGAGAAATATGCCGCGGAAGTTGACCATAGCGTATTTAAGCGGGTCCAGCCAGGAAAGCCAGCGCAGGTAAGGCGGTATATTTTCCGTGGGAAAAAATACGCCTGAAAGCAAAATTGCCGGCAGTATGAACAGGACGGAAGCCATCATCGCCTGCTGCTGCGTGCGCACGAAAACGCTTATCAGCGCCGCGGTTGAAAGCGCGGTAAGCATAAGCGCGGCACCCGTGATAAGCAGCTGCCAAAACCGCCCGCGGAAAGGAATGTCAAAAATTAAAACGCCCACGGCGTACATAAACAAAATTATCAGCATTCCGATTATAAAATAAGGCGCGGTTTTGCCCAGCAGTATATCCGCGGCGGAAGCGGGCGAGGCGATAAGTTTTTCCATAGTTCCGGCTTCCTTTTCCTTGGCGATTGACATGCCGCAGACTACCAGAATCACGATAAAACTCGCCATTGCCATAAGCCCGGGTATCATAAAATCCGGCGTAAGCATATAGTGGTTGAACATCACGCGCGTATCCACGTTTATCAAATTCGCGCCGGCCGCGCCGTAGCCGCGCGCGGCGGCAACGCGCGCCACAATTTGCTTTACGTAGCCGTCAATCTGCTGCGCGCGCTGGGCATTGGCGGCGTTTATGAGCAGCTGCAAAGGTTTGCCGCCGCGCTCAAGCGCGTAATCAAAACCTTCTTTGGGCAGCACCAAAACGGCCTCGGCCTTTCTTTCAATAATAATTTCCGCCGCGTCGGTAAGGCCGCCGGTATCGGCCGCTTTAAACCAGCCGCTTGCAATGGCGCGCGCCTCAATTTCGCGCGCGGCGGCCTGCGGCGCGGCCAGCACGGCAAACTGTATGTTTTTGACTTCGCTCGTCAGCGCAAACGAAAACATCACAAGCTGCACCACGGGGACAAAGAAAATAGCCGCGATCATTTTTTTATCGCGCCGGATTTGCGTGAATTCCTTTTTTATAAAGCCCAGCAGCGTGCGGTATTTTATGTTCACGGTTCCACGTCCGTTTTCAATTTTTTGACGGCGGCAAAAACCATAACGCCGGCGAAAATAATTATGCCGGCCATCGGGCCGGCCAGCGCGGCAAAGCTGGCCTCGCTGAGGAACATGCTGCGGCTCAGGCTCAAAAACCACCGCTGCGGGAACAGACCCGTAAATATGCGGAAGAACAGCGGCATATTTTCCACGGGGAAGATAAAGCCCGAGAATATAAAAGAAGGCAAAAGCCCGGCGGCAAAAGCAAACTGTATGGCCGCCTGCTGGTTGCGCGTTATGACGGAAATTACCAGCCCCAGAGCCAGCGCGCCCGTTATATAAACGCAGCAGGCAAAAGTGAACAGAACAAAGCTGCCCAGAAACGGAATACCGAAAACATATAAAGACAGCACGAAAACCGCCAGCACGTCAAAAAGCGTAAGCGTGAAATACGGGATAAGTTTGCCCAGCACGATTTCCGCCGCGCGCACTGGCGTGGAGAGCAAAAGCTCCATAGAGCCGTTTTCCCACTCGCGCGCGACGGTAAGCGCGGTAAGCACTATAGCCAGAAATCCGATAATAACGGTATTTAAAGCCGGCACTATGAACCATCGGGAATTAAGCTCCGGATTAAACAAAAACCGTGTACGCACCAGGGCGTCGGGATTTGCGGCCGCCGCGTCCGCGTGATACAGCCGCGTGAAATCCGCGTTAATTTTGAGCAGCGCGCCCGTCATATAAGCCTGCGCCATGGCTGCCTTTGTATTATCGCTGCCGTCAAGCAGAAGCTGCGCGCGCGCGGGGGCCGTAAAATCTCCCTTCATTATATTTTTGCCGAAATCTTTTTTTATAACCAACACGCCCGCGGTATCATTGCGCCGCAGCGCGGCCTGCGCGGCAAGCATGCCGTGCGCGGGCGCCAGATCAAAATAACCCGCGGCCGACAGCTGCCGCAGAAACCTGCGCGAAAGCGGGCTCTGGTCATTATCGCGCACGACGAGCGGGATATGTTTGTAATCCAGGTCAATAATAAAACCGAAGAACAAAACAAACAGCAGCGGCAGCAGCAGCGCGACGGCGAGCGTAAAAGGATCGCGCAAAATATGCTTGTATTCTTTAAGCGCGATTAAGCGCACGCGCCGCAAAAAAACGCTCATCTTTCATCCTCCGCGCCGCGCGCGCCGAGTGCTTTTATAAAAACCTCGTCCAGATTCTGCGCATTGTAAGTTTTTTTGAGTTCCCGCGGGCTTGCCAGCGCGATAATGCGGCCCCTGTCCATCAGGGCGATGTGCGCGCAGTACTGCGCCTCGTCCATATAATGCGTCGTGACGAAGATTGTCTTGCCGCGCGCGGCAAGCGCGCGGATAAGCGCCCAGAAATCTTCGCGCGTGCGCGGCGCGGCGCCGGCGGTGGGCTCGTCCAGGAAAATAAGCACGGGGTCGTGAAGCAGCGCGGCGCACAGCGCCACCATCTGCCGCACGCCGCCCGGCAAATCGCCAGCGACGGTATCCTGCGGCGCGCGCAGTTTGATGAAGTCAAAAAGCTCCGCCGCGCGGGCCTTCGCGCGCGCGGGCGGCATATCGTAAAGGCTGCCGGCGAAGGCCATATTTTCCGCTATGCTCAAATCGCGGTAAAGCGTAAATTTCTGGGACATATAACCTATCAGTGGCTTGAGCACCGCGGTGGAAGAGGAAACGTCCCGCCCGTCAACCCTGACGCTGCCGCGCGCGGGGTTAAGTATGCCGCAAAGCGTGCGTATGGTGGTGGTTTTGCCCGCGCCGTTCGCGCCGAGAAAGCCGAAAATCTCCCCCTTTTTTACGTCAAAAGAAATGCCGTCAACTGCCTTAAAATCGCCAAAAGATACCGTAAGGTCTTTGACCTCTATTATATTTTCATTTGCCTGCGCGGCGGCGGCTTCTGCGGCTGTCATCGGGTTTATCCGTTCTGCAAAAATATATCGGCGAAATTATCGGTATGAAAGCGCGCCCTAAGTTCGGCCGGCGTACCGGCGGCCAGCGCGCGGCCTTCGTCAAGCGCGTGCACTTTAGCGCAGGCGGCGGCCTCGTCCATATAAGAAGTGGTGATTATTACCGTCATGCTCTCGCCGGCGAATTTGTATATCAAATCCCACAGCTGGCGGCGGCTGAGCGGGTCAACGCCGATGGTCGGCTCGTCCAAAAGCAGGAGCGACGGGCGGTTTAAAAGCACGCACATGAGGCCCAGTTTTTTATACATGCCGCCGGAAAGTTTGCCCGCCGCCCTTGCGGCAAAAGGCGCCATGCCGGTGGCGGCAAGCAGCTCCCGCGAGCGGGTTTCAAAATCGGACCGGTTTATATTGTATAAATCACGGAAGAATAACAGGTGCTCCATGCAGCTTAAATCGGGATAGAGGCTGGGTTCCTGGGGGAAATAGCCCGTAATTTCTTTTGCGCGCGCCGACGAAAGCCGGCGGCCGTCAAGAGAGTAAACGACTTCCCCTTCGTCTGCGCGCAGCAGGCCCGCCAGGCAGCGCATGAGCGTGGTCTTGCCTGCGCCGTTGGGGCCTATTATGCCGTGCACGCGCCCGCTTTCAAATTGCAACGATACGCCGCGCAGCGCGGTTGCGGCACCCATTTTTTTGCTGATATTTTTTACTTCCGCACCGAGCGCAGGCATTAAAATACTCCTGTTAAAATATGGCTTCATTTCTTTTATTCTTCCCCCTTTGGGGGAAGTGGCCCACGGCGTAGCGCAGCGAAGTCGGGGCCGTAGGGGGGAATAAAGTCGTTATTATATTATGTCGTTATTTCTTTATTTTACAAATGCAACATTTACCCCTACCCCGTCTTCGCTTTGCTCAGCCGGTACTTCCCCTAATAGGGGAAGAATAAAAACGAAAGCTCTATCGGTACTCTCTTTCAAAAGAGAGCATATAATTTCCACCCTCACCCCGGCCCTCTCCCATCATGAAGGGAGAGGGAAATAAAAGCGAACACACAGCTCAAACAGGGCTATTTTCCAAATCCATCTCAAATTTGAAAAATTTTGCGCCCATGATAAATAGGACACGGCGCATATTCTCTCTCACCCCGCCCCATC
>JAISDW010000037.1 GCA_031264445.1 Elusimicrobiota bacterium
TCTGGCAAGGCTTACAAGAAAGACCTATTGCTACTCAAAATCCATAGAAATGTTACAGCTCTCTGTTTTACTCTTTATTTACAAGGATTTTTTATTATCTATGCTATTTTAACATTGCCCCTCCCTGCCCTCCCACGCAAGCGGGAGAGGGTGAGGAAAATGGGGCCATCTCTTGACCACCCCGTCCCCGCCTTCGCTTCGCCCGTCTTCGCTGCGCTACGCCGTGGCTCGCTATGGCGGGGCCACCCCTCCAACGGAGGGGAATTAAGGGTGAGAGGATAATTCCATATTGTTTTTCCGCAGGAAGCATTGTTTTTTGCCGGCAATGCCGTAAAACTTAACATAAACTTAATATTTTATTGGTAGAATATTTTTAAAAGAGCCGCTTATGAATAAACTTATAGCCGTGGTTGACGATGAAGAAGATTTGCTCAATGCGGTAAAAATAACGCTGGAAAGGGAGCAGTGGGAAGTAAAAACTTTTACTTCCGGCGCGGAATTGTTTAAATTTCTAAAAGCCGCGCGGCCGGTTTTATTTATACTGGATATTATGCTGCCGGCTGAAAGCGGTTTTGATATCTGCAAAACGCTGCGCGCGGGAGATAACTTCAAACATACGCCGGTAATATTTTTGAGCGCCAGAAACAGCGAGTTTGATAAAGTCTTCGGGCTGGAGCTCGGCGCGGACGATTATATAACAAAGCCATTTTCCCCGCGCGAGCTTGCCGCGCGCGTAAAAGCCCTGCTCAGACGTTATGAGCCGCAGCCGCAAATAAAAAATATCCCCGCAGGCGGGATTCTTATTGACAAAGAAAAAATGGAAGTTTACAGCGACGGCAGGAAAATTTTTCTTACTCTTACCGAATTTAAAATACTGGAACTGCTGGTTTCAAAAAAGGGGAAAATATTTTCCCGCGACCAAATTATGGACCATATATGGAGCGACGATAAAATAGTGTCGGACAGAACCATAGACGTCCATATCAACAATCTGCGCCAGAAGCTGGGCAGGCGGGGCAGGCATATACAAAGCGTCAGAAGCGTCGGGTATAAATTCAATGCATAAGAGCATATTTAAAAAACTGCTTATCTCTTTTATAATAAACTCGCTGCTAATTACCGGCGTATTTTTGTTCTTATCCGCCAGATATATTAAAACCAATAACGAGCGTATTTTTGCGGAAGATTTAAGCGTCTCCGCCAAAATAATATCCGGATATATAAAAGATTTATACGCAAAAGGCGAATATAAACAAATTGACGATTTTGCAAAAGCCGCGCTTAAAGACACCGGCCGCCGCATAACCGTAATAAACGGCGACGGGGCGGTCATCGCCGATTCCTCCGCCAATCCTTCGGATATGGATAATCACGCAAACCGCGAGGAAATAGAAAATATTCTTTCAGGCAAAAGCCGCGCCGTTATACGCTACAGCGCCACGCTGCGGCAGCATATGCTTTATGTCGCAGCTCTCCTGCCGGCGGGCGGCGGCGCGGTTTTGCGCATAAGCGTGCCGGTAAAAACTATTTCAATTTTCTCTTCCGTATTTCTTATTGATAATATGACGGCCGCGGCGGCAATATTTGCGTTCTCGCTTCTGCTGGCTTATTTTGCGGCCGCGGGCATATCTTTAAGAATCAAACAGCTCAAAAACGCTTTTGAAGGCCTGCTGCGCGGGGATTTTAAAATACGCACGGATATCGTATCCGGGGATGAGCTGCAGGATTTATCGGAAACTTTTAACAAAATGTCAGCCGGGATGGAGGAGGCCTTTGATTCGCTGCGCGAATCCCGCAACGAACTTGACCGCGTGATATCTTCGGTTTCGGACGCTATTATCGTCATAAACGCCGCCGGCACAATACTGCTTGCCAACAGAGCTTTCGCGGAAAGGTTCGCGGGCGGCGCGGCCGCAAAAAAATATTACTGGGAAATACTGGGCCGCGGCGTTTTTGACGAATATTTAAAAGAAGGCGCAAAAGATATTTCCCTTCCGCTTGAATTCGGGGGCAGATATTTTATATGCCATCTTTCCCAGGTGGATAATACCGATAAATTCGTAATAGTAATGCACGACATAACGGAAATAAAAAACCTGGAAACCGTAAAAAAGGATTTGATAAGCAATGTTTCGCATGAGCTTAAAACCCCGCTCTCTTCGTTTAAAGCGTATCTGGAATTCCTTGAAGACGCCCCGCAGAGCGAGCGCGCGGAGTATCTTGCCGCGCTTAAGCGCGGCAGCGAACGCCTGAATAATATCGTAAATGATTTACTGATACTTTCCGATATTGAACATGCCGAGCGTTTTGATTATGAAACCTTCCGCGCAGAGGAGCTTTTTTCGGAAATGAAGATTTTGTTTGCAAATAAAGCCGCCGCCAAAAATTTGAAGCTTATTTTCAACCCGCCGCGGGACCTGGAAATATATGCGGATAAATTCCGTCTGGGGCAGGCTTTGTCAAATCTTATTGAAAACGCGGTAAAATACAGCGAGAAGGGCGAAATACAAGTCGCCGCCCGTCAAAATGGCGCGCAGACGGAAATCAGCGTTAAAGACGCCGGGCTCGGCATTGCCGCGCAGGACCTGCGGCGCATCTTTGAAAGATTTTATGTGGCAGATAAATCCCGCTCCAAAAAAACCGGCGGCACCGGCCTGGGCCTTTCAATAGCAAAACACATCGCGGAAAAACACGGCGGCCTTATAACCGTTGAAAGCGAACTCGGCAAAGGCAGCGTTTTTACGATTAAAATCCCCGGCGGCTCCGTCGTAAAATAATCTTAACGCAATCTTAACGGCAGGCTAATATTTTCTTAATCTTATTTTTTTATCCTGTAAGTGAGGCAAACTTACAGGAGGAAAATAATGAGAAGAATACTGCTGATGTCATTTGCGGCGGTTATCGGCCTTGGTCTGGCCGCGCGCGCGGAAGTAAGCATTAAGGGTTCTACCACGGTATTTCCCATAGCCCAGAAAACGGCCGAAGTGTATATGAACAATCACTCCGGCAAAAGCGTAAGCGTATCCGGCGGCGGCTCGGGCATAGGGATAACGGCCCTGATAGACGGCACCGCGGATATCGCGGCGTCTTCCCGCGAGCTTAAATCCGAAGAAGCCGCAAGGGCCGAAGGCAATATTATTGAAGAAAAAATAGCCAGGGACGCTATCGCGATGGTGGTGCATCCTTCAAACTCCGTTTCAAATCTGACGCGAGCGCAGGTCAGGGATATTTACGGCGGAAAGATAAAAAACTGGAAGGAATTAGGCGGCGCGGACATAAAGATAGTGCTTGCAAACCGCGAGTCCACCAGCGGAACTTTTGAGGCTTTAAAAAAGTTTCTTGTTGACGACATGTTTGAAAAATTCGCCTCCCGCATATATACGGCGGCTTCAAGCGGCGCAATGACAAACTTTGTCGCCGGCTCAAAAGGCGCGATAGGTTACGTGGGCCTGGGCTTTCTGGACTCAAAAGTAAAAGCGCTGACAATCAACGGCGTCGCCCCGACAATGGAAACGGCCAAAGAAGGCGGCGGGTATCCTTATTCGCGCTATCTGTATATGATGAGGAGGATTGAAGTCCGCCCCGAAGTAATGGATTATGTAAACTTTGTAAAGAGCAAAGACGGCCAGGCTATAGTAAAGGAACTGAAATTTGTTCCGATATATTAAAAATAAATATTCCCGCGCTCTTTTTATAAGAGCGCGGGGGTTTTAAAAATAAACAATATCTAATGAACAGTTTTAAAGAAAAACTTATAAAACGCCTTTTCTGCATTACGGCCTATGCTTCGCTTTTATTTCTGGCGGGGATAATGTTTGTCTTATTTAAAGAAAGCCTTAAGGCTTTGGAGGAAGTCAGCCTGCCCGCTTTTCTGCTCGGCAGAGAATGGTATCCCACCGATACTCCGCCGGAATTCGGCGCGCTGTCGCTGTTCGCCGGTTCGCTTTCGGTAAGTTTTATAGCCGTGCTGGTATGCGTCCCGCTGGGTTTGGGCTCGGCCTTGTATCTGCATGAAATCGCCTCCGAAAGACAGCGAAAAATTTTAAAACCCGTCGTTGAAATTTTATCCGGCGTACCTTCAATCATTTTCGGGTTCTTCGGGCTTGTGGTTTTTGCGCCTCTCCTGCAGGAAATGTTTGACCTGCCCGTAGGCCAGTGTCTTCTTACCGCCGCAATAATATTGGGCGTGATGACTATCCCCACCATAACAAGTTTGTCCGAAGACGCGCTGGGTTTTGTCCCGCGCAGTTTTAAGGAAGCCTCCTACGCGCTTGGCGCCGACAGATGGCAGACTTTGCGCCGCGTCACAATCCCCGCGGCGGCAAGCGGCATTATAACGTCAATAATCATGGGCATAGGCCGCCTTATGGGCGAGACTATGATAGTGCTGATGGTAGCCGGCGGTGCCGCGGTAATACCAGATTCCTTATTTTCGCCCGTGCGCCCGATGACTTCAACCATAGCCGCGGAAATGGGCGAAGCCGCGCAGGGCACCCTGCACTTCAGCGTGCTTTTTGAAATAGGGCTTTTGCTTTTCATAATAACTTTTATTCTTAACGTGATTTCGGAACTGATAAGCAGGCGATACAGGCTTAAACTGGGGCAGGGCAGATGAAAAATAAAATTATCCAGAACACCGCGTTTACGCTTATCGCGCTTACCATGCTGGCGACGCTGTTTTTTCTGGCGAGTATTATTTATTTTGCGGCGGCGCGCGGGTTGCCTGCGCTGTCGTGGGAATTTATTACCGAAGTCCCGCGCAACGGCATGACGGAAGGCGGCGTTGCGCCGGCGATAGCGGGCACTTTTTACCTGACTATGGGCGCTGTGCTGTTTGCTTTCCCACTGGGCGTGGCGTGCGCGGTTTATCTGCAGGAATATTCGCCCAAAGGCTATATAGTCAATATAATACGCATGGGCATTAATAATCTGGCCGGCGTGCCCTCGGTAGTGTTCGGGTTGTTCGGGCTGGCGGTATTTGTGAAATTTTTCGGGTTCGGTGTGTCAATACTTTCAGGCAGCCTCACGCTGGGCATTTTAATATTGCCGGGTATAATTTCCGCCTCGCAGGAAGCGCTTATGGCCGTGCCGCTTTCTTTCAGAGAGGCTTCCCTTGCCATGGGCGCAACGCAGTGGCAGACCATACGCGGCATTACGCTGCCCGCGGCCCTGCCGGGCATACTTACCGGTTTAATAATTTCAATAGGCCGCGCCGCGGGCGAAACCGCCCCCATACTTTTCACTGCGGCAACGCTTTACAGGAAAGGATATCCTACGTCAATATTTTCGGAGGTTATGGCCCTGCCTTATCATATTTACGCGCTGATGTCCGAAGGCGTGAATCCGCAAAAGCAGACGGCAATAGCATACGGCTGCGCGCTTATACTTATCGTACTGGTAGGGCTAATGTCGTCGCTGGCTATTATCATAAGAAATAAATACAGGAGCGTTTATGGACACTAAAGAGGCCGGGATAAAGGTTTCGGATTTAAATTTCTATTATGATAAATTCCGGGCTTTAAAAAATATAAATCTTGATATTCCAGGCGGCGGCATTACGGCTTTGATAGGGCCTTCGGGCTGCGGTAAATCAACATTAATACGGTTGTTTAACAGAATGAGCGACCTTGTCCCCAAAACGCGCGCGGAAGGGAAAATAATTTTAGACGGGCAAAATATTCTGGAGCCTTCGCTGGACGTGGTAAAACTCAGAAGAAAAGTCGGCATGGTGTTCCAGAAACCAAATCCCTTTCCCAAGACGATATACCAAAATATCGCTTACGGCCTTGAAATCGGCGGGAATAAAGACAAAGGATTTATAAGGCATAAGGTGGAAGACTCCCTAAAAAAAGCCGCGTTATGGGACGACGTTAAGGACAGGCTGCACCAAAGCGCGCTGGGGATGTCCGGCGGGCAGCAGCAGAGGCTTTGCATAGCGCGCGCCCTGGCGGTGGACCCAAAAGTAATTTTATTTGACGAACCCTGCGCAAGCCTTGACCCGATTTCAACCGCCAGAATAGAGGAACTTATGCTCGGGCTCAAGAGGAATTATACAATCATAATAGTCACGCACAATATGCAGCAGGCGGCGAGAACGTCGGATTATACGGCTTTTATGTATCTGGGCGAGCTTATAGAATTCGGCAAGACCGACCGGATATTTACCGTCCCGCGCGAGAAAAAGACGGAAGAATATTTAAGCGGAAGATTCGGTTAAACGGATAATAAGAGGGCAATATGATAGAAGAACAAATAATACTGCTGCAGAAAAATATAGTTGAATACGGCTCGTTGATAGAAAACATGCTTGCCAAAAGCACGCGCGGCGTTTTTGAGAGGAATAACGAGCTTCTGGAGGAAGTAATAAACGCGGACGAGCCCGCGGCCAATAAAACGGAACTTGCGCTTGACGAAAAGGCGGTGAATATTATTGCCAAATTCCAGCCCGCCGCAAAAAACCTGCGCATGATAATAAGCATTATAAAAATGAACAATGACCTTGAAAGAATAGGCGACCACTGCGTGAATATCGCGCAAAGCGGGCTTTATTTAAACAGTTATCCGGCGGTGAAAACTTTTACGGATTTGCCAAAAATGAAAGATATCGTAACGCGGATGTTAAACAAATCCTCAAAGGCTTTGATCGGCGGGGATATAAATCTGGCCGCGGACGTGCTTGCCATAGACGATAAAGCCGATAATTATAAAAAACTTATAATAGACGAACTTATGTCGTTTATCTGCGGCAAAAACCAAAACATACGCTGTATACTGGAAATAATTAATATAACAAATAATCTTGAGCGCATAGCCGACCTTTCCACAAATGTCTGCGAGGATATTATTTATATGGAATCAGGCGAAGTCGTAAAACACCACAATGCAAACAATTACAAGAACGCGGATAAGCCCGCAGCCTGACGTCTAAAACATATAATATTGCCGTCTCTTTGGCATTTGGCGAAAGATTAAAAATTTGGCATAATAATATCATATACCATACTGCGCGGCACGGCAATGACATCCCCCCGCAAACGGGAGAAAAAATGCGGATAGCAAAAGAGCACGACATAAGAAAAAAAGAAATCCTTGATAAAGCCGCCGATTTATTCGTCAGGAAAGGCTATGCCAAAACCACAATAAGCAATATAATAGACTCCGTAGGCATAGCAAAGGGCACGTTTTATTATTACTTCAAATCAAAAGAGGAAGTGATGGACGCGCTGATAATGCGCTTTGTCAGCCTTTGCGCCGATATGATTGCCCAAAAAGTGCGCGAGCCCGGCAAAACGGCAATACAAAAATTCCGCGAAATCAACTTGATAAATTACCGCGTGGCCCCGGGTTTCAACGAAATATTTATGGAGCTCAAATATTCCAACAATGCCGAAATGCAGTATAAAGTTATAGTCAGAACCATAAAAAAAATCAGCCCGCTGCTGGCGCGGATTGTAAAACAGGGCATAGCGGAAGGCACGTTTAAGACCGATTATCCCAATGAGTTCGCGGAGTTTTTATTGGTATTTTCGCAGGTTATTTTTGAACACGATATTTTCGGCTTTTCCAAAGAAACGCTTGAAAAAAAGGCCGTAGCCGCCGCAAGTTTTATAGAAAGCATACTGGGTGCGGAAAAAGGCTCTCTTGATTTCATGGCGCGCAGATACGACCTGGCAGCACAAATAAGCCGTAAAACCCATGGCAGTGAAAGCGCAGGCGGGTTTTAAGACGCCACAACTGTGGGGGAGAGCCAATACATTTTTTCATTCTCCCCCATTGCGGAAACTGAGCAGCGGGTAATAATATCATTATCGCTTTTACAACTAATATTTGACGATAAAAACCTCAGGGCGGAGTTTACTTATTGACCTTTTGTCTAGGGTCTAGAGTGGCTTTTAAATATGCCATACCTTGCCTTTAGGGCCTCTAATTTTTCATTGTTATTTTGCAATGCTTTTTGCAGCTCTTGCTTCTTTTCTTCAGTCTGTCGCTTGCGCCATTCTTCAAGCGCGGCTTTTACAGCAGGCTCGTTCATTATATCTTTGCTTTTCAGCAAATCTATCTGCATTCAGCCGCGGATTCAGGAGATTTTAGCGGAAGATTGTTATACATTTCCAAGTTAATATATGGATTGAATGCTTCCTTCTTGGCAAATAATCCTTCTCTGGCGGCTAATTCCAACTTTGTCCATTTTTTACTGTTTACTATAAAATTGGGGGGATTATTTTGGGAATATTTTGTGTCAAAAGTCTGTCCAAAATAATCATTCAACGACATTCTTACGCCTTTTATATTTAGTTGTTCATTCCAAAGCCTTATTAAATTGCCGGAATTGGCTTTGGCACCTTGTCCGTTTATTTCTTTTATTATCATTTTGAAATTTTCATGTAATCCAGAAGACAAATAGTATCCGCCTCGGGATATCTGTTCCGTCGGATGATATTCAAAACTATAATCACCGATTAAATCCGCGATTTGTTTTATTTCGGCAAAATTATCATTATATGAAGAGGAAATCATATAACCGAATTTATTGGCCATTCTGGCAAATTCAACTCGCAGTTCGTTTGCGCCAAGTCCTGAGATATTTAACTGCGGTGCGGTTGTTTGGGCAAAAACAGGCGCGCTGATATTAACCAGCATAATTGCGGTTAATAAGATGGCAACTGATTTACTGTATATTTTATTTATGCGTGTTGTCATAGTTTTGTTTCGGTCTTTTTTGTTTCGCCGCAGAGAGCGGGCCTTTCTCCTTAATTGATTATACAAACTATTCACTCAAACGCAATGGGCCAAAAGACCTATACGGCAGGGTAATTTGGACCTAGGATTATTTAATTGTATTAAATTAAAAACGATGATTTCTCCCCGTGCAATATTATCCGCCGCTAGTGCTGAGGCTGCCGTTTTATATCCGGTTTACCTCTTGCGTCAAAAAATATTCATAAAAAAACACGGCGAGCTGCTTTAACGAAAGCATTGCCGTGTCTTTAAGCCATAATTGCTAAAGCCCGTTTCACAGGGCCTTCATAATTAAAGCAGGATTATTCCCACTCAATAGTCGCAGGCGGTTTGGAGGTGATGTCGTAAATCACGCGGTTGACGCCTTCAACCTCGCTCACTATGCGGGAGGAAATTTTTTCCAGAATTTCATAAGGTATACGCGCCCAGTCGGCCGTCATGGCGTCGGATGAGGTTACGGCGCGTATGCCGACCGTGTGGAAATAAGTCCTCTCATCGCCCATCACGCCCACGCTGCGGATATTGGGCAGGAAAGTGAAATACTGCCAGATGGTATATTCCAGTTTGTGTTTGGCGATTTCCTGACGAAGGATAGCGTCGCTCTCGCGGATGATTTTGAGTTTTTCTTCCGTAATTTCGCCCAGGCAGCGCACGGCGAGGCCGGGCCCCGGGAAGGGCTGGCGCCACACAAGCTCGCGCGGGATTTCAAGCTCCTCTCCGAGGCGGCGCACTTCGTCTTTGAACAGAAGGCGCAGCGGCTCCAGCAGTTTAAATTTCATGTCTTTAGGCAGGCCGCCGACATTATGGTGGCTCTTTATAACCGCGCTGTGCCCGCTGCCGGATTCTATTACGTCCGGATAAATGGTGCCCTGCAGCAGATAATCAACATGGCCGATTTTTTTGGCTTCCTCGTCAAAGACGGCTATAAATTCCGCGCCGATGATTTTGCGCTTTTGCTCCGGGTCGCTGACGCCGGCCAGTTTTTTGAGGAAGCGTGTGCCGGCGTTCACGCGGATAAAATTCATTTTGTAGACGCATTTAAAAAGTTTTTCAACTTCGTCGCCCTCATTCTTGCGCAGGAGGCCGTGGTCAACAAAAACGCATACTAAATTATCCCCTATCGCCCTGTGCACCATAACCGCCGCGACGGAAGAATCCACCCCGCCGCTAAGGCCGCACAAAACTTTTTTGCCGGCAGCTGCTTTTTTGATGAGCGGCAACTGCTCGGCCAGATAGCTGCCCATGGTCCAGTCCCCTTTGACTTTGCAGATTTCGTAGAGGAAGTTGCGCAAAATATCATTGCCGCGCTGCGTGTGCGTGACTTCCGGGTGGAATTGCAGCCCGTAAATATTTTTGCCCGCCATTTCCATTGCGGCGACGGGGCACATCTCGGTAGTTGCGGTTATTTCAAAACCGGCGGGCAGCTGCGATATATAGTCGCGGTGGCTCATCCAGCAGATGTTTTTGCCCGCTATACCTTTGAAGATTTTGCTTCCGCGTTTTACATTGTATTCAATTTTGCCGTATTCCTTGAAGTCCGGGCTTTTGACTTTGCCGCCAAGCAAATGCGCCATAAGCTGCGCGCCGTAGCAAATGCCCAGCACCGGGATATCAAGGTCAAAAATTTCTTTTTCCACCGTCGGCGCGCCCGCGGCGTAAACGCTGGCCGGCCCGCCGGTAAAGATAATGCCTTTGGGCCTGTCTTTTTTGGCGCGCTCAAAAGCTTTGTCAAAAGGGACGACCTCGCAATACACATTCAAATCGCGCACGCGGCGCGCTATAAGCTGGTTGTACTGCCCGCCGAAATCGGCTACTAAAACAAATTCCCTTTCCATTACAAATTCCCCGTGCTGTAATTGGATTCTTCTTTGGTTATAAAGATATCGTGCGGGTGCGATTCCTTAAGCCCCGCGTTGGTTATGCGTATGAAATGCCCGTTCTCGCGCAGTTCTTTGATTGTCCTGACGCCGCAGTAGCCCATGGCGGCGCGCAGCCCGCCGACAAGCTGGTAAACCACGTCGCTAAGCGCGCCGCGGTAAGGCACGCGGCCTTCAACGCCCTCGGGCACCAGTTTTTTGGCGTTTTCCTGAAAGTATCTGTCGCTGCTGCCGGCGGCCATGGCTGAGCTGGAGCCCATACCCCTGTAGGTCTTAAACGCGCGGCCGTTGTAAATAATATTTTCCCCGGGGGATTCGTTTGTGCCCGCAAACAGCGAGCCCATCATGCATACGTCCGCGCCGGCGGCGATAGCCTTTGCGATATCGCCAGAAAATTTTATGCCGCCGTCGGCTATTACCGGTATATCGTATTTGGCGGCCGTTTGGGCGCAGTCGTAAATCGCGGTAATCTGCGGCATGCCTATGCCGGCTACGACGCGCGTGGTGCAGATGGCGCCCGGGCCTATGCCCACTTTAATTGCGTCCACGCCGGCTTTTATCAAATCTTCGGCCGCGGCGGCGGTGGCGATATTGCCTGCGATAAGCTGGCACGCGGGGAAGATTTCCTTAATCTTTTTTACAGCGTCCAGCACGCCTTGGCTGTGGCCGTGGGCGGTGTCAACGACGAGCACGTCAACGCCGGCTTCCGTCAGCGCCTGCGCGCGGGTAAGCATGTCCTTGGTTATCCCCAGCGCCGCGCCGACGAGCAGGCGGCCCTTGTCGTCCTTGGCGGACTGCGGATAAAGTATTCCCTTTTCTATATCTTTAATGGTTATAAGGCCTTTCAGGCGGAAGTCGTCATCCACCAACGGCAGCTTTTCAACGCGGTGCGCGCGCAGGATTTCCTTGGCTTCTTTGAGCGAAGTCCCGACCTTTGCCGTGATGAGATTTTTTTTCGTCATTATCTCTTCAATTTTAAGAGTGCCGTCGGTTTCAAAACGCATATCGCGGTTGGTAAGTATGCCGATAAGTTTATTGTTGCCGTCAATTATCGGCACGCCGGATATGCGGTAGCGGGCGGTGATTTCGCGCGCGTCGCCCAAAGTATTATCCTTGGAGAGGGAGAAAGGGTTTTCTATAACCCCGTTGTCGCTGCGTTTGACGCGGTCAACTTCGGCCGCCTGCGCCGCGGCGGACATATTTTTGTGTATTATGCCTATCCCACCTTCGCGCGCTATTGCTATGGCCATTTTGGATTCGGTGACGGTATCCATGCCCGCGCTCATGAGCGGGATATTGAGTTTTATTTTTTTTGTGAGGTTTGTCTGGGTTTTTACGTCCCTTGGCAGCACTTCGCTGCGCTGCGGAACTAGAAGAACGTCGTCAAAAGTAAGGCCTTCTTTGGAGAACTTGTTGTCCATTTTCCTGCTCCCCGGGTTTTGGCGCGGGTTTTGAGGCGCGCGCGTCTGAACCCTTTCTTTTATTATAACT
>JAISDW010000058.1 GCA_031264445.1 Elusimicrobiota bacterium
TTCGGCAACGTTTTTGCAGCACTTGTTTTGGGCGCGTCGGTAAATTGTGCGCCCGTAAGGAGAAACAATGAGACACATAATAAGTTCAATAGCGATATCTCTGTCCCTGGTTTTTGCGGGCAGCACCGCTATGGGCGCGGGATTCGCGTTATATGAATTCAGCGCAAGAGGCAATGCAATGGGCGGCGCAGTCGTCGCGAATAAGGCGGAGGCGGCCTCGCTGGCCGTAAATCCCGCGCTTATCACGCAGATTGACGGCTCCCAAATACAGGCGGGCGCTACGTTTGTGATACCGCATTCCACAACGGAAGTCAGCGGTCTCCCCGCCCTTGGGGCAGAGACCAAGAGCGAGTTAAAAAACAGAGTTTTTGTTTTGCCCAATATTTACGCGACATATCAGGCAAGCGAAAACGTCTTTTTAGGTCTCGCGGGTTTTTCCCGCTTCGGTTTGGGCGGGGAATACAAAAACGCAGATACCTGGGCAGGTTCTGCCATCGCTTACAAATTTGACGTTTTATCCTATTCCCTCACGCCGACAATAGCGGCAAAAGTGACGGATGAACTTTCCCTCGCGGCGGGTATGGAGGTTATGTGGCTGGATTTTAGCGAACAGAAACGTCTTGCCACAACTCGCATAAAAGTTCAGGGCGACGGCATAAGCTGGGGCGGCAATTTGAGCGCGTTTTATAAGCCGCTTTGGGCTGAAAAGTGGGGCTTTGGCTTTGCTTACAGAACAAAAACCAGGCATATTGTTGACGGTACGGCAGATGTAAACGGTACTTCGTCCGATGTGCGCGGCAGCGTGGCTTTGCCGGATTCAATTACTTTTGGCGCGTCTTTTGCCCCTACGGAAAAATTAACTCTTGAAGCCGGTGTGGTTGAAACTTTTTGGAGTTCTTACGATGCAATACGCATGGAAGACTTTCCAACGGCTGGCGATTTAACGGTTGAGGAAAAATATTATAAGGATGTTTACCGCCTGAACTTAGGCGCGGAATACGCTCTTAATAATAACTGGGACTTAAGGGCCGGCTATGTATTTGATAAATCCCCGACGAACAAAGATTATATGGATACTTTGGTTCCCGTTGGTGATAGACATATCTTAAATGCCGGTTTGGGTTATAAAAAAGATAATTGGGGAATTGACTTTTCATACAGTTATCTTATCGGCAAAGATATGAGCGGAAAAACTGAGTTTACATACCC
The DNA here is from genome assembly GCA_031264445.1 of Elusimicrobiota bacterium. Lineage (GTDB taxonomy): Bacteria > Elusimicrobiota > Elusimicrobia > Elusimicrobiales > Elusimicrobiaceae > Proelusimicrobium. Next base: position 1,210 of record JAISDW010000058.1, read on the forward strand.
GAATAACCCTGCATTCGGGCCGCTTGCCGATACAACCGTGCATCCGGATATGAAATACACCAATGCCGATACGCACATGATAGGCCTTACGTTTAAATACGCTTTTGGCCAGCATTTCCTGCGCGGCAATAAATAAAAAGTTGTTTTGACGAAGGTAAAAACCCATAACCGGGGTCAGCCCCCGATTGTGGGTTTTTATTTTAAAATATTGTATACTAAAGAAATAAATCCGGCTGTTAAGGAGACAGGCAGGCCAGTGTAAGCCGTAAAAAGCTTATAAAAATTATTATGTTTTTGGGCTCCCGTCAGGGAGGAGCTTTTGTTCTGCAAAAGCGCTATCAAAGTCCAAAAACAGCGCGTTATCAGGCATAAAGCAAAAGGAAGTCATGAGCCTTTGCTTTATGCCGAGTGTTTGCCGCCGTAAGGCGGCAAACCACGGCTGTATATATTGGGTCCTTTGATAGCCCTGGTATACCCAGCCGTTTTTTATTGTCTAAAAAGGAGATAACGCACCATGGAAAACAATATTATAAACCCTTCAAAAATTTACGCGGGGTTCTGGAAGAGATTTATCGCATTGATTATAGATGCCGTCATTATAAGTTTCTGTTCTGTTCCTTTTGTGTTCATATTCCGGCCGTCCCGCACCCCGGAAGGAGGATTTGGCCTTGCATTTAATATATTTGTATTTTTTGCCAATTTGATGTATTACGCCTTATTGGAAAGTTCGCCCTGGCAGGCCACAATAGGCAAAAAAATAATAGGCATTAAAGTTGTTGATTTAGAATATAAGCGCATAGACTTTTTTACCGCGGCTATAAGAGAGTTCTCAAAAATATTATCCGGTTTTATTCTGTGCCTTGGCTATATAATGGCGGCTTTTACCAGCCAAAAACGCGCGCTGCACGATTTTATAGGAGGCACGCTTGTGGTTAATGATTATTTTGAGCCCGAGCAAAATATAGCAAATATCCGCCAAACCTCTCCCGTGGCCCAGCCTATGCCCGCAGGCTATGACGGCGATGGCCTTACGCCGCTTATGCGCGCCGTCTATAACGAAGACTCGGCGGAAACCGCGAAAATTTTAAAAGAATATCCGGACATGATAAATAAAACCAATCCCAGGACGGGCGTTTCCGCGCTGTGGATGGCGGCGGCATACGGTAATACGGAGCTGATAAAAATCCTGCTTGCCGCCGGAGCGGATACTTCCAATACCAATAAAGAAGGCCTCGCCGCCGCGGCCGCCGCGCTTAGAATGGGCCATACGGCTGCGGCGGAGCTGCTGTCAAATACCGGCAATCAAACAGTGAAGAACATATAAAATTTATATTGACAAATATTATAGGCGGGAGCTATTTAATTAAATCTAAAATTTTATAAGCAGCCCGGCCGCGGCTGACAGACAAATATAAATGAAAGGATGCGCCTTGAAGCGGCGTATCAAAAACAGCAGTATTATAAAGAAAATAAAAGCCTTAAACTGCAGCAAATCCGCAAACCTGCCGCCGGCGGCAAAGGCGGGCGCGTCAAGCAACGCAGCGCCGGCTATTTTGCATACCGCCACGCTTATCAGCGCGCATACCGCCGCGGCCATGCCTTTAAAAGCGTTTTGCACGTATTTATTGCCGGCAAATTTATTAAGCACGTTCGCAATCATCACTATCGCCAGAACCGCGGGCGATACTATGCCCAGCGCGGCCGCCAGCGCGCCCCAAAAACCGCCCGCGGTATAACCCGCTAAAGCGGCCATATTTACGCCTATGGGGCCGGGCGTTATCTGGGCCACGGCGAGCATATTCACTATATCCTGCGGGCCGAACCACGCCGTCGCGGCGGAGAGTTTGTACAAAAACGGCACTGTCGCAAGGCCGCCGCCCACGGCGAACAGGCCTATCTTAAAAAATTCAAAATATAATGAAAGATATATCACAGCCTGCCCCTTGCCGCGGCGTAAGCTATATAAGCCGCGCCGCACAGAAACACGGTTGCCGCGGGCGAAAAATCAAAAAACATAAAAGCGCAGAATGCAATGGCGAAAAGCAGCAACGTAAAGCGGTTTATAATGCCGCGCTTAAAAAACGGTATCAGCGCGTTTATCACCAGCGCGGCCACGCATATGCGCAGCGCGGCAAAAACGCGCGCCACAACGGGCGAGCCAGTCACAACATCCAGAAAAGCGGCTATTATGATGATGATTATAAACGACGGCAGCACCAGCCCGGCCGTCGCCGCCAGCGCGCCTTTAAAGCCGCGCTTCTGCCAGCCGATAAGCGTGGCGACATTGACAGCTATCACGCCCGGCGTCGCCTGCGCGACGGCATAAAAATCCATAAGGCTTTCGGCCGTTGTCCAGCGGCGGGCTTCTATAAGTTCGCGCTCCATCATGGGCAGCATGGCATAGCCGCCGCCGAAGGTCATCACACCTATTTTGGCGAAAGTAAAAAACAGTTTGCGGAGTTTTATTTTTTCCTGCGGCATATTATCATGAACACTATAAAAATTTAAGGATATCTTTTATTTTTCCCGCCGCGGCAAAGTTTTTGTTTTTAATTTCGCCGGGGTCTGCCTGCTCGTAAGTCCAGGTATCGGGGTGCGGGATATGCAGGGCGCAGCCGCCGATGTTTAACACCGGCAGTATGTCCGACTTTAAGGAATTTCCTATCATCAGAAAGTTCTGCGGTTTTACATTAAGGTATTTCAGGAGTTTGAGATAATTTTCTTCATCCTTCTCGCTCATCACTTCTATATGATGCAGGTATTTTACCAAGCCGGATTTGGTCAATTTGCGCTGCTGGTCAAGCAAATCGCCTTTGGTGGCTACCACAAGTTTATAGCGCGCGCCGAGTATTTCCAAAACTTCCTGCACGCCGTCCAAAAGTACTACGGGTTTTTTGAGCATGCTTTGGCCCAGCTCCAGAATCGCGGCCGCGGTTTGTGCGGGGAGCGTGTTATTGCTTATTTTTAGCGCGGTCTCCAGCATGGAAAGCGTAAAAGCCTTTATGCCGTAGCCGTACAAAGGCATATTTTTGACTTCCACCGCCAGCAGTTCTTTTGCCAGATAATCCGGCGCGCCGTAGCCTTCCAGCAGTTCAAGCAGCCGCTTTTCCGCCGCACGGAAAAACGGCTCATTGTGCCAGAGCGTATCGTCGGCGTCAAACCCGATTATTTTTATATCTTTAAACAATTTACAAATATCCCCTGAAGCCGGCCTGGAAAGCAAAACCCGTCGCGCCGCGCGCATAGCCGGATACGCTTATAAAGAAAGAATAGGTTTCTATAAACGTATTTTCCACGCCGGCGGAGTATTCAAAATAATCCTTCGGCGCGGCGTTGGGCAGGTTTAAGCCGTTCGCGCTCACGCTAAAATTATTATAAGCGTTAAAATTATAAGCCGCGCCGACAAAAGGCTGCCATGTGTTTATATAAGCCATTAAGCGCACCTGCGGCGCAAGGCTTATATTGTTGAGTTTGGAAGAATCTATAAACGCGCCGCGCGCCGTAAGGTAATTCTGGGAGTTTATAAGATTGTATGCGGCCGCTACGGCGGGCTGCAGCCTGAAGGCGCCTAAAGGCAAATCAAACTCGGCCTTGGCGGCCGCGGTAAAGGCGAACATATCAAAACTGTCGGAATCTTCTTCAAACTTCGGCGTTACGGAACTGTTTGAGATATGCATCTCAAGCGCGGTTAAAAAATACTTATTGAACAAAACTCCCATCACGCCGGCCAGGACGCCGTCGCGGTAGGTTTCAACTTCCATATACTCCTGCCGCGCGCCGCTGTAGCCCGCAAAAACCGAGGGCACAAAATTAAATATACCGGCCTTTGCCGCGGGGAAGTCAAGCCCCATAGTCGCCCCGTAGGCTTTGCTGTCAACGCCCTTAGCGCCGTCAAAATCAAACTTCTGCCCCGCGCCGTATGGCACGAGCCACGTTTTATATTTATCAAGTTTTTTCTGGTCCGTGGTTAGCGGCAGGCGGTTTAAAAGACTGTTTACGGTAAGCATATTGTTCTGCACCGCGCTTGCGTTTGCGACAGACTGCGCCATAATAGACGGGTTATAATTGCCGGAGTAGGTAAAAGTTAAATCCGTGATATTAGGCTGGCTTATATAATAGCCGAACAGGGGGCCGTAATAAATTTTGCCCGGGTTGGCTAAGGTAAGATTTACATCAGGGCCGAGGGTAATTGTAGGCGTTGTGCCGGTTGCGGCGTCTTTAATGATATAAATATCCGTTACATTTGCATTAAGAGTGCTCGATATGCCGGTGAAGACAAAGCTGTCCGCCGTGGAATTTAGCAAATCCGCGTCAAATTTTATATTTGCCGAGCCGGAAAAATTGTTTAAAGTTACGGTATTGAGGGTTTTGCCCATTAAATCCAGCGTGGCGCCGGCGCCGGCCGCGAAGGAAGAGGTGTTAAAAGTTAAATCCCTCCGTAAAAGCAGCGTCCCGCCGTTTGCCGTAACGGAGCCGAGATAGTCCGGCATATTAACGCCGAAGTTAACCGTCCCGCCGTTTATGTTAAACATCGCGCTGGCGGCCGAGACTATGGGGTCTGCAAAATTAATATTGCCGGAGTATATATTAAGCGCCGCGCCGGCAGTTAAATAAACCGAGTTTGCCCCGCTGGAATCCGTATTGCCGGAGAAATTAATATTGCCGCTTAAACTTAAACTCGCGTTAGGATCTATGCTAGTATCTATATATATTGCGCCGCCGAGCCCGGCCGCGCTGTTATCGATAAAATTTGCCGTGCCGCTTATAGCCAGCGTGCCGGAGTTTGAATAAATCGCCCCGCCGTCTGCGCCGGCGGTATTGCCTGTAAAGGTAGTAGTGCCGCTTAAACCAAGAGTGCCGGCATTATAAACCGCGCCGCCGCTTGCGCTTGCCTGATTTTGCGTGAAGCCGGCCATTGCGATAGTTGCCTTGCCGCCGGTATCGTTATAGATTGCGCCGCCGCCGGCCGCTTTATTTTTTTCAAAAACCACGGTGGAGGAACGGAGTACCGTGCCGAGTGTTAAATCGCCGGAGTTAAAAACAGCGCCGCCGTGGACGGTGGCTTCGTTCTCGGTAAATTTAGAGGTACTTATATTAAACTTGCCGCCATTATTTATATTTACTGCGCCGCCGTCTCCACCGGCTTTGTTTTTGCTGAAAGTAAGGCCGGTGCCTTTAAAATCAGCATTGGAACTTAAGGCCAAAGCCCCGCCGTCCAGTGCGCTGTTGGAATTAAAGTCGGCACTCTCGGCATTGACGGCATTATCCGCGTATATTGCGCCGCCCGCGCCGGCCGTCTGGTTTTCCTTAAAAGTTGAGCCGGATATCTCCAGCTTGCCGTCGCCTTCCGAATAAATCGCGCCGCCGCGGCTGCCGGTATTGCCCGTACCTGCAACGCCCGCTTGGTTTTCGGTAAAGGTTGAAGAGGAAATAGAGATATCCTGCGTGCTCTCTATGGCCACTGCGCCGCCGAAAGCCGCATACGCCGCGGTATCCAGGGCTTTATTGCCTTCAAAATCCGTATTATTTATCGTAAAACTGCTTTGTGGAACCGGCACGCCGGTTATTTTAATATTTACTGCGCCGCCGCGGACGTCTGAGCCGGCGGCGGCCTCGGCCGTGTTATCCTTAAAAAACACATTATCTATGGTATTTACGGCAGGCAGCGCGGTATTTGTCAGCGTATAATTAATGCCGCCGCCGCCGGCGTCAGACGGGGTAGACTTGATATAGCCGTTTATAACGCGGATATTGGAGAGTTTGACGTCCTTTTCAGTAGTTATTATATCCAAAACTCTTACCTTGTTGCCGCCGGAAAGAGCATTATAATCCGCCTTAGCCGTGTCGGTGCCGGGGACATACGAAGTGATAGCAAAAGTCCTGTCTAAATCTATTTGCGCGTGCACCGTTACGTCCTTCGTAAGCAGGGCGGATGTAGCCGTAGGATCCGCTATAGCGGCCTTTAGGGTGGCTTCGCTGTCTACTCTAACTTCAAACGCATTTAAAGAAATTATGCAAAAGAGCAACGCGGCCGCAGCTGAAAGTTTGGTTTTCATAGATTCCTCTTAAAAGCATATAGTCGTCCCGATGCCTTACGGCGTAAATAGGGCGGTAATATTATATTATTATATTTTTATTGTAGCATATTAAGCCGCGCAAAACCGCACAAAAGATAAGCCGCGGCACCAAGAAACACCGCGGCTTTATGACTGTATCCCCCGCAGATTAATATCCGTTTACGGGTTAATAATTTATTTTCTTGACCTCAAAAAACGCCTTTTTGTATTTGCAGACGGGGCAGGTCTCCGGCGCTTTGGTGCCCTCAAAGCTGAAACCGCAGTGCCTGCACTGCCATATCACGGGGGCGTCCTTTTCAAAAACTTTATTGTTTTCTATGTTCGCAAAAAGTTTTTTGTAGCGCTCCTCATGCTCTTTTTCTATCTGGGCGACTTTCTCAAACAGGAAGGCGATATCCTTGAAACCTTCTTCCTTCGCGTCTTTGGCAAAGTTCGCGTACATATCCGTCCATTCATAATGCTCGCCCGCGGCCGCGTCCGTGAGGTTTTCAAGCGTGGAAGGTATATCCCCGCCTTTTAAAAACTGGAACCACATTTTTGCGTGGGATTTTTCGTTTTTGGCGGTCTCTTTGAAGATAGCCGCAATCTGCCGGTAGCCTTCCTCTTTGGCTTTTTTGGCGTAAAAACTGTATTTGTTGCGCGCCTGCGATTCCCCCGCAAAGGCCGTCATTAAGTTCTTTTCCGTTTTCGTTCCTTTTAACTTCATTTTTTTGTCTCCTTTATTTTCTTTTTACAGTCCCTGCATATGCCATGCAGTAAAATTTCGCATTCCTGCGCGCTCACCGGCGCGTCCGCCTTAAATTTTGCCAGCCCGCGCGCCAAAGCCGGCGGCAGCATTATATCCCGCACGCGCCCGCAGTTTTTGCAGATGACGTGGCAGTGGTCAAAGTTATTATGGTCAAAGCGGTCTTTGCCGCCCGCGCCGCGCAGACGTTTTATCGCGCCGCTTTCGGCCAGCATATTGAGATTGCGGTAAACCGTGCCCAGGCTGAGCGCGGGCATTTTGGGCCGCAGCAGGCCGTAAAGATAATCCGCCGTCGGGTGAACGGGGTTATTTTTGAGCGCGTTTAAAATCATTTCCCTTTGTCTGGAATACCGCATATTTTGCTTTCCTTAAATCAATAACAGTAATTATTACTATTAGTGTACAAAAAATTCGCGCCGCCTGTCAACCTGCCGGCGGGCATAAAATACCGCCGGAGCGATGTAGAAGCTCCGGCGGTTTGATGCAGATTTTAAACTAAGCGTTTATTTGGAGTTTACGTCCTTCTGCAAGTCTTCCAAATCCTGCTCATGCTCTATCTCATCCCCTAAAATGCCGCGGATGATGTGGAAGGTTATAGGGTCCTTGCCCAGCTTTACGTAGTTGAGAATATCGTTATACACGGCGATTGCGCATCTTTCGCCGTCAATATTCTGCTTGAGCAGGGCTTTTACGTCAAAATTCTTCGGCGTAAGATAGCCGCAGTTGGTTTCTTTGAAGAAATCCTTAGGGTCAAGCAGCGGGCTGCCGCCAAGCTGGATTATCCTGTCGCTCAGCTTCTGCGCGTGGCCAAGCTCTTCGCCGGCGTGCTCCATAAGTTCTTTCTGTACGTCGGGGCGCATAAAGCCTTCTATCACCTGCGCGCCCGTCCAGTATTGTATATAGGCCAGCCATTCGTCCGCATAGGCCTTGTTAAGTTTTTTAATAAGCTCTTTTACATTAATGCCGCCTTTTTGGGCGATTTCGGTACCTTTCTTACCCATAAGAACACTCTCCCTTTAGCCCGCCGCGCGCGGCCGCAGGCCGTATATAGTGGTAATACTTACTTTTTTATATTATCATAAACAATCATTTATTACCAGCGGTTTTTAATAGATGTAGGATTGCTTAGTTTTTATTTTCGGCCCAGTTTTAAGCGGCCTTCAAACGCCGCAAACCTTGCCTCCTGCACGGCTTCCCATTCCCGTAATTTTTTCAGCTCATATTCCTTATTTTTCTTTTTGACAAAATTTTCCAGCTTAGTCCTGTCCTCCGGCAGGCTCTCAGCAGCGGCCAAGGCCATGATATCAAGCCACGCCATTTCGTAACGGTTTGGGTTATTGCCCATAAGTTCCTGCGCGATTGCTTCAAAAGCGTACAACAGTTGTAAATACTCTTTATGCAGGGTCTCATTCTTTTCCCATTTCTCAGGCATACTTTTGCCTGCAAACAATTTTACCATATCTTCGGCCGAAGCCTGCGACTTGACAGCATTTTCTTTCAGTCCTTCCAGATATTTTTCATAAGTCTGGCCGAAGAGCTTCGTCCAAAAAAGATCATGAGTGCTTTGTAATACGTCTGTAAGCACTAGTACCGAGCCGGAAAGCATTAAAGTCCAAAACACGCTCGCGCCGATTTTTTCAACCGAGCATACCGCCGGCAAACCTATGCCGGCTATGCTCCCCACGGTATAGCCGGCTCCGGCGAAATACGGGCCCAGCAGAGTGCAGGTGCCGTAGGTGACTATCGCGAAAAGCACAAATATTGTACCGTATTTAATCCATCTTCCGGTTTGGTATTCTTTATATTCCGAGCTGCCTTTCAAAAGTCTGCCGATGGCTTCGGCCGTAAGCGTAAGCCGTCCTCTTACCTGCGCGGGGGTAAGTTTGTAATAGGGCATTTCTTTCCAGCTGTCGCCGGTGGATTTTAAATAATTTGCGTATGCCCCCTGCTCCTTTTTCAGCCTGTCGCGCAAGGCGTTTAGCTCGTCTTTCAAACGCTCTCTTACAATCTTCTGTTCCACCCTCGCATCAAATGCGTTGGCGTGGATTGTGGATATACCTATTGAAGACTGGGCGTTTGAGAACGGAGCCAAAAACAGCGCCGCCGCAAGCGTCAGGTTAAAAATTTTTCTGAGTTTTAAAAATATATTTTGCATATTTACCTCTTCTGGTATTAAATCTCTCTTCCGGCTTTGTCCATAAATCTCATTCTCTCTTTACGAAAGGGAGAAAACTGCTTGCCCTGCGGATTTAAATTAAAATATCAACAGGGCGGAGTTTACTTATTGACCTTTTGTCTAGGGTCTAGAGTGGCTTTTAAACATGCCATACCTTGCCTTTAGGGCCTCTAATTTTTCATTGTTATTTTGCAATGCTTTTTGCAGCTCTTGCTTCTTTTCTTCAGTCTGTCGCTTGCGCCATTCTTCCATCGCGGCTTTTACAACAGGCTCGTTCATTATATCTTCGCTTTTCAGCAAATCTATCTGCATGCCTAAATACTCCATTAGCCCGTCTTTTAATTGTTCTTTATCGCCGCCGTAACTTCCGATTATTGAAGTCATGATCCCGGGATTCTGCTCGCAAAATGCACCTGCAAACGCGGGGCCGTATTCGCTGCCTACTATTTCAGCCAGCGCAAGGCGCGTTTCCAAACCCGTTATATTTGCAGACGCTTTACCGCCAGCAAGCTCCGTACCGATTATAAACACGAGCATCGCTATCCCAAACACACCGCCGCCTTTACCCGCCTTGCCTTTGATTTGTTCCCAAAAACCGGCTTTCTTTAAAGTCTGAGCAGCTTTGGGAAAAAGTTTTTTAGCAAAGTCTTCCGAGATTTTGCCTTCCTTCAACTGTTTCTCAATATTGGCTCTAGCTGCGGCACGTTCCGCAACGGGATATTTTTCCAAATATCTGTTAAGCTCCGCAGGTTTCCCCAGCATTGATTCGGCAAGAGCTTTCGTAAGAACCGGATAAGCTTTTTTAATAAATGTAGGGGGCAGTTTGAGCCTGTCTGCAATTTTTAATTCCACTTGTTCTTTGGCAGAGGCTATCATTGCGGGAAATTCTTTAATACCATATTGGTCAAAATATGCACGCGCGAGCTCTTTCGAATTGGGGCTTTTTAAAATCTTAGAAACTTTTTCCGGTATTGACAAGGGTTTAAGCCTTTCTACTGCCGCTTTGTCAATATTTACTTTATTTACTTTTGGTTTTACTTCAGTTTTAGATACGGCGTTTGCCTGCATGTGCTGAAGTTTGGCTTTAGCTTTGCTGATTTCTGCCCCGCTGAATAAATTACCAGGATTTTTTACGACAAGTTCCGCCCAGGCTTTTTCCGTATATTCATAAACGTCAAAGGATCGTAACACCAAAGTCTTTGCTTCCTTTGTATTCATTTTTAAAAGATCTGCCAGCTGTTCTGGCAACAACTTGCGGGTCTTCCTTAAACCTATCTCATATGTTTTGAGTGCAATCCTGTTAATTATATCGGGAGTTATCTCAATCATTTTACCGACCGGTTTAAAAAGCATTTTGTCATTTACAAATTCTAATTCTCCCCAGCCGACTTTGCCTTCTATCTGCAG
>JAISDW010000062.1 GCA_031264445.1 Elusimicrobiota bacterium
CCGGCGCAAAAGCCATACAAGAAAAAATATCGACCTATACCGGCCCCTTCGGCAGCAAGACGACAACAGCAGTGCAAACCGGCCCTTTGAGTTTTGAAACCACCGGCCCGCTCTACCAAGGCCACGGCCTGACTGTAGCCGTGCCGTGGCAGAACGGCGTGCTCCAAGCGCCGACGGTATCTCTCACGCCGTACATACCGGCCGCGTACGCGCAGCTTTTGCTGATAATACTTATAATTTATTGCTTTATCACGTGGAAAAAGTACGGCAAAGACCCCACCGACCCCGTGGTTACGGAGTATGCGCCGCCGGAAGATATTTCACCCGCGCTTATGCGCACGATAATACGCAAAAACCCTGACACAAAGGCCTTTGCCACCGCGATAATAAGCCTTGCAATGAAAGGCAAAATAACAATAACGCAGGAGAAAAGTTTCCTCTCCTCAAAAACTTTTTTAAATAAAGTTGACAACAGCCCGAATAATGTCGCCAAAGAAGAAATGCCTATACTGGACCGGACTTATGGCAGTTTTGAGCTTTCCCAGGCAAATTATTCCTTACTGCATACCTCAATGGATAAAGTACGCGAATATCTTAATGCGGATGCCGAAATATATATTGAACCAAATACAAAACACCTTATAATACCGGCGGCAATAATATTACTTATGCTTTTGCCGCTGCTTTTTAAAGCGCCCGTTTTGTTTTTTGCGACTCTTATTTATTTCACCGTTTTGTATTTCTTTTTATCGCCGGCTGTATCCGTAAAAGGTTCCGGAACAACTGGAGCGATAATATCTACTGGTATCTTTTTAGCATTGACGATAGAAGCTTTTTTTGTTATGAGCAGGCCTTCGCTTATCTATTTTGCAATGCTTGTGCCGGTGTTTGTCTGCTTCGTAGTTTACTCCACACTTATAGATAATTATACCGAACGCGGACGCGAGCTCATAAACCGCATAAAAGGTTTTAAGCATTATATGTCAATAGCAGAAGAGGGCCGCGTAGCCCTCTCCGACCCTATGGACGCGGAACGTATTTTTGCCGACTATCTGCCCTATGCCTTCGCCCTTGATATGGAAAATAAATGGTTCAAAAAATTTGAAGGCATAATATCCGCCGCCGTCATAGAAAAAACAGTCGCCCGCGCGGGCGGCATGCGCTTTGCGCGCGGCAGCGCGCTTATAGGCGCGATAAACGCGGCTCAGCCAAGGAGCAGCGGAGGCGGTTCAAGCGGCTCCGGCGGCGGAGGATTTTCGGGCGGCGGTTTTGGCGGCGGGGGCGGCGGGGGCCGCTGAGCGGCCGGCGTTAAAAACGCCGCATAATTTAGTATCATAATATAAACGCGCAAGCGTATATATACCAACCTGATTAAAACGCGAGGTACAAACACATGCCCAAAAGAGTGCTCTTAAAACTTTCCGGCGAGGCCCTTACAGTGGCGGACGCGCGCGGCATCGCGCCGGCGGCGCTAAAAGACATCGCGGCGGAAATCAAAAGCGCGCTTTCAACCAAATGCCAGCTGGGCATAGTGATAGGCGGCGGCAATATCTGGCGCGGCGCGCGCGACGGCGGCGGCATGATAGAACGCGTCAACGCCGACAATATGGGCATGCTGGCCACCATAATCAATGCGATAGCCCTGCAATCCGCGCTTGAAGAAATAAAAGTTGAAACCCGCGTAATGACGGCCATAAACGTTTACCAACTGGCCGAGCCTTTTATAAAACGCAAAGCTATACGCCATCTGGAAAAGGGACGCGCGGTGATTTTTGCCGGCGGCACCGGCAATCCTTTCTTCACAACCGATACCGCGGCCGCGCTGAGAGCGAGCGAAATCAGGGCCGACACTATCCTGAAAGCCACGCAGGTTGACGGCGTTTACGACTGCGACCCCAGGAAAAATGCCCGCGCGAAATTAATCCGCAGAATAACTTACGGCGAGGCCATCAAAAGAGGCCTGCAGTTTATGGATACCGCCGCGCTGGCCCTGTGCCTGGAAAATAAATTCAGGCTCTGCGTTTTTGACCTGCACAAAAAAGGAAATATCAAAAAAGCCATAGAAGGCAAAAACATCGGCACGGTTATTTACTGATTCAAAACTGCCGACGGGAGGATAATTTACATGCAAGAACTGTTTTCCCCCTCCAATATGACGTGGTTAGTGCCGCTGCTGGTTGTATGCGCGCTTATGATACTGCTGGCCGCTTATGCCCTCAGGGACGATATCGCCGCGGTTTTCAGGAGCTTCCTGATGCCGGCGGAGAAGCGCTACACGCTCTCCCAGCCGATAATAGCGCCCTCAGCCCAAACCCAAAAACAGCCGCAGCCCGCGCAGCAGGCTCCGCAGCAAATGCCTGCCCCGCAGCCGCCGGATTTGTACCAGCCTTCTCCTTTCACCATAATTGACAAGGCGCAGTTTACCTCCAACCTGCAGGCTTATAAAGCGCCGAAGGAAGTCTTTCATGTTATGGGCGCGATGTCGCGCTGGTACTGGCGTAAAATAAGCCGCAAATTTAAGACCAGGCCGCAGCAAGCCGCGCCCGCGCCGGCGGCAGAGCCTTTACGCGCGGCAGCGTACGACGCTAATCTTGAGGCCGCGCCCGCAAAACCCGCGCCGGTTCAGCAACCGCAGAGCGGGACGGTAATGCCTGACATTCCGCAGCAACAACAACCCGCGCCGTCTGCGCTGGCGCCGGCTGTTCCGGCGACGCAGCACTCAAAATCAAAAATACTGACGGGTGAGCGCGTGTTTTTCACAGCCATTATGCTTGCGCTTATGGCTTTTATTATTTTCCTGACAAAGCAGGTGGGCAAACTTTCCGCGGCGGTTGAGGTGCAGAACAATTATATATCCACGCTGCAAAACCGTGGTGTAAAAGTGCGCGATTTCATTTCATATGAACCGCCGCCCGCAGCGAGAAAATAAGCTATAATAGATTAAAGCACTTCTTAAAAACGAGGTTAAAATATGTCAGCCGTAAACGAACTCTTGGTTAAAGCCAAAAAAAATATGTCCGACGTGGCGGAAAAACTGCGCAAAGATCTTGGCACGCTGCGCACGGGCCGCGCCAACCCGCAGATGCTTGAAAACGTGCGTGTTGATTACTATGGCGTGCCCACGCCGCTTAAGCAGATGTCGGTAATAAACACTTCCGATGCAAGGACTTTGGAAATCCAGCCGTGGGACATAACGGCTATAAAAGATATAGAAAGAGCCCTTACGCAGGCGGATTTGGGCGCCGCGCCGCTTAACGACGGCAAAGTGATAAGGATAAGTTTCCCCCCGATGACGGAAGACAGGCGCAAAACCCTGGGCAAAACCGTCGCAAAAATGAGCGAGGATTATAAAGTCACCGTGCGCAATGAGCGCAGGGACATTATTGAAAAACTTAAAAAAGCCCAGAAAGCCGGCGAGATTACGGAAGACGACTGCAAACGCCATGAAGGCGATATACAGAAAGCGACCGACGCGGCCGTCGCGCTGATAGAAAAAATAGTAAGCGAAAAGGAAGCGGAAATAATGACGGTTTAGATTTGCAGGTTCTATCTGAAGTTAAACCCCTCCGGCTTTGGCCGGAGGGTTTTTTATAGTCTGCTGCTGGGCTGGGAACGGTTATTGTTTTTACCCTGCGCGGCGGCCGTAGCGGCGTTCGCGGCGGCCGTACTCCACAAGCGCCTGCATGAGCTGCGGCTCGCGGAAATCGGGCCAGAGAACGTCTGTAAAATAAAGCTCGATGTAGGCGGCCTGCCATAACAGAAAATTAGAAAGCCGCATCTCGCACGAGGTGCGGATAATCAGATCCGGCTCGGGGATATTTTGGTAGAGGGAGGCGGAAATATCTGCCTCCGTTATTTTCTTTTTGCCGGCGGCGGCGAGCTTGGCAAAAGCGTCGGCGATTTCCTGCCGGCCGCCGTAATTAATTGCAAGGTTTACAACCAGCCCTTTATTGCCCGCCGTCGCGGCAAGAACTCTATCTATCTTACGCAGAACGCCGGAGGCAAGGCCCTCGCGCCGCCCGCTGAAAAGCAGGCGCACTCCGTCCTCATCTTCTTTGGCGAATTTATCAAGCGTTTCCTCTAGCAATGACATAAGGGCCGCAATTTCGGCCGGCGGGCGGCGCCAGTTTTCCGTGGAAAAGGCGTAAAGAGTGATGTATTTTATGCCGAGTTTTTTGGCAGCTTCGGCGACGGCGCGCGCGGCGGCCGCGCCCTCCCTGTGGCCGGCTTCGCGCGGCAGGTTTTTGGCGGCGGCCCAGCGGCCGTTGCCGTCCATTATGAAACCCACATGCACCGGCACGTTTTGCAATTGTGAAAACTGCCCCTTATTTTCCATGACTAAATTATAGCATTTAACGCGGCGCGCCCCGGCCTGGCCGTGGGCATTCTGCGAGGCACAAAACAGCCGCGCTTATCACGCGGCTGTTTATGTCTGTATCTGCTTTCTGGCCCGGAAATCCCCGGCCAAAAGCCTCTCTCTCTTTCTTTAAAACTTATAATTAAGTTTCAACGAGCCGCTTACGCCTTTGCGCTTGCCGCCGTATCCTTGCGCCCCTAAGTCCGCGCTCAAATAATTGTGGCTGACTTTCAAGCCTAGCTCGCCTATTGCCGTACCTCCTTTCAGGCTCGGCGCATCTACATCTAAGCCAGAAATCTTTGCATCCGCTTTGCCGGCTAATTCCTGCTCGTATGCCGCTCCCGCGTATGGGCTCAAAACTCCTTTCCGGTTATAATCAACTTTTAAGCCCGCTCTGATTCTGTGCGAGTCCGCCGCAGCAAAATCTACTTTCTCGCTTGTCGGCAAACTCACTTCTTTGCCGTTTTCATGCGTCCACAAGTATTTGCCGTACCCGTTTATGCTGATTTTTTCATCAAGCTCAAAAATATGCCCTCCGCCTATATGCGCGCCGTAATACATTGTATCCAAATCATACTTTGCATTTAACCCGCTGGCATCAACATAATCTTTGCTGTTGAAATCAGTTTTAACCTGGCCTAGTCTTGCGGAAGCTTCAACATAATTATTGTTTTCCAAAGCAAAATGGCCGAGCAAACCGCCGCCCGTATATGAGGCATTGCCATTGCCTTTTATATCGCCGCTTGCAAAGCTGTTGTTCGTATCATAGCTGCCGCCGCCGTATTCAAAGAATACGCCAAACGTGCTATCGTTCAGTTCTTTGGCAAGGCCGGCCATAAAGGAAGTTCCTTTAACTTCTGCGTAAGAGCCGGTTTCGTATTTGCTTTTGCCCAAAGAGCCCGCGGTAAAAGCCGCGTAGCCTTTTGTATCTTGAGCGGAACTGACTGCGGAGATTATCCCGTCCTGTGCAGCCAGATCGCCGCCCTGCCTTGCAAAAGCCAGGCCGGCAATTCTGCCTTCGGAGAGTACTTTTGTTTTACTATCCAGACCCGCGCCGGTTATTATGGCAAACAAGTCCGTTATAAGCGAAGGGCCGCCGCCAACGCCTGCGCCTACCATTATGCCTCCGGCAAGCGTAGGGCTAAACGATAATTTGACATTATAATTCAAAGTAAGCCCGTCGTTCATTCTTGCGTTATCGTCCATATTTGCGGGCGTACCTGTGATTTCGTCCGCATGCAAAAGCGTTATGTTGTCACCTATATGCAAAGCGGTGCCGTTGCTATTGAAGCCGACTTTTACCGTCGCGCCTTCAATATCGGCAATCCCGTTTACGTTCAGCATTTGCGAGCCGTTCACGGTTGCCTCGGGAATATAAAAGTTCAGGTTTGTATTTCCCGCGTGAAGCTCTTGCGCAAAAGTCGCGTTTTCACCTTTTATATGCAATGAGTCAAAGGCGTAATGTGCGCTTGGGGCATTTACCGTCAAGGTTGCGCCGTCGCCTATATGCATATTGTTAAACGTAACATTGCCGCTGCCGGTTATATTAACCGTATTATTGCCGGTGGCTGCGACGGAATCAACTATCGGGCTACCGGTTACGGTAACAGTGGTGTCTCCGTTCAATATATTTGTTGAAGCGGTATTGCCGCCTCCGTCGTCATAAACGTAGTTGTCGTAATATAAATCCAATTTATTATTAGCAATAATCCAGGAATAAGTATAAGTCGCATATTCTTCCGTAAGTGTTTTTTGACTATTTGCCAAATTGCCGCTAAAGCCCAAATTATTGCCGGTGGCGTCAATAAGCGTAATCTTTTCGCCAAGTCCTAATAAATCAGGGCGCGCGTTCGTACCGTCAGCTTTTTTCAAGCCGATTGTTGCGCCGTCTATATCTATTGCTTCGTTGTCTCCCTTTTCTTCTAGGTTATTCAAGGTGGACCTACCATTGCCGGTTCCATGCAAAGCGGTTAACATTGTGCTGTTTGCCGCAACTCCGTTTAAATCAAAGTTGTACTCTTCAAAACCTTGCACGCCGTAAAAAGTCCTGCCTGCCCCTGCAAGATTTAATGTGTTACCGCTAACGCTGCCGTGGGGAGTTCCGCCGGTAGCGCCTGTCCACCCGCCCATAAGAATAGCGTCGCTTGTGTTTAATACAGCGTCTTTACCTATGATAACAGTATTATTCTCTGCATTGCCGTAAGTATTGATGGCGCCTGCAATAGCACCGTTAACGGTTGTATTGCCGCCGGTAATCTTTACGATATTCCCATTGCTTTGGCTGCCGGATATGCCGTTCTTGATCTGCCCGCCGACTATAATATCAGCCGTTATTGTTCCTCCGCCGATATTAACCTCGTTATTATCTGCCGCCGCGCTTGCGCTGACGGAAATATCGCGGTCGTTAATTAGTCCGCCAAAAATATCCCCATTTTGCAAAGTCCCGCCGGAGATATTTACTTTATTGTCATTGGCGGTTCCGTTAATAACGCCGCTGTTGCCTGCGCCGCGGATAATACCGCCGTAAATATTTTGGTCTCTAATGCTTGCGCTGCCGCCGATATTAACTTCGTTATCTGAAACATTTCCGTTTATTTCCGTATTGCCGGCTGTTTCGTTTAGTATAATCGCTCCGCCGGCAAACAACCCGCCATTTGCGTCCCAATCGGCATTAACAGCCCCGCCGGAAATATTAACGACATTATTTTGCACATCGCCGTTTATTGTTATATCAATATTATTGTCATATCCTTCTGCAAAAATAGCCCCGCCGATAATTTGACCTTGATTTTCGCCGCCGGTAAAATTGACCGTGTTGCCGTCCGCATCGCCGATGATTGTGATTGTTCCGCCGCCGGTGCTTCCATCTTGAACGTAAAAATATGTGCCTACACCGCCGCCGGCAATATAATTTGACAGGCCGGCTGCTATTGAAACGCTGTTTTCTTCCGCACTGCCGGAAACAGTAACATTGATAGGGCCGGTTTCTCCGCCATCAGGTGATTCGTACTGTATCACGCCGCCCATAACTGATTTATAGTTACCTCTGTTGTCTTGTATTCCACCGGCGGAACCGCCGGCATAAACTGTGACATGATTGTCGGTGGCATCACCACTGACATTACCACTTCCCCCAACCTTTGCGCCAATAACCTCATAGGTAATAGCGCCATGAATGTCGGCCTTATTGCCGCTTGCGGAAGTGCTACCGCCTACATCCGCCACATGCACGGAACCGGTTACAGTTGCCCCCGCATTTACGGTAAGCGTGTTGTCATTTGGGTCCGTGCCTTGATTAACAACGAACTCACAACTACCGTCGCCAAGGCAAATATTAGCAGTCGTATTTTGACTGATAGTATAAGTTTGTCCAGCGTAACTGTTGCTTATTAAAAGCAACAGCGTTAGAACTGAAGATACTAATTTTTTCATTTGCTGCCTCCTCTATTTTTACAATGAAAACCCCGTAAGCGCGAAGCCGCGGGAGGTACGAAAAAAAGGCGATTTTAGTTCCTTATGGTTAAAAAATATACAGTTGCTCCTATGAGTGAAATAAATAGCCTTTAGTATTTATAACATAAACTTTTCCCCCTTTGCAAGCGGATATTTATTTTGATTGTTTTTACTCCCTCTCCCTTCATGATGGGAGAGGGCGGCGAACGCAGTGAGCGGGTGAGGGTGGAAATTATCTTTTCCCTTTTGTAAAGGGAACAGCAGCTGGGCTTTCGTTTTTATTCTTCCCCTATTAGGGGAAGTACCCGAAGGGGGTAGGGGTAAATGGAAGTTATAAAATAAAAAAATAACGACATAATATAATAACGACTTTATTCCCCCCTACGGCCCCGGCGTAGCTGCGCGACGCCGGGGCCCCGTCCCCCAAAGGGGGCAGAAGTAAAAATACGCCATTATCTCTTTATGCCGTTATCTTTTTTGCGCCATTATTTTTTTACCCCTTTATCCCTTTATTATTTCTTGACTTTTTATAAATTAT
>JAISDW010000080.1 GCA_031264445.1 Elusimicrobiota bacterium
TTCACGACGTAGCCCTTAAGAGTTCTAAGATTTACAAATGGCGGGGTCAACGGGATTTGAACCCGCGGTCTCTGCCTTGACAGGGCAGCGTGTTAAACCAGGCTACACCATGACCCCAAAATACCAAAAAAACGCCGCGGCTTTTTGCCGCAACAGATATACAACAGATATATTGTATCTTAATTGTTCCTTAGCCGTCAACTGCGCGCATAAAGGCTTACAGGCCCAGCTTTTTCATCTCCCGCTCCAAATCCGCGGCGAACTGCGTCTTTAACAGTTCCTGCGGTTTGCCATAAGCGGCTTCCAGCCCTTCGTCGTAGCGTATCGCGTCCAAGCTCATATTTTGCAGTTCCCCCAGGATTTTAACGCCAAAGTCTAGCAAAGCCGCCTCGGTCTTCGCCAAGATATTTTGTGAAAGCGCGCTCGGCGCGCGCACAAGCAGCGTCTCGCACCGCGGGATAAAGCGTATGATATCCAAAGCCGCGTCGCCAAATCCGGGCGGCATATCTAAAATTAAATAATCAAGCTGTTGCCAGCGCGTTACGGCCAGCAGTTCCAGTATCGCGGCGGTTATTTCCTCCCCGCGCAGGTTCACGGCTTTATTTTGCGCGAAAAACGCCGGCGTCATAAATTTAACGCCGTTTATCAAAGGCGGTTCAAGCCCTTCAATTTCCTGCGGGAATTGCGCGCCCAGACCCAGAATAATATCGTCGCACGCGCCGTTGAAATCCAAATCCATAAGGCCGGTTTTTTTGCCATGCTCGGCCAGCAGCAGGGCCATAACGCAGGCCGCGCTGCTCTTGCCCACGCCGCCCTTAAAGCCCGATATCGCGATAATGCGTTTTACGCCCGCAAGCCGCCCTTGCACTGCGGAAATTTTGGGGTCCATATTCAGCTTTATGTCCATTTATTTTCCCCCCTTAATTTCTTTTATATACACGCCGCGCCCCCGCGTAATTTTAAAATCGGGCGAGTTGCATTTACCGCACTTTATATAAAGTTTTGCCATCTCGGGCAGGAAGTGTATGGCCTCGCCTGTTTCGTGGTCAAGTTTTTCACGCTCCAGGCCGAAGGTATTGCCGCATTTAAGGCAGATAAATTCAGCAGGCTCCGTCTCAATTATCAATCTGGCGTTTTCAATGCCGCGGTAATTTTTTTTGACTTCGTCAAAAATTTCCGCAAAGGCCGCAGCAGCGATATCCTGCACAGCGCCGAGTACGACGGTTATCTCGTCAACGGTTTTAAGGTTTTGCCCTGTTTTTACTTCCAGCGCGGCAGCCGCGACGGAATCCGATAAAGCCCATTCGTGCATATTAAAAATCCCCCCATAAAATTTGTTCAAGCTCAAGTTTCACGCCGGTCTGCGCCAGCACTCGCTTTTGCACTTCGTCCATTAAATTTTTGACGTCCTGCGGCGTAGCATTGTCGTAATTTATTATAAAACCAGCGTGCTTGGGCGATACCATTGCCCCGCCCGCCCGCAGGCCTTTGAGGCCGCATTTATCAATAAGCGCGCTGGCAAAATTATCCAGCGGTCTTTTGAAAACGCTGCCTGCCGAAGGATAATCCAGCGGCTGCTTTTGTATGCGTTTGGCCAGCGTATCTGCGCGGCGCGTGTTCAGCGCGGCGGCGTCCCGCGCGGGCCGCAGCCGCCATGCCGCGCTCAGTATTATACAGCCTTCAATACCTTCCACGCGGCGGTAGCCGTGTCTGGCCTGCGTTTTGGTTAAAACCTTGGTTTCCAAATTTTTGTCAAGCACCGTAAAAGATTCAAGGCAGTCAAAAGTTTCCTGCCCGTAGGCGCCGGCATTCATATAAACCGCGCCGCCGCAGCTGCCAGGTATGCCGCTTAAAAATTCCATTCCTTCAAGGCCGGCGTTTACGGCGGCCGCAGCGATATTATCCAGCGGTTCGCCGGCGGCCGCACGGAGCAGTGTGCCGTTTATTTCAAACCCGCGCATATTTTTGAGGCAGATTGTTATCCCGCGTAATCCGCCGCCGCTTACCAATATATTTGAGCCCATGCACAAAACCCGCGCCGGCAAACCCGCGCCGCGCGCGAAGATTAAAATTTCTTTCAGCCGCGCCGCGTCCGCCGGCAGCGCCAGAACGTCGGCCGCGCCGCCCGTTTTGTAGGTAGTATAAGCGGCCATCGGTACATTAAAAAGATATTCAATACCAGCCGGCAGGTTTTTAATTTGCTCTTCCAATTTCATTGTATATATTATATATAATAAGGTAGATATGAAAGGAGACCCCGCATGATAAACGCAAATGCCGGCAAACTGCCGCAGACAGCCATAGATTTGGAAGAATTAAAAAAAGAGTTTTACAATCCTTCTTCCGCGCCGGCGGCGGTTAAATTCGGCACGTCGGGCCACAGGGGCGTTTTGGGCGCGGGTTTTTGCGCGCTGCATGCGCGCGCCGTAGCGCAGGCCGTGGCGGAGATGCATGTTGCGGATAAAATCAGCGGCCCTGTGCTCGCCGGCGGGGATACAAGGCTTATGTCGCGCGCGACGGCGCAAATCTGCGCGTGCGTGCTGGCCGCCAACGGCATCAAAGCCGTGTTGCCGGATATCGCGGTGCCAACGCCGGTATTTTCTTTTGAAATTTTATCAGGGCGGGTTTGCGCGGGCCTCAACGGTACGGCCAGCCATAACCCGCCGCAGGATATGGGGCTAAAATACAATCCCGCGAGCGGCGGCCCCGCGCCGGCGGAAATTACCGCGCGCATAGAAAAAGCGGCAAATTATTACCTTGCGAACCCGCAAAAAATCAAAGAAATCCCGCTTGAAGACGCCATGCGCAAGAGTCTTGTCGTCACGGAGGACGTAATTACGCCGTATGTCAAAGCGCTTGGCAAAAAAATTAATTTTGAAGTTATCAAATCCGCCGGAGTAAAATCCGCGATACACCCCATGGGCGGCGCGAGCCTTGCTTTTTACGACGCAATAAAAAAAGAATACGGGCTTGATAATCTGGATATTGTCAGCCGCGATATTGACCCGACGTTTAAATTTATCCCGCTTGACCACGACGGCAAAACGCGCATGGACCCGTCTTCGCAATACCCCATGAAGCCGCTGCTGGATTTGGTTGCCGGCGGCGCTTATGCCTTCGCCGGCGCGAGCGACCCCGACGCCGACCGCTTCGGCTGCGCCACTGCAAAAGGCGGGCTCATATCGCCAAACCACGCGCTGTGCGTCATGCTGGATTATCTTATCCGCACCATGAAGCCGCCCAAAACGATGAAGGCCGGCCGCACGCTCGGTACCACGCATCTGATAGATAAAATCTGCGCCGCCGCCGGTCTGGGCGTGCTGGAAGTTAACGTAGGTTTCAAATATTTTGTTGAAGGCCTGCGCGGCGGCGAGCTGCTTATGGCGGGTGAGGAAAGCGCGGGCATGTCCCTCGCCAAATGGGTTACGGAAAAGGATGGCATACTGGCTGTCTTCCTGCTGCTGGAGATTATGAGTACCACGGGCCAGGATATAGCTGGCCTTTACAAACAGATTACAGCGCTGCACGGCGCGCCGGCTTATACGCGCGTAGATATGCCGATAAACGATACAGTCATGTCCGAACTTAAAAAAATGACCGCCGCCGCTTTTGCAAATCTCAAAACCGTCGCTGGCGAGCGTGTGCTTAAAGTGCGCGATACGGACGGCGTTAAAATATATCTTGAGGACAGCTGGTTTCTGGCGCGGCCTTCTGGGACGGAGCCTATAGTAAAATTTTACTGCGAGAGTTTCCGCGGCCGGCAGCAGCTTGATAAGATAATAGAGGAAGGCCGCAGGATATTCGGGATTTAAACAATTGCATTTACTATGTATTTTTTGTATGTTTTAAGTAGAGATATTTGAAGTAAGGTTTATAAAATTTAAAACGTTTTTGGGTGTTTTGAAAGTTTAAAACCCGCTTAATAGTTTTAAGTTTTCAGAACAGATTTTTTGAATGATAAAAGATTGTTAAAATAAATTTATGTCCGATATAAATTTGATAAAAGATTGGGCCTTTCTCGAAAAAGCGGACAATGCGGTTTTGAGAGATAATTATTGCCAAACGCGCGACGTATTCCAAACAAGATTGGCGCATTTGCTTGCAGAAACGCAAAATTATTTATTGGTTGCAAGCATAGGCGAAATCGGTAATAATTCCTTTGACCACAATCTCGGCAACTGGCGGGATATTCCCGGGATAATATTTCTGCACGATAAGAAGGCAAAAACTGTTGTCATCGCCGATAGAGGGCAAGGTATAAAAGCGACGCTTTCAAAAGTTAAACCGGATATAAAAGACGACCAAACGGCAGTCAAAGCCGCCCTGACGGAAACTATTTCCGGCCGCGCGCCGGAGCAAAGAGGCAATGGATTAAAATTCGTTTCAAACAACGTAGTAAAAAATAATTGGAGTTTTTATTTGCAATCAGGCAATGGGATTGCCGAAATAAAGGAAGGCAAAACGAGTTTTCAAACTATTGCGGAAACTGCAAACGGTTGTTCGTCCGTCATAAAATATCAGGATTAAAAATGAAAATACAAATCTCAAAATTTGGCAATATATTGGTGTCAAGGCCGGCGGGTAAAGACGCTTTTTTGACGGCTTCGGCATATATTTTTAAAGAACATGAAAAAGAATTTGTTTTGGATTTTGCCGGCGTTGAAGTTTTAACGCCGTCTTGGGCGGATGAATTTATCGGCGGAATAAAGAATAAGTTTAAAGACGCGCAAATAAAGTTTGACAATACTTTAAATCCGTCGGTAAAAGAAACGCTTGAGATAATTAAGCAGTAGGAAATTTAGTAAAAGTCATAAATTTTTTTAGCATCGTTTTTGGGTGTTCCGTCTTAACGGGCGGGACAAGCTTTTGGGATACCAAGAGCAGGCTTAAATCCAAAAACAGCTCGTTATCAAGCACAAAATGTCGGAACTTATAATCCCGATGTTTTGTGCTGAATGTTTCCCGTCGTAAGACGGCAAACTACGGCTGTTATATTTTGGGTCTTTAAGCGGGCTCAAATATATCAGCCGTTTTTGTTTGGAGTTGTCATTCCCGAGATTCGTAATCGGGAATCAACATTAAAACAGATCCCCGATTAAAGCATTCGGGGATGACAAAAGAGAGGCATAAAATATGACATCCGGAAAAGGCTTTACTTTGATTGAACTTCTTGTCGTAGTGCTTATCATCGGCATTCTTGCCGCTATTGCTCTGCCTCAATATCAAAAAGCGGTATGGAAAAGCCGCGCAGTCCAGCTGCAGCAATCGGTGCGGGATTTGGCAACCGCGCAGGAAATGTATTTTCTTGTTCACGGCAAATACCCAAGCAATTTTGACGAGCTTGATTTTTCTTTTGACTCTCTGCCGAAGAAGCCCACAGCCACGCTTTCCGTCAGCTGGGGCGTACCATCCCCAATGCCGTAAGGGCAAATGATATTATGGAGCTTATTATCAACAATAGCGGCCCAAAGAGTCCTTTCTTTTATTCCACCGGCGTATTTATAAAGGACAAATTTAGGGCGTCGGGGTTTATCTATGTCCATGACACCACTGGGGCATATGTCCCCGCCGGCAAAAACAGGCTCTACTGTTTTGAGTACAAAGGATTAGCGCAGGGTGATCTCTGCAATAAAATAATGGGGTTTTCTTCCTCTCCGATAGTTGTCAACGATCATAAGTATTTTCCGGTTAATTAATTTTTAAAGTCTTATACAGTTAAGAACAGCCCGCGCCTCGCGCGGATTGTTCATAGCAATGGCGGCTTTTCTTTTGTATAATACCTAAGGTATGCCTATATTAAATCCTTTAGATGGCCGTTATGCGCCTAAATTAACCGCGCTTGCCCAACTGATGGGCGAAGAAGCGCTCTTGCGTGCCCGCATTAAGGCGGAGTGCGAATATTTTATAGCTCTCGCAAAGGCCGGTCTCTTCAGCCTGAACAGTAAAGAAGAAGCCCTGCTCCGCTCGCTTTACAATCCAAGCGCGGCGGATATCAAAATTGTAAAAGACATAGAATTTAAGGGCTACAAAAAAATAAAAGCCACCAACCACGATGTAAAAGCCGTGGAATATTATTTGAAAGATAAGCTGGCCGGCACCAGCCTTAAAAACCGTCTTGAGTGGCTGCACTTTGCCATGACTTCGGAGGATACCAACAGCCTCTCCTACGCTTTAATGATGCGCGACGGCATTGAACAAATCCTCCTGCCGCTTTTGGAAGAACTTAAAAAAAACCTGCTCGCGAACGCTAAGAAATATGCTGCCGTCCCGCTGCTTGCGCGCACGCACGGCCAGCCGGCGGTGCCGACGACCTTCGGCAAAGAGTTTAAAGTTTTTGAATACCGCCTCGCCCGCCAGCTGGAGCAGCTTAAAAAGCAGCAGCTCTCCTGCAAGCTGGGCGGCGCTGTGGGCAATTTCAATGCGCACGGTGCGGCTTTCGGCGGCGTCAACTGGCCGCGTTTTGCCGCCGGTTTGGTAAGCGGTCTCAACAAAGGGCATAAGACCAAAATTTTCGTGTGGGAAGTGTCCACGCAGATAGACCCGCATGACACCTATGCCGAGCTTTTTGACAATCTGCGCCGTATCAATATGATATTTATTGACTTCGCGCAGGATATATGGCGTTATATAAGCGACGGGCTCATAAAGCAGCGGGCCGTGGAGGGGGAAATCGGATCCTCAGCCATGCCGCAGAAAGTCAATCCCATTGATTTTGAAAACGCAGAAGGTAATCTGGGGCTTGCAAATGCTTTGTTCGGCTATTTCAGCGGCAAGCTCACGGTTTCAAGGCTGCAGAGGGATTTGTCGGATTCCACGGTGCAGCGCAATATTGGGCCGGCTTTCGGCTATTGCGTAGTCGGCTGGCGCGCTTTGCTAAAAGGTTTGGGCAAAATTGCGGTTGACGCCCCCGCCTGCGAAGCTATGCTTAACGCTCACCCCGAGGTGCTTGCCGAAGGCATACAAACCATACTGCGCGCGCACGGCGTGGCCGGCGCTTACGAGAAGCTCAAAGATTTCACGCGTGGCAGAAAAATAACCAAAGCCGATATCGCAGCTTTCATAGACGGGCTTGCGGTGCCGGCCGCTGTAAAAAATAAACTTAAGAAACTTGACGTAAAAAACTATATCGGCGCGGCTTGCGCGCTGGCAAGGAAGGCATGAGTATGATAGACATAGTATGCGGCGGGCAGGGCGGCGACGAAGGCAAAGGCAAGATATCCGCCTATCTTTCCTACAAAGGCAATTATGATTACTGCGTACGTATCGGCGGGCCAAACGCCGGCCACACGGTGCTGCATAAAGGCAATAAATATACTTTAAAAAATATCCCTTCCGGCTTCCTTAATCCCAAAACCAAACTTGTGCTGGGCGCGGGCGCATACACAAAGACCGACTGGCTGCTTAAGGAAGTGGAAGCCACCGGCGTAAAAGACCGTCTTATAATAGACCCTATGGCCGTGCTGATAGAAGACCGCCACACCGACGCCGAAAAAGGGGATGAGCATTTTATGCGCTCCGTCGGCAGCGTGGGCACCGGCCTCGGCCAGGCCGTTAAGGAGCGTATTGAGCGCCGCCCGCTGCGCTTTGCCAAAGACGAGCCGCTGCTTAAGGAATTTGTGCGGGACGTTCCCGAACTGCTTAATAAAGCGCTCGCCGGCGGCGGTAATATTCTGGTTGAAGGCACGCAGGGCGTTAAACTTTCGCTGTTCCACGGCACTTATCCTTTTGTTACTTCGCGCGATACCACGGCCGCCACTTTTCTGGGCGAGGCGGGACTAGGCCCTAAATCCGTGCGGGACTGCTGGGTAATATTTAAACCTTATGTCAGCCGCGTGGGCCCCGGCCCCATGGAAGATGAAATTTTTGACGCGGCCGAGCTGGAAAAATACCACGTCAAAGGCTGCGAAATCGGCAGCGTCAGCAAACGCCTGCGCCGTATAGGCCGCTTTGAGGACGAAACCGCCCGCCGCGCCATAATGCTCAACGGTGCCACGAAAATAGCGCTTACGCATATAGATTTGTTTGACGGCAATGAATACGCGCGCGTCAAAAAATACGAGGATTTTACGGCGGAGGCCCGCGGCTTCCTGGAGCACCTGAAGGAAATTTGCCGCGCCACGTATCCGTATCCGGAGCTTAAGCTGATATCCAACGGTGCCGAGCTTGAGGATATGGTTTTGCTTTAATTTTTGCCTGTGCGCGCCCTTTATCGTTATTGCGGGCGCGCTGTTTTTTACTTCTGCCCCCTTTGGGCGTAGCGGCCCTCTTTACTTTTGAATTCTGCCCCCTTTGGGGGAAGTGGCCACGGCGTAGCGAAGCGAAGCCGGGGCCGTAGGGGGAATTAAGGTTTTTATTATTTTTTTCTAAAACTACAACAGCTATTTCCCTCCACCCCTT
>JAISDW010000115.1 GCA_031264445.1 Elusimicrobiota bacterium
TAACATTGCGTCCTTCCCTGACGCAGTGGCGGATAAGAAAGCCCACGCCCTGCTGGTCAAGCACTTCAAAAGGGTCAACTTTAAGAATGCCTTTTTCTATATAATCGGGCACAAAACCGCCGATATCGTCGCGGCTGAAGCCGAAGGTCATCTGCGTTAAGTCATTGGTGCCGAAGGAATAGAAATCGGCAACCTCAGCGATTTTGGCGGACATTATGGCCGCGCGCGGGATTTCAATCATCGTGCCCACAGTATGCGGCACTTTTTTGCCAAGGCGCGTTTCCACCTCTTTGCAGACTTCGGCGATTATTGGCTTTTGGTTGATAATTTCGTTCTCGTGGCAGACGACGGGTATCATTACTTCCGGCTGAACCTTCACGCCTTCTTTAAGCAGCTCGGCCGAGGCTTCAAAAATGGCCTTGGCCTGCATGCGCGTAATTTCAGGATACGTAATACCCAGGCGTATGCCGCGGTGGCCCATCATGGGGTTGCTTTCTTTGAGGGCTTCGGCGCGTTTTTCAAACTGCCCGCGCGTAATGCCCAGCGCGGCGGTGATGGCGTTTATGGCTGCGTCGCTGTGAGGGATAAACTCGTGCAAAGGCGGGTCCATCAAACGGATGGTTACGGGGAAGCCGGCCATTGCGCGCAGCGTTTCCTTAATATCGTTTTTCATGTAAGGGAAAAGCTCGTCCAGCGCTTTAACCCTTTCCTCAACGCCGCTGCAAAGTATCATTTTGCGCAGAGCGAAAAGCGGCTTTTCGGAATTTGCGCCGTAGAACATATGCTCTATGCGGAACAGGCCTATGCCCGTCGCGCCGAAGGCGCGGGCTTTGGCGGCGTCGGCCGCGGTATCGGCATTGGCGCGTATGCCCAAGCGTTTTACGCCGTCGCACACTTTAAGAAGGCTGTTAAGATTATTATTGCCTTCGGCGGCGTCCAGCATGTTGAGTTTGCCTTCGTAAACCAGGCCGCGCGTGCCGTTGAGCGTAAGATAATCACCGGCTTTAAAAATTTTGCCGGCCACCTTCATGGTTTTGGCGGCCACGTCAACGGAAATATCGCTCGCGCCGACTATGCAGCATTTGCCCCAGCCGCGCGCGACCAAAGCCGCGTGTGAGGTCATACCGCCGCGCGCCGTCAGAATGGCGGCCGCCGCGCGCATGCCTTCAACGTCTTCGGGATTGGTTTCCTCGCGCACCAAAATGGCGGATTTGCCGGATTGGCGGGCTTTAATGGCGTCCTCGGACGTAAAAACTATTTCGCCGGCGGCTCCGCCCGGGCCGGCGGGCAGGCCTTTGGCCAGGGGTTTAACGGCGGCCTCGGCCTTGGGGTCAACCACAGGATGCAAAAGTTCGTCCAGCTGGGCCGGGGAAACGCGCAAAACGGCCTCGTTCTTATTAATAAGTTTTTCCTTAAGCATGTCCAGCGCTATCTGCACGGCAGCTATGCCGTTGCGTTTGCCCACGCGGCACTGCAGCATCCAAAGGCGGCCGTTTTCAATGGTAAATTCTATATCCAGCATATCTTTGTAATGCTTTTCAAGCCGTTTTTGTATGGCGTCAAGTTCTTTATAGGCTTTGGGCATTACTTTTTCAAGGGAATCGCTATCCCCCCCGTGGCCGGAAACAGACCAGCGGTTAATCGGGTTAGGCGTGCGTATGCCGGCGACAACGTCTTCACCCTGCGCGTTGACGAGATATTCGCCGTAGAAATGGCTGTCCCCGTTGCCAGGGTTGCGGCTAAAGGCTACGCCCGTCGCGCTGCCGTCGCCCATATTGCCGAAGACCATTGACTGCACGTTTACGGCCGTGCCCCATTCATGCGGGATTTTTTCAATATTGCGGTAGGCGATGGCGCGTTTGCCGTTCCAGCTGGCGAACACGGCTCCTATCGCGCCCCAGAGCTGCTTAACGGCATCATCGGGGAATGCTGCGCCGAGCGTTTTTTGTACCGTGTTTTTAAAATCCCCGCAAAGGGTTTTAAGTTCCGCGGCGGTGATTTCGGTATCGGATTTATAGCCGCGCGTCTCTTTAAGGGCGTGCATTTTTTCGTCAAGAATTTTGCGTATGCCTTTATCGTCCTTAGGTTCAATGCCGGCGGCCTTTTCCATAACGACGTCGCTGTACATCATGATTAAGCGGCGGTAAGCGTCATAGACAAATCTTTCATCGCCGGTTTTGGCTATCATGCCCGGGATAGTTTCGTGCGTAAGGCCTACGTTTAAAATGGTTTCCATCATGCCCGGCATGGAGCTGCGGGCCCCGCTGCGCACGGACACCAAAAGCGGATTGGTTTTGCTGCCGAAGACTTTACCCGTCTCCTTTTCAATTTTTTTGAGATTGGTTTCAACGTCCGCCTTTAAGGTTTTGGGATAGGCTCTCTTATTGGCCCAGTAATAAGTGCAGACGTCGGTGGTAATGGTAAATCCGGGGGGCACGGGCAGTTTGAGTTTGCCCGCCATCTCGGCAAGGTTGGCGCCTTTGCCGCCGAGGCTGTCTTTCATGCTGCCGTCGCCGTCGGCTTTGCCGCCGCCAAAATAATAAACATTCTTAGCTGTTTTTTTGACGGTCGCTTTCGCCGTTTTTGCCGCCGGCCTTTTGGCCGCGGGCTTTTTTGCTGCTTTCTTTTTTGCTGGCATGTTGAGGGTTCTCCGTGATATAATTTAAGAAATTTTATAACGGATATATTCTATCAAACTATCCGCCGCGCGCGCAAGGAAAAGCGCGGCAATCTGGGTCTTTAGGGCACTTTTAAGTAGGTCCAAATCTCCTTTAAAATTAGGTCTTTTGGCCCTGTTGCCGCAGCCCGTAAAATTTGTATATTATATATGGGCCGGCAGTAAAGGCCTGCGATTTACCTCCAAGGCAGCCTTTTACCCCTAAAGGCTGCCTTCCCTATTTTACGGCGTTCAAAGCCGCTTATTCACCGCAAATTTATGATATAATTATTATGTATCTTAAAATGGATATAAAACTAAAAAGGAGAAGGTTAGGCTTTTGCTTGGCGCGGGCATCCTTTGTAAAACCCAAAATTGCAGCAACGCGGCGCCCCGCTCGGTAAACAGTTATTAACCTAAGAGTATAAGAAAATGGCATTAACGGTAAAAGACAGGAAGGATATTATTTCAAAATTCCAATCCTCCGCAAACGATACGGGCAGCCCCGCAGTGCAGGCGGCCCTGATTACAGAAAGAATCCAATACATATCCCAGCATCTAAAAGCGAATCCCAAAGATTTCGCAGGGGAAAGGGGTTTGATGAAACTCGTGGGCCAGCGCAAGCGCCTTTTGGCATATCTCAAAAAGCACGATTTCGCCAAATACCAGCAGGTTACAAAAGAACTGAACTTAAGGAAATAAAAATAAATGACAAATAATAATATTATAAATCTGAGCGTTGAAGTCGGCGGCAAAACAATTACATTTGAAACCGGCCTCATGGCAAGGCAGGCCGACGGCGCCGTAGTGGCGCGCCTTGGCGATACCATGGTGCTTGCCGCGGCCGTATCCGACAAAAACCAAAAACCCGGGCTGCAGGATTTCGTGCCCCTCACGGTAAACTATAAAGAAAGAACTTACTCCGCCGGCAAAATCCCAGGCGGTTTTTTTAAGCGTGAAGCGAGGCCCAGCAAAAAGGAAACGCTGTCCTCCCGTATTATTGACCGCAGCATGCGCCCGCTCTTCCCGGAAGGCTACGCGTGCGAAACCAATATAACCGCCATGGTGCTTTCCTTTGACAGCGTCAACGACGCCGATGTTTTAAGCATAGCGGCAAGCAGCGCGGCGGCGGTAATTTCGTCCATTCCCTTCACTCAGCCCGTGGCCGGCGTGAGGATTAACCGCGTTGAGGGCCAGTATATCATAAACGCGACCCTGGAAGAGCGCAAAAAAGCCGATATGGACCTTGTTATCGCCGGCACAGAAGGCGGCATAATGATGGTTGAAGGCGGCGCGAACGAAGTTGACGAAGAAGCCCTTATCCAGGCCATAGCTTTGGCGCACCCCGAAATCAAAAAACTCTGCCGCGCGCAGCTTGAACTGAGGGAAAAATCCGGCAACCGCGCCAAGTTTGAATTTAACGCAGAAAAACTGCCGCAGGACGTGCTTGACGCCGCAAACGCCAAATACCGCCCCGAGGTAAACAAAATACTGCATGCTTTCCTTGACAAGCAAACACGCGACGTCAGCATAGCCAAACTTAAGGATGAATTTAAAGCCGAACTCTCCGCTAAATATCCCGAAATGGGCGGCGATTACGGCGACTCCGCTATGGAAATGCTCGCCTACGAAGAATCCCGCAATATGGTGGTGAACGAAGGCGTACGCGTTGACGGCAGGAAGACGGAAGAAATCCGCCCGCTGAGCTCCATCGTAGGCCTGTTGCCCAATGCCCACGGCTCGGCGCTGTTTACGCGCGGGCAGACGCAGGGTTTGGTTGTCTCCACTTTAGGCACCGGCACCGACGCACAATTGGTTGAAGGCCTTGCCGAAACTTATGATGAAGTCTTCATGCTGCATTATAATTTCCCCGGGTTCAGCACCGGCGAATGCAAACCGGACCGCAGCCCGGGCAGGCGTGAAATCGGACACGGCGAACTTGCGCGCCGCGCTCTTCTGCCTTTGCTGCCTTCGCACGAAGATTTCCCATACACCATACGCGTAGTGTCCGATATCATGGAATCAAACGGCTCGTCGTCAATGGCAAGCGTTTGCG
>JAISDW010000121.1 GCA_031264445.1 Elusimicrobiota bacterium
AGGCAAACGGCGCAAAAGGGCTTGTATGGCTTAAATTTAAGGACGGCAAATTTGAAGGCCCTTCCGCCAAATTCTTTAACGAAGCGGAGTTCGCAAAACTCAAAGAAACGCTGGTTTTAACCGGCGGGGAAACCATATTTATCGGCGCTGATGAAGAGAATAAATGTTCTATTTTCTTGGGCGCGCTGCGAAAGGAGCTGATAAAAATTCTGGGCCTCAAGCCCGCGCGCAAATGGGCGCCTTTGTGGGTGCTTAACTTCCCGCTTTTGGAATTTGTGCCCGAAGAAAACCGCTATGAAGCCGCGCACAATCCCTTTACCGCGCCGGTTGAAGAAGATATTCCGCTGCTGGACAGCGAGCCGCTTAAAGTGCGTTCCAACCAGTTTGACCTTGTACTGAACGGGGTGGAACTTGCCAGCGGTTCCGTGCGCAATCACCGCCGCGATTTGCAGGAAAAGATTATGGCCCTTATGAAGCACTCCAAGGAAGAAGCCGCGCGCCGTTTCGGCATGCTGCTTAACGCGCTTGAGGCCGGCGCGCCGCCGCACGGCGGTTTCGGTTTGGGCTTTGACAGGCTTGCCGCGCTTATCTGCGGCGAAGATTCAATTAAGGAAGTAATAGCCTTCCCCAAAACCACGGCCGCTTACTGCCCGCTGACGGAATCCCCTAATATTGTGGACGATGTGCAGCTTAAAGAACTTGCGATAAAACCGGATATTAAAGAATAAATCCCGTACGGAGTAAAACTTATGCCAAAACCGCCAAAACCCAAAGTCTATTTTACAAACATGCGCGCGCGTTTGGGCGAAGGCCTGCCGAAAAAGCTCGCGCGTCTGATAAAAGCCGCCGGCATCAATAAAATAGATTTCAAAAACAAATTCGCCGCGATAAAAATACACTTCGGCGAGCCCGGCAATCTGGCTTTCCTGCGCCCGAATTACGCCGCGGCCGTGGCGGATATTATCAGGCAATTGGGCGGCAAGCCTTTCCTCACCGACGCGAATACGCTTTATGTCGGCGGGCGCAAAAACGCTTTGGACCATCTGGATTCGGCCGCGTATAACGGCTACACGCACCAGACCACCGGCTGCCACGTGATAATAGCCGACGGCCTCAAAGGCACGGACGAAGTTTTGGTGCCCGTCAAAGGCGGCAAATACGTCAAGAACGCCAAAATCGGCCGCGCGGTAATGGACGCGGATATTTTCATAACGCTTAACCACTTTAAAGGGCACGAATGCACCGGCTTTGGCGGCGCGATTAAAAATATCGGCATGGGCTGCGGCAGCCGCGCCGGCAAAATGGAAATGCATTCCGCCGGCAAGCCATCCGTTGACGCGGAAGCTTGCGTCGGCTGCGGCGCATGCGTCAGGATATGCGCCGTTGACGCGCCCGTCATAACCAAAGGCAAAGCGAAAATAGATCATAAAAAATGCGTCGGCTGCGGGCGGTGCATAGGGGTATGCCCGTGCGACGCCGTTCAGCCGGCCGGCGACGAGAGTTTTGATATCCTCAACAAAAAAATAGCCGAATACGCCAAAGCCGTCCTGGACGGGCGGCCGCATTTCCACATAAGTCTGGCGATAGATATTTCCCCGTATTGCGACTGCCACGCCGAAAACGACGCCCCGATAATCCCGGATATCGGAATGTTTGCCTCGTTTGACCCGGTCGCGCTTGATATGGCCTGCGTTGACGCCGCCAACAGGCAGCCCGTCAAAGACGGCAGCCTGCTGGCTGAAAAACCGCAAAAAACGGGCGACAGATTTACGGACCTTGCGCCGACGACAAACTGGCAGGTCTGCATAGATTACGCCGCCGCGCTGGGCCTCGGTAGCAGAGAATATGAATTGGTTGAAATGAAATAGCGGCCCCTGCCGCGGGCCCGCGCCATAATGCTGAAAATATATCAGGATTTCCTCGTGCACCTTAGCGCGCATATGCAGCAAAAAAACCAAAAACCTTTTTTGCTTGCCATTGACGGCAGATGCGCCGCCGGCAAGACTTCGCTGGCCGCTGTTCTGTGCAAGACCTCTGGCGCGCCAGTAATCCACACGGATGATTTTTACCTGCCTTTAAACGCGCGCGGCGGCGCATATACGCCGGCCGCGCATATGGATATCGCGCGCCTTGAAACCGAGGTTTTGAAACCGGCCCGCGCCGGCGGGCGCATAAACTTCCGTCCGTATGACTGCCGCGAAGATAAAACGCTTGCGCCGGTTGAGATAGAAACGCAAAACGCCCCGTTGATTATAGTTGAAGGCTGCTACGGCCTGCACCCGCGGCTTGCGCCTTACTATAATTACAAACTTTTTATGACGGCCGAGCCCGCCGCGCAGCAGCGGCGCGTAATAAAGCGCGGCGGCCCGCGCGCATGGCCGGCTTTCCGCGATATCTGGATACCTGCTGAAGAATTATATTTTTCCTCTTATAATATTGCCGCCCGCGCGGATTATATTATTGATACTACGTCGTTATGGTAAACCTCCATTTGCAAAATATAACACTTTTTTTATAGTATATTTGCTATGGACAATATGGCAAAAACAGCCTTGATAACCGGCGCAAGCCGCGGCATAGGCGCGGCAATCGCGCAAACTTTGGCGCGCGACGGTTTTGATATTCTGCTCAATTACCGCAGTAATGACGCTGAGGCCCAAAAAGTCAAACATGCGGTGGAGGCGGCGGGCCGCGCCTGCACGCTGCTAAAATTTGACGTTGCGGATTATGCCAAAACCGCCGCCGCGCTGCAGCCTTTCCTGGATAGCGGGCAAATCCCTTTCGCAATAATAAACAACGCGGGTTTCCGCAAAGATAATCTGCTCGTGTGGATGGGCAGGGAAGAATGGCAGAGCGTGCTTGACGTGAACCTCGGCGGCTTTTTCAATATAACAAAAATTTTCCTGCCTTTTATGATTAAAAGACGGCAGGGACGCATTATTAATATAACATCGGCTTCGGCGCATGTCGCCGTGCCCGGGCAAACCAATTACAGCGCGGCTAAAGCGGGTTTAATCGGCGCGACGCGCGCGCTTGCGGCCGAGACGGCAAAACGCAATATCCTCGTCAATGCAATATCCCCCGGGTTTATTGAGACCGATATTCTGGCCGGCCTGCCCATGCAGGAAATAATCAAAAATATTCCGCTTGGCCGCGTCGGCACCCCGCAGGACGTGGCGGAGCTTGCCGCTTTCCTGTGCTCCGAAAAAGCGGGCTATATCACGGGCCAGGTTTTCCAGGTAAACGGCGGCTTATGCGGCTGAATTACGACGCCGTCGTAATCGGCGCCGGCATAAGCGGGCTCACTTCGGCTTTGCTTTTGGCGCGGCGCGGTAAAAAAACCGCTGTGCTGGAGGCCGGTGTAACTTTATCGCCCCTCATGCACGGCTTCACGCGCAAAGGCGTTCATTTTGAGACCGGATTTCATTATGCCTCCAATCTTGAGGAGGGGGGATTCGGGCCTTATATTTTTGCCAAACTCGGGCTTGATTTAAAGCCCTTTCCGCTGCCGCGCGAGGGCTATGACGAAATCCGTCTGCTCCCGACGGGCCGCGTTTTTAAAATGATATGCGGCGAGGGTGAACTGCAAAAAAAACTCTCGCAAGCCTTCCCGCGTGAAAGCGTGTCAATAGCCGCTTATCTGGAGAAAACCGCTGCCGCCATCGCTAAATCCGCATATATCAATATGCAAAACGGCGGCGGGGATTTTGATAATATCATAGATTCCCCGCCCACATTGCAGGAAGTGCTGGACGCGCATTTTAAATCGCCCGAGCTTAAGGCAATACTTTCAATAAGCTCTTTTCTGCACGGCACGCCGCCGGAAAAAATATCTTTCGCTCAGCATTGCTGCATAGCCTGCGGACTTTATAAAAGTGCATGGGGTATAGAAGGCGGCGGCCGCGCGATAAACGCGGCTTACTGCGCGGCTTTAAAAAACGCGGGCGCTGATATTTTCCTGAACAGCGAAGCAGCTGAAATAACGCAGGAAGGCAACCAAAAAATTATAACTCTAAAAGACGACCGGCAGTTTGCCTGCGATATCTGCGTGGCCGCCGTGCACCCTAAAATATTTTTGCGCATAGCCCCGCCCGAAGTTTACCGCGAGGGCTACAAAGCCCGCCTGCAGAACTTGCAAGAAACCCCGGGCTTCTTTGCGCTTTACGGCGTGCTTAACCAAAAAACTTTTTTTGAGACCGGCAATATCTTTGTCGTCAAAGATTTGGATATAAATAAAATTTTCCTGGGTGATGGCAAATCCTACTATATAAACTTTTCGCACTCGCGCCCGCAGGCGGTAAGCATAATATCGCTTGTGCCGCCGGATTCCTGGCAGCGCGGGCCGGATTATGAGAATCAAAAAGCCGCCTATGTGCAGGAGATTAAGCAAGATATAAAAAATCTTTTCCCTCAGATTGCGGATAATATTGAATATCTTGGCTCCTCCACGCCGGCCACAATGCGCGCATACTGCGGCTACGGCGGCGGCTACGGGCTCATGCACGACGTAAATAAAACCAAAATCCTGCCGATGACAAAAATCCCGGGGCTGTATTTGACTGGGCAATCGGTAATCGCGCCCGGATTTTTAGGCGCTTTAATAACTTCACTGGTAGTGGACAGGGTTATAAAATAAATGTTTTAAGGAGACCTTTATATGCTTCAAGACAGGCGCGTAGTGATAACCGGTGCGGGTGCGGTGTCGCCTTTTGGCGCGGGCGCGGATTTGCTGGCGCAGAGCCTGCTGGCCGGCGCGGCCGGCATTAAGGTTTATGAGGAACTCAAAACAATCCCAGGCGTTACAAGCCACGTGGCCGGCACGGTGCCTCAGCTTGATTACAGCTTTATCCCGAGGCAGTATAGAAGGTCTATGACGAAGATGTCCCTTTTCGCCTATATGGCCTGCGCGGAAGCGCTTAAAACCGCCGGATACGAAACCGCGCCCGCCGGCACTGCGCTTTATATAGGCTCCACCATAAGCAGTATGGAGGCGTGGATAGCTTTCGCGCAGAAATACCTTGCCAAAGAATTGGCTCAGGTTAAAACCACGGCCGTTTTCCAGGTGATGAACCACAGCCCGCTGGCCAATCTGGCGCAGGCTTTAAATTTGGAAGGCCCGGGCTTCGGCGTCTGCAATGCGTGCGCTACTGGGCTTATCAATATAGGCCTCGCCTGGCAGGCGGTTAAGGCCGGTTTTTTGGAAAGCGCCCTCTGCGGCGGCACGGACGAATACCACCCCATGATGACGGGCTGCTTTTCCATAATGAACGCGGCGAGCAATCTTTATAACGACGCGCCGCAAAAGGCCTCCCGCCCATTTGACAAAGACCGCTGCGGCATAGTATGCAGCGAGGGCAGCGGCATGATTTATATAGAAACGCTTGAAAGCGCGCGCAAACGCGGCGCGGAAATACTGGGGGAAATTATCAGCTTCGCCACAAATACGGAGACAAAGAGTATATCGCATCCTTCGCGCGGGAGCATAACCGCCTGCATGCGCGCCGCGCTCGCCGGCGCGGCCTTAAAACCGGCCGATATAGATTTTATAAACGCGCACGCCACTGGCACGCTGGCGGGTGACGCCGAGGAAGCGGCTTCAATAGCGGCTTTGTTCGGCGCGGGGCCGGCGGTCAACAGCTTAAAAGGCCATTTGGGCCATACCATGGCGGCGAGCGGCAGCATGGAATTAATTGCTATAATAAAAATGATGCTTGGCGGCCGCATGGCCGCGACGCTTAACCTTGAAAATATTGACCCTGTCTGCGCCGGCGTAAACCATCTTACGGCCGCCGCGCCGCTTAAGGCCGGTATTTTCATGAAAAACAGTTTTGCCCTCGGCGGGACTAATGCCTCACTTATAGTAAGGAGATTTATCAGCTAATGCAACGCGAAGAAATAATAAAAATAGTAAATGACGCTCTCGTCAAAGAATTTGAGCTTGACCCAAGCCTGCTGACGTCTGACGCCGATTTTGTGAAACTCGGCCTGGACAGCCTTGACGCCGTTGATATGGTAATAACGCTTGAGCAGGCTTTCAAAATAGATATCCGCAACAATTATAAGGTGGGGGATTTCGGTACCCTTGGCGGGCTTTACGATTTTATAGAAAGGCTTCTCAAGCAAAAGCAGGCGGCCGCCTGAGCCGCGCATATGCCTTAATGCAGCCGCTAAAGCTATGAAAAAGCCGCTTTTGCTTATTTTAACCTTAATTGGTTTCGGGCTGTACGGGTTTTTGGGCCTTGCGCTTTACCCTTACTTTTTTATAACCGGGTTTAAAGAGGCGCAGGTCCGCCGGTTTTTTTATATACTCGCGCGCAGCGTTTTTTGGGTGGTTAAACGCGCCGCAAAAAGTTTCACGCTGGAAGGCGCGCGGAATATACCCGCCGGCGCAGCCGTAATTGCGGCAAACCATTCCTCAATACTGGATATACTTTGCATGGCGGAGTTCGGGCGGGAAGATATAATTTTTATAATGCGCGGCTGGCCTTCCAAAGTACCCGTAATGGGCGCATATGCGCGCGCGGCGGGAAATATCTGTCTGGAGAGTTCGCTTGACTCCGGCGACGCTTTGAAAGCCGCGGCGGCGCGGGCCTTCAAAAAAGGGCTTAAGATAATAGTTTTCCCCGAGGGTACGCGCGGGCCGGAGGGTTTTTTGCGGCGTTTCCATTCCGGCGCGTTTATGCTGGCTTTGGATTTTAAGGTGCCCCTCGTACCCGTGGCTTTAAAAGGTCTTGGCGGTATGATACCAAAACGCGGCTTTTGGGTTAATGCGACAGATATTAAAATATCCGCCCTGCCGCCGGTGGAAAATTTTACCGCGCCCGCCGGCAGCGCGCCGGCCTTAAAAATGGCGCAATATGTAAAAACTTTGATTGCAAAAAAACTGGAGGAGAAATAAATGAATAAAATTCTGACAGCAGTTTGTCTGGGCTTGTTGGTATTAACCGCATGCCACGGCAGGAAAATTGAGGACGTCAGCATGCCGGCAGCTGGCAAAACTGATGCCCAGCTGAAAACCGCAATCCTCGCCGGCTGCGAGGATAGGGGCTGGATATGCGCGGAAGCCTCGCAGGGATTGATAGAAGGCTCCCTGCAAAAAGGCAAATATCTTTCCGAGGTGCAAATACCCTATGGAAATAACGGCTACAAGATAGTTTATAAAAATTCCGAAAATTTAGGCTATAACGCTAAAAAACAACAGATACATAAAGCTTATTCTAAATGGGTAATCTATCTTAATAAATCTATACGCGCGGCTTTAAGCGATCCGCAAAAATACTCTAAATGAGTTTTGATGTGAAAGTAGTAATGGCCCATAAACCCCCGATGCTTCTTGTTGACGAAATAATAAGCTCGGGGGGAAATTGGGCCGAGACTTCTTTCAAAATAAAACCGGATAATATTTTTTTGGACGAAACCGGCCTCCTTCAACGCCCAGTGCTGGCCGAAATCATGGCGCAAACGCTGGCTGCGTTTAATGCTTTCAACGCGGCAAACGGCAACGGGCAGATTGGCGGGAAAGGCTTTTTGGTCGGGCTGAAAAGCATCAGTTTTTCCGGCGACGCTTTTGCCGGCGACGAGCTGCGGTGCAGGGTGGAGATTTGCGATTTCCTCTCCCAAACCTATATAGCGCGCGGCGCGGTTTACAAAGGCTCGCAAAAACTAGCCGAAGGCGAGATAAGAATTTTTGTCTTTGACTGACGCGCCGCTGTAGGCCGGCGTAAATTATTATGAAACATTTTCTATTATTTTTCATTCTTATATTTACCTGCGCGGCCGTGCGCGCGGCGGAGCAGACGGTTGATACTGCCGCCTATGCCAAATTTGCCGTGGTACAGACTATATCAAGCGACTTTACCATAGAAAAGCGGCTTTCCATCGCGCAGAAACCGCTGATAAGCGCGGGGCATTTTTATTTTGAGCGGCCCGGTTTTTTGCGCTGGGAATATAACAAACCTTTTGCGCACGGCATAATTCTGGACGGCGGCAAAGCGCTTTCCTGGCGCGGCGGCGCAAAAGCCGGCAGCAAAAAGGAAATTAAAGATATTTCCGCCGAGCCTTGGGCAAAAGCCGTGGCGCGGCAGGTTTATATGTTTGTAGCTATGGACGTAAAAGAAATCAGCGCGCGTTATAATATCGCACCTTTTGAAAACGGCCTTACCCTTCAACCAAAGGATAATTCCGCCTTGCAGGCCGTTGAAAAAATAAATCTCTATTTCAATGCTGAAGGCGACGCGGTAAAAAAAGTGGAAATGCTTGATAAATCCGGCGACAGCACCATAATAATTTTCAGCGCCACCAAGCTGAACGAACCCATACCCCAGTCCGCGCGGGAGCCTTAAGATGCATCAGCCCGGCCGGAATAAACGCAGATTATTTTTTATTTGTTTTTACGGTTTCTTTTTAATTTGCGCCGCGCTTTTTACGCGCATAAAATATCATGAAAGCGTTTTGCTGATGACGCCGCGCGGCATACAAAAC
This sequence comes from Elusimicrobiota bacterium, assembly GCA_031264445.1. Classification (GTDB taxonomy): domain Bacteria; phylum Elusimicrobiota; class Elusimicrobia; order Elusimicrobiales; family Elusimicrobiaceae; genus Proelusimicrobium. The sequence goes on from JAISDW010000121.1 coordinate 8,482, forward strand.
GAAGTAAAACTTTTTGAGGCCGCGCCTCTTACCAAAAAACTTTTTATCGTAGTAGAAGCCGCAGACGCGGCAGACCTGCCTGAAGTCGTAAGCACTGCAGAAAATTATTTGCGCGCGCTGCCTCTGTTAAAGCCCGCGCACGCGCCGGATAAAAACTTTCTGCTTTCTTTTTATTACTCGCTTCCGCAGCTTTGGGACGAAGAACTGCAGTCCCGGGCTGCGGCGCTGCTCGCGCCCGATACGGTTGAAGAAAAACTGCAAAACGATATTGCCGCCCTCATGGGCCCGCAGGGCGGTTTTATGCAGGATTTCATAACTGCAGACCCGCTAGGCCTGCTGGGCCTGCTTACGCCGCGGCTGGCCGCGCTTAATATAACTGGCGGCGCGCTGGGCTTTGCGGGCGGATACCTTGCATCGCCGGACGGCAAAACCGCGCTTTTAATATATGACGCCGCCGATAATTTTGACCGCGCGCAGGCCTTTGCTTTGGACGCGGAAATAAATAAAATAAATGCCGCGTTAGGCGCGGAGGGTAGGGACAGCGGCCCCGCGCGCGTCTTTGCCATGGGCGCGGCGAGATACACGCAGGAAAATAACCGGATTATCACTGCGGACGTCAAACGCGTGCTGGCGGTATCCGTCCTGCTGATGGCGGCGGTTTTTCTTTTATTTTTCCGCCGGAAAAACGCTCTTTTAATTTATGCCGTGCCGCTGCTGGTGTTTGCGCCGGCCGCCGTTTTTACGGCTTTTGTTTATGGCGGGCTTTCGGGCATAACTCTGGGTTTCGGCTCCGTTCTGATGGGACTGGCGGTGGATTATACTATTTATATTTATTTTGCCATGAAAGCAAGCCCGCGGACGGCGGCAACAAGCGCGGTGCTCAGAAAAATGGCCGCGCCGATATGCGTAAGCGCGCTGACTTCGGTCATGGCATTTGCGGGGCTTTATTTCTCCGGCATACCTTTGCTGGGGCAAATCGGCGTTTTTGCCGTTTGCGGGCTGCTTTACGCTTTCTTTATCGGTTTTGCGGCCGCGCCGCTTATTTTTAAAAAGCAAAACTCGCCGGAGCGCGGTTTTAAGCTGCCGGAACGCGGGCGGCCGCTGCCCTGCGCGCTGATTATAGCTGTGCTTTTGGCGGGCGGTTTTTTATGCGCGCGGCATTTAAAATTTGACGCCTCGCTTGATTCTTTAAACACGGTTTCCGCGCAGTTCACAAAAGACAGGGCGGCCTTTGACGCCCTTACCGGCAATGCCCAGCAAAACGGCTCTTTGCTTTTCATTTTCGGCGCGGACAGGGAGGAAGCGCTTGAAAACAGCCTTGCCTTCGCGCGGGAGACCGGCGTAAATCTGCCGCTTAATAAGCTGCTCGTCCCAGCGGCTGCGGCGCGCGCGAGTAAAGCGCGCTGGCACGTGTTTTGGACTGTGGAAAAAATAAACAAACTTAAAACGCAAATTTCCGCCGCCGCGCGCCGATACGGCCTTAAGCCGGAGGCATTTGACGGTTTTTACGCTTTCCTTGAAACCGGCGCGCCGCCGGCTGCCGCAAAGCCTTTTGACCTGACGGCTATTTATAATCCTTTCGCTTCTTACGACGGCCGCGCCGCCGCGGTGCACATACTGCCTGCCGCGCAGGATATAACGCTGCCGGCGCAGTTTGCCGGCAGGGCCGCGCTGATATCGCAAAACCTGCTTAGGGAAGAATTATTCGTCTCCGTCATAAAAACTCTTGCTGCGGTCACGGCGTGCGTGTTTGCGGCCGATTTCCTGCTGCTGCTTTTTGCCCTGCGCAGCGCGAAGCTCGCGCTGCTGGCTTTTATACCTATAGCCTGCGCAGTTTCTGTTATAATTATTATATCGGCTTTGTTCGGTGTGCGGATTAATTTATTTTCGCTGTTTTCGCTGCCGCTTATCATAGGCCTCGGGGCGGATTATGCCGTCTTTATAATCCACCAAAAAACCCGCGCCGACGGGGATTTGTATCCTTCCCGCGCCGTGGCGGCCGCGGCATTGCTGACTTTGGCGGGTTTCGGCGCGCTTATTTTTGCCGAGCATAAGGCTCTTTTCGCGATGGGATATACGATAACCATAGGCATAAGCGCGGCCGGTTTTGTAAGCATTTGGCTGCTGCCCGCGCTGCTAAAAAACTGTAAAAAAATGCTGCCGCTGCTGCTTTTATGCTTTTTGCTGGGCGGCTGCGCCGGAATGCAAAAAAGCAAAGCGGACGTGTTATATAATGTCCCCGCGCCGCAGGCCGCGCCGGCAGAAAACGCGCGCCAGTATTACGGAGATATTGAGAACGCGATGTTTTTTACCGCGCTTGCCGCCGGCGACAGGCTTGTGGTGCTTAATGAAATAGGCATAAAAATGGCTGATTTTACGCTCAATCCGCGCCGGATAGAAGTGCACGATTATCTGCGCCCGCTGCCGCGCCGCGCGGTAAGTTATATGGGCCGGTTTTTCTGGAATTTTTACTATAACCCCGCCGCGCTTGTAAAAACGGCGGAAGACGGCAAAATTTTATACAAAAGCAAAGACGGCAGGATAAAATTATATGACGATAACTGAAGCCATAAAAAATTTATATACGCCTACCCGGGACGGCGCGCGCTTTATGCTGCCGGCTGATTTCCCAGCTTTTTCGGGCCACTTCCCGGGCGAGCCCGTGCTGCCCGCCGTAGTGCAGATACAAATGGCCGTTTATGTAATCGGCGAGCGTGCCGGCCGCGCGGCAAAACTCAGGGAAATAAAAAAAGCCAAATTCAGCGCGCCGGTGCGCACGGGGGAAGAGATTGAAATAATAATCACGCCATCGCGCCATGAAAACTGTTTTGACGCCGCCGTAAAAAGCGGCGATAAGACGGCGTCTTCATTTACCGTGGCGGTGGAATTATGAAAATCGAATATTTCAAACAGCTCCTGGGCGGACCCGCGCCGTTGACGGCGGAAATTAAACGCGCCGTACGCTTTGACGAGCTTGACCCGCTGGCCATAATGTGGCATGGCAATTACGCGAGTTTTTTTGAAGAAGCACGCGTGGCATTGGGGGAAAAATACGGCATAGGATATACTGATTTCGCCGCAAACGAAGTCATAATCCCCCTGCGCAAGTTTTACGCGGATTATTTTGCGCCGCTTGAATTCGGCAAAGTTTATACAGTGCGCGCGATGCTGCATTTCAACCCCGCCGCGCGGCTGGATTTTGAATTTAAAATTTTTGACGCGGCCGGCCGTCTTATGACGAGCGGCTGCAGCGTGCACATGATGCTGGAGAGGCGCACAAATAATATCCTCGTGGCCAAGCCTGAATTTTTTGAAACTTTCTGCCAAAAATGGCAGCGCGGGGAAGTTAAGTGACTTACAGGCCGCTGGCGGTTATACCGCTTTATAACCACTCCAAAACGCTGCCGGCCGTAGCGCGCGGCCTGCGTAAATATTTTAAGGATATTTTAATAGTTGACGACGGCAGCACCGACGGCGCGGCGCAGGCCCTGAAAGATTTGGGGCTGCCTTATATTTCCTTCCCCAAAAACCGCGGCAAAGGCGCGGCAATAAAAGCTGCCGCGGTTTATGCCGGTGCCAATAACTTCACGCATATTTTGACCATTGACGCGGACAATCAGCATTACCCGCATGATTTGGCCCGCATATCCGCCGCGGCGCAGGCAGACGGGCTCGCGGTAATTATCGGATTTAGGGATTTTTCCGCCTCAAACGTACCAAAATCGTCTAAATTCGGCCGGAAATTTTCCGCCTTTTGGGCAAAAGTGCAAACCGGCAGGGATGTGCCGGATATCCAAAGCGGCCTGCGCGCTTATCCCGTAAAAATCTTTGATTTGCTTCAAGTAAGGGACAACCGCTATTCTTTTGAGATGGAAATAATAATCAAAGCCATTTGGGCGGGCTTTGAAGTCAAAAGCATACCCGTCAGCGTGCATTATCCAAAGAAAGAGGAGCGCATTTCCCATTTCAATATCTTTTGGGATAATGCGCGCATTTCGCTGCTGAACACGCGTCTTACGCTGCGCGCTTTGCTGCCGCTGCCGCACCAAACTTTTGTCAAAGAAGGTGCGCACGTGGTGAAGGCCAATCCTTTCGCCGTGCTTAAAGAAGAATTTAAAAATAAGGAAAACCCGCGCCGTCTCGGTCTCAGCGCGGCGTGGAGCGTGTTTTGGGGCTCTCTCGCGCTGCCGGGCGTGCGTACTTTGTGCCTGCTGCTGGGCATAGGATATTTTAACCTTAACCGCCCGGTCGCGCTGACTATGGATAAACTGGCGCTGCCGCCCTTTATACCGGCTTTATGCGTGGAAACCGGTTATTTTTTGCGCCACGGCAGATGGCTCACGGAATTTAATCTGACCACGCTCGGCCGTCAGGCGCCGCAGCGCGTGCTGGAGTGGGTTTTAGGTTCGCTCGTCGTCGCGCCTTTGTTTGCGTTTTTCGTAGGCCTTTTGGTTTGGGCCTGCGGGCATATGATACGCAGAGGGCTCAGATGAGCGGGTGGAACAGCAAAAGCGCGGCTTCGCGATTTAAGCACAATATTTTTTATCTGCTGATAAAATGCGGCGGCCGCCCTTTGGCCAGCTGCCTGCTGGTGCCGGTTGTTGCGTTTTACGCGCTTGTGCCCGCGTGGCGCAGGCGCGCGTATCCCTATATTGAAAGACGTTTCAAAAATACGCGCGGCCTTGCCAAAATATATCACGCGTGGCGGCTTTATTTTTGTTTCGGGCAGGTGCTTATAGACAGGGCGGCCTATGGCATTACCGGCAGGATAAAAATTTTATCTTCCGCCGCGGATATGAAATTATGCAGAGATTTGCACGCGCTCGGCAAAGGCCTTATAATACTAAGCGCGCACTGCGGCGCGTGGCAGTGCGCCATGTCGGCTTTTGATTTTATAGAGGAGGAAAAATACGTAATCTACCGGCGCGACGGTGCAGACATTGACAAACAGGCGTACGAGCACGGTAAAATCGCGCAGGCGGTTAAGTTTATAGACCCTTCCTCTGCCGGCGGCGGCGCGGCTGAAATTATGGCCGCTTTAAGCAGGAATGCCGTAATCTGCGCGATGGGGGACAGACGCTTTGGCTCCGCGCGGAATTTGGCGGAGGCAGAATTTTTGGGCGGCACAATCGCGCTGCCGGCCAGCCTGTACCGCATTGCGGCGGCGTGCGGCGCGCCGGTTGTGATAATCTTTTTCCCGTTGCGCGGGGCCGGGCGTTTTGATTCGCGCGTGGCGGGCCATTTTTTGTTGACGACAAAGGCTCAAAAATAGCAAATTATAAGGAGGAGGCTCAAAAGTTCGCTGCAGCTTTGCAGGATTTCTGCGCAGCTGAGCCGCACCAGTATTTTAATTTTTACGATATTTGGAAAGGAGCAAATGATGATACCCACGACAATGGCCGAGCTTAAAGAAGCTCTCAAAAAAAATCTTAGCCTTGAAGGCATTGACATAGACGCGCTGGCCGATGACAGCCCGCTTTTTGAAGGCCTAGGTCTGGACAGCCTTGACGCAATTGAACTTGTAATAATACTGCGTAAAAATTACGATATTGTGATAGAAAATATGCAGCAGGGGCGCGAAGTCTTCCGCACGCTTGGCAGCCTGCGCAAATACATTGAAGAAAACAGAAAGAAGTAGTTTTTTGCCGTCGGGCTTATCTTTATCGCTGAAAGGAGCGCAGCGGCGGCAGGGGGGAAATATATGAAAATACCTATAAGCGGCATGGGCTGCGTTTGCGCTCTTGGGGCGGATTTGGGGGAAATCAAAAAAAATCTTTTTGCCGCCGCCGCAGAACCCGTGCTGCCAAAAGACCGCTTGCAAAGCCCTTATGCGGATAGTTTCCCCGCGTTCATGGCCTCGCAAAAAATTCTTAAGGAAAAACAAAAAGATGAATCTTACGGCTTTCTCTTCCTGCGTAAAGCGGCGGATGAAGCCCTCAAAACCGCGGGCATTAACCCGCAAGATTTGCAAGACGCGCGCGTGGGCGTAATCGCCGGCACCACCGTCAATGCTTCTTTCAATTGTTTTGATTTTTACAAAGCCTGGCGCGCGGGCAAAACGGCTGACCACGGGCCACTTCTGGATTATTTAAACACGCCGCTATCCGCCGCGCTGCAAAAGCATTATAATCTCAAAGGCCCGCAAATGACGATTACCACCGCCTGCGCAAGCGGCACCGACGCCATAGGCATTGCCGCGCAGTGGATAGCGCAGGATATGTGCGACATTGTACTCGCCGGCGCGGCTGATGAACTCAATCTTATCCCTTACACCGGTTTCATACGCCTGATGATAGCATCGCCAAAGCCGTGCGAGCCTTTTGCCAAAGACCGTGGCGGAATAAATTTGGGCGAGGGCGCCGGTTTGTTTGTGATGGAATCGCCGCAATTCATGAAAAAGCGCGGCGCGAAAGCCATAGGTTATATGCTTGGCTACGGCACCTGCTGCGACGCTTACCACCCCACCGCGCCCGACCCGAGCGGCGCGGCACTCAAAAAAGCCATAGAAAACGCTTTGAGCGAAGCCGGCCTTAAGGCGCAGGATTTGGCTTTTATAAACGCGCACGGCACAGGCACGCAGGATAATGACGCGGCGGAAGCCAAAGTCTTTAACGCGCTGCTGCCGGGCGTGCCTGTAATGGCCTCCAAAAGTCATACAGGCCATACCTTAGGCGCGGCCGGCGCGGTGGAGGCCGCGCTCACGCTGCTTTGCCTTAACGAAGGTCTTATCGCGAAAACCGCGCGCTGGGGCGCGGCGGACATGGCTTTAAACTTAATCCCCGTGCTGGAAAATACGCCCGTCGCCGCAGGCAAAAAAGCCGCGCTTTCGGATTCGCTGGCTTTCGGCGGATGTAACAGCGTCATAGCACTGGCCGGCGGGGGGATACAGGTATGAATAAAATTTTTATCAATTCCTGCGCCTGCGTTTTTAACGCCGGCGGCATTGAAAAATATTTTGACGCAAAAACTCTGCGCCGGCTGGATAATTTTGCAAAACTTGCGCTTAAAGCCGCGGTAAAATGCCTGCGCAATGCGGATGTTTCACTGAGGGGGGAGAAAAATATCGCCCTCATTATCAGCACGGGCTACGGCCCCGTGCGCCGCACATGCGATTTTATGGATTCCATTATTGACGACGGGCATGAATGCGCTTCGCCTTTAGCTTTTTCATCTTCCGTACATAATAGCGCGCTTACTTCCATTTCAATACTTCTTAATATCAAAGGCCCATGCCTTACGGTAAGCAATATTGAAACTTCTTTCCAAAGCGCGCTGCTTGCCGCGCGCGCGTGGCTGGCCGCCAAAACTGCGGATAAAGTGCTGCTTGGCACGGTGGATGAGGAGCACTCCGTAATCCGCGCGGTTATGCAGACAAATCCGGAAGTCTTCGCCGATTTCAGCGACAGGACTTTGCAGGCCGGCGCGGCCTTTTTCCTGCTCTCGCGCGAGAATAAACCAGGGTCGTTTGAGCTCGGCGATATAAAACGGCAGGCGACGCCGCTGAACCCTTCCGCGGACGCCTTCGCGCTTGCCGCCGGCGCGGCCCCGCTGCTTGATTACGACGATATTGAAAGAATCACGGCCGATTTTATCAAAATTGAGGCCGCCCGCGCGGGCAGCGATATTTTCAGTGTCTTAGGCCCCGCGCGCGCGCCGGCGCAGCTTTTTGAAGACCTTGACGAAGTTCTGAAGCCCGCCGTTTTAAACGGGCTTAACTGCCTGTTTACGGGCAGCAATACCGCTACGGAATTTATACAGGATGATATAACCCAAAGCGGGTTTGCAAAATTCAAAAAACACGGGATTATAAATTTTTTTACCTCAGGCTCCACCGGCATTATAAAAAACTGCCTGCACACCTCCGCCATGCTGCGCGAGGAAACTCGCGGCCTGTGCTTCCTCTTCGGCGGCATTAAGCGCGCGGTGAGCATTGTGCCGAGCTCGCATTCTTACGGCTTTATATTCGGGCTGCAGGTGCCAAAGGCGATGGATATACCCGCGCTGCCGCTGCCGCCGCTGCCCACGGCTGACTGGCGCGCAGTCTTGCAAGAAGGCGACCTTTTTATAACTTTCCCGATGTTCCTTAAGCAGCTTATGGCCATGGGCGTAAAATTCCCGCAGGGGGTAACCGTGCTGACTTCCACCGCGCCCTGCCCCGACGAGCTTATAGACGCCGTTTATGAAGCCGGCGCGGCGCGGCTTATTGAAATTTACGGCGCGTCCGAAAGCGGCGCCATAGCATGGCGCGAGCGCGCCGGACAGCCTTTTACGCTTCTGCCTTTCTGGAATGCAAATATTGAAAACGGCCTGCTTACAAGCATAAGCCGCAAAAACACGCCGCTCAAAGTTGATATACCCGATATAGTGGCCGTTGAGGCCGGCAATAGGCTGCGCCCCTGCGGCCGCAAAGATAATGCGGTGCAGGTGGCCGGCATAAACGTTTACCCGCAGAAAGTGGAAACGCTGCTCAAATCCCACCCCGCCGTTGCCGACGCCGTTGTGCGCCTGCAAAGACCACAGGAGGGGGAAAGGCTTAAGGCTTTTATAGTGCTTAAAGACGGCGTAGGGCAGGCCGCAGCGCAAGGCGCGCTGCGCGCTTTCATGAAAGAAAAGCTCAGCGCGCACGAAATGCCGCGCTCAATTACCTTCGGCGATAAAATACCGCTTACCACCTTCGGCAAAAAACGGGACTGGTAGGGAGAGAGATTATAAATAATGTCCAAAAAACTTACTATGGTTGAAGCCAAATCGCTGGCGCAGGCAATAGCCTTCGCGCCGCTTACTTTCCAGGCTGTACGGGCCATGCTTGCCTTCGGCATAATAAAAGCCGTTGACGAGGCCGGCCCGCGCGGCATAAGCGTTGCGGAACTGGAGCGGAAGCTGAAGCTGCCGCATTATACCGCGGCAACATTGACGGAAGCCGGCCTGACCTGCGGGATTTTTGAGGAGGCCTCAGGCCGTTTG
>JAISDW010000008.1 GCA_031264445.1 Elusimicrobiota bacterium
TTTTTGCAGCCTGACTGCTGCAATTTACATTCTATACCAAAAGGAGTTTTTTTATCTTCCTCATCGGTGAAACCTTCACTGAACCACGCGCCTAGCGCGTGGTTTTAAGGATACAAGAAAAGCCGGACTGCTTTGCCAGCCCGGCTTTTTTGTATAGCGCATTAATAAATAAACTATAATAAAATTATACCCATGAAAGGAGGAGTTCCGTGAAAAAAATAACTTTTATCGCCATATGTTTATTTATGGCGGTTGCGTGCAATAATGAGCCGCAAAAACCGGCTGAAGTTTCCCAAAGCGCAACACCGGTAAGCCCGGCAGGTTTTTCTTCCTCTGAAGTTGAACCTTATCCAAGCCCTGTGGAAGACCTTGTCCCAATACCGGCTGCTCCTGTCGCCGCAGACCAGAGCCAATCGCCAGATTTGACGGCATATCCTTCAAGAACGCAAGTTATGTATACCTCTGAAGACGACGTAAAAAAACGCGGGGAAAGCGTTTTTCTTACTGCGGCCAATGCCGAATTAACGGGTGAAAAAAATATCGCCTATGCCGCGGCTTTCCAGATTGCGTGGGACACGCTTATAGAAAAAATCGTAAAAGAAAAAATACAGCTTGAGGGGAATCCGCGGCTGGCGCAGATTCTTAACGCTGGTACAATAAGCAAAAAAGATTTATCGGAAAAGGATTATTTTACCGACGCGGGATTTAAAAAAGACGGCATTGAACAACGCGTAAGGGACGGTCTGAAGAAAAAGTTTAATACGGAACCCATAAATGATATCAGGTTAGGACATCCTGAAGACATTTTAGCTTATGCCTACCTTTATAAGAATATAAGGTTTGAACCTAAATTTGAAAGAGAACATAATTTTTCTTTTTTCCCTGCGGGCGGCCGCCCCCAAAGGGTGGAAGCATTTGGCCTGAAATCATATAAACCTCACGATAAAATACAGGCGGAAACAGCCAAAAACATAAAAATAAATTATTATACTGCCGCAAGTTTTGTCGTTACTATAAGAGCAAAAGACAGTGAAGACGAAATTATTTTTGCCCTTATCCCGAGGGAAGAAACTTTAGGCGCGGCCATAAAAAAAGCGCTTTCTCTAAGAAAAGAAAATACAGACATGGCTGAAGATGATTCCCTTTTAATCCCAGAAATAAGATTTGACGTAACCGAAGAATATAAAGAATTATATAAAGTTGTATTAAATTCTATATCAGGCCTTCCGCCCCGTTCTTACAAAATAACAAAAGCCTTGCAGACGGTAAAATTTGATATGGATTATGAAGGCGTAAAGTTAATAGCGGAAGCAGTTATAGGAATGTCCGGTGCCGCCGGCCCCGGCGCCCCCAGGCCGCAGCCTAAATTTATGCATTTTAATAGGCCCTTCCTTCTAATGATGAAGGAAAAAGACGGCCAAAACCCGTATTTCGCACTTTGGGTAGAAAACGAAAAAATATTAACAAACTATAAACGAATATGAAAAAGCCGCCAATATTGCAGGAATACTGTCTTTACTGCAATTACCTCGCCCCCAAAGGCAGGGAGCGGCTTTGTTTTCTGGGCGAGCAGCTTGCCCAGCGGCATTTGACTTTCCACGACAGGCTGATAGGCATCGTCGGCGGGGCGGGCTCCGGCAAATCTTCTTTGATAAAGGGGATGTTCCCGGGCCTTTCGCTCGCCAATGACGACGACGGGCTTGACCAGCATAAAATAATGCAGGTCAACGCGTTGCCGGAGGACCTCGGCTCCGCCACCACCTTCCACCTTGATATGCGCTTTCAGACGGCGTTTTCCCAGCCTTATCAGATTGCTGATTTTGTGCGCGCCGCGCTGGCGCGCGGCCGCCGCGTTATAGTTGAGCATTTTGAACTGCTGTACCCCGCGCTTAAAATCAACGCCGATATGCTCATCGGCATCGGGGACGAGATTTTGATTGTCCGCCCCAATATTTTCGGGCCGCTGCCGGGCAGCGTTTACGATATTGTTTACGCCTCGCTGCAGCGCCGCAAGGCCGCGCACACGCTTGAGCATCTGGCGATACATCTGCTGGTGAGCGGGTTCGGCATAAACGATAATGCTTTTCACAGTTCCGACCTTGCCGGCGGTTTTGTGCTGCGCTTTGCCCAAAAGCCCGAAATTGATTTGGATTTGCTTGAAACCCGCCTTAAGGAAACTATAGCGCAAAACCTGCCTTCGGCATATGTGGACGAGGAACATCTTAAAGTCGGCAGTCTTACGCTGCACTGCAACGGCCCGCGCATACACGTCCACAATACGGGCGAAATCGGCCCGTTTAAAATAATAAAACAGCTGGTTTATGACGAGAAGACGGCCACTTTCTGCCTGCTCGGCCTGCTTGGCGGTCAGGACAAGAGCGATTTGTACAATCTCAACAAAATCAATATGCGGTAAAGCATATTTTCCGGATTTAAATTTATTCTAATTCCACATTAGTTATAACACGTTACGTACCCGCCGCCAACGCAGTCTGATTGAACGGTAAGCCCGAATATTTTGTTACAGTAATTTTTTGGTTTTGCATAATTAGTAGCAGAAGGTCCCATGCAAAAAAATTCTGTCTGATTATTATATTGCAGAACCCAGCCGACTATATCATAACTATCAGAGGATATCAGTTTCCATGCGATAACTTTTCCCAGAGCATGAGTTGTCAACGAAACAGACCAATCATCCAAACAGACAGTATCAGTAGGATAAAGACCAGCCCAGGTAGTACAATCGGTTTTACCTTGCGGTAAGGTTATATCAAGTTGGTCAAAAGTTGTGGCATATCGCCCGTTTGCCAAATGGTATGCCTCTTGCGCGTTAGCTATTCCTTTTAAAAGAGATTGTATTTTGGCTCTTTTTGCGCGTTCTACAGATTTTTGATATTGCGGCAAAGCAATGGCGGCAAGTATGCCTATAATTAGCACAACAACCAATAATTCTATTAGCGTAAACCCTTTTACCTTTTTCATACTTTATACCTCTCCTTTGGCATCCCCGAATGCTTTAATCGGGGATCTGTTTTAACATGGATTCCCGATTACGAATCTCGGGAATGACAACTCCAAACAAAAACGGCCGCCATAATTGAGCCATCAATATAACCCAAATATAACAGCCGTGGTTTCCCTACACGAGGATATAGGGAAACGCTCGGCACAAAATACGCGGGTAATTAAGCCGTATACTTTGAGCCTGATAACGAGCTGTTTTTGGATTATTGATGTGCCTTTAATTTTTCAAAAGCTTGTCCCGTTTTTACCGGACTCCCAAGAACAGAATCAAATTTTAATAAGCCTTTTCAAGCTTACATTAACAATATTTTCTCCTATAACTTAGTATATAATTTTATTATATAAATTTTACTATCATTCAGCGGTAAACCGCATTCTTCCCCCTCTCCCTCATATTAAAGTATGTTAGAATGTATATATGGAAAACACTTTAAAACTTGTTGAATGCGTCCCCAATTTCAGCGAAGGGCGCGACATGGCCGTTATCAAACAGATAACCGACGCCATTGAATCCGTTGAGGGCGTAAAACTTCTTAACGTTGACCCGGGCGCGGCGACTAACCGCACCGTAGTCACTTTCGCGGGCTGCCCCGCCGCCGCGCAGGAAGCGGCTTTCCGCGCCGTCAAAAAAGCCAGCGAGCTCATTGATATGCGCCGCCACAAAGGCGCGCACCCGCGCCTTGGCGCGACGGACGTTTTGCCCTTTATTCCCGTATCAGCAGTAACGCTTGAAGAATGCGCCCAAATGGCGCGCCAGACGGCAAAAAGAATTTATGAGGAGCTGCAAATCCCGACATACAATTATGAAGCCGCCGCTTCTTCACCCGCGCGCAAAAACCTTGCCGACGTCCGCAAAGGCGAATACGAAGCGCTGGAAGCAAAAATACTTTCCAAAAACGATAAGCCCGATTTCGGCCCCGCGAAATATACCGAGCAGGCCGCAAAAAGCGGCGCGACAATAGTTGGCGCGCGCGATTTCCTTATCGCCGCCAATTTTAATCTCAATACCACTTCCGTACGTATTGCCAATGACATAGCTTTTGAAATCCGCGAAAAGGGCCGCGCGCAGCGCGAAGGCGGCCGCCCAGACGGTAAATTGCTTAAAGACGCGCAGGGCAATACCATCTTTAAGCCCGGGCTGATGAAAGGCACAAAAGCCATCGGTTGGTTTATAGAGGAATACGGCATAGCGCAGGTTTCAATGAATATAGTTGATATTAAAGCCGCACCGCTGCACGTGGTTTTTGACGAAATCACGCGCATTGCGGCCCTCCGCGGCATACGCGTGAGCGGTACGGAAATCGTGGGCCTTATCCCCAAAAGCGCACTGCTGGACGCGGCGAATTATTTTCTGAAAAAGCAAAAACGCTCCGCCGGCGTGAGTGAGGAAGAATTAATAAAAATCGCCGTAAAGAGCCTGGGCCTCGGCGATATTGCGCCGTTTAAACCGGAAGAAAAAATTATTGAATATGTGCTCGCCAAAGACGATAAAACCAAAAAGCTCGTCAATATGACGTGTAAGGCCTTCGCGCTGGAAACGGCAAGCGAATCCCCAGCGCCTGGCGGCGGCAGCATATCGGCTTATGCCGGCGCTTTGGGCGCGGCTTTGGCTACGATGGTGGCTAATCTTTCCGCCAATAAAGCGGGGTGGGAGGATAAAATTGAATATTTCTCCGCGCAGGCCGAAGCGGGCCAAAAACTGCTGTCTGAGCTGCTTGCCCTCGTGGACGAAGACACTGCGGCTTTCAATAAGATAATGGCGGTCTTTTCTATGCCGAAAAATACCGAGGCCGAAAAAGCGGTCCGCGCAGACGCGCTTGAAGCCGCCACGCTTTACGCGACGCAGGTGCCGCTAAAAACAATGCGCGCCGCGCTGAAAGTTTTTGACATTGCCAAAGCCATGGCGGCGGATGGCAATCCCAATTCCGTCTCCGACGCGGGCGTAGGCGCTTTAATGGCGCGCTCCGCCGTGCTGGGAGCGTGGCTGAACGTTAAAATAAACGCCAAAGATCTAAAAGACCGCGCCGCGGCGGATAAACTTACCGCCGAGGCGGCGCAAACCGCCGCCAGCGCGCAGGAGCTGGAAAAAGAAATTCTTAAAATCATCTCTCAGAAGATAGGTGCGTAAAATGACTTTGGAAGAGTTCAGGCAGGATATTCGCGCCGGCATACCGGATACGCTGCCGCCGGCCCGCCCTTATGACGCCGGCGCAAACCACGCCCCGCGCCGTAAAGATATTTTAACGCCCGAGCAAAAAGAGCTGGCTTTAAAAAACGCTTTGCGCTATTTCCCGCGCGAACACCACAAAATTCTGGCGGCGGAATTCGCGCGTGAGCTTAAGGATTACGGCCGCATTTATATGTACCGCTTTCGCCCGTCTTATGAAATTTACGCGCGCCCGATAAGCGATTACCCCGCCGTTTCCCGTCAGGCTGCGGCGATAATGCTGATGATAAACAATAATTTGGACAAAGCCGTGGCCCAGCACCCGCAGGAGCTTATTACCTACGGCGGCAACGGGGCGGCTTTCCAAAACTGGGCGCAGTACCGCTTAACAATGAAGTATTTAAGCGAAATGACTGACGAGCAGACTTTAGTCCTCTATTCCGGCCACCCGATGGGGCTTTTCCCCTCGCATAAGGGCGCGCCGCGCGTTGTAATAACAAACGGCATGGTCATACCAAATTATTCCAAACCCGACGACTGGGAAAAGTTTAACGCGCTGGGCGTATCGCAGTACGGGCAGATGACGGCGGGTTCTTTCATGTATATCGGGCCGCAGGGCATAGTGCACGGCACGGCTATAACCGTGCTCAACGCCGCGCGCATGCAGCTGCAAAAACGCGGCGGCGGGCAAATTGCCGGCATGCTTTTTGTGACGGCCGGGTTGGGCGGCATGTCCGGTGCGCAGCCCAAAGCGGGCAATATAGCCGGCGTGGTGAGCATAACGGCGGAAATTAATCCCGCCGCCGCAAAAAAACGCCATGAGCAGGGCTGGGTTAATGAAATTTATACGGATTTAGACGCTTTGCTTGCCCGCGCAAAAAAGGCTATGGCGGCGGGGCAGCCGCTCTCGCTGGCTTATTTGGGCAATGCGGTTGACTTGTGGGAAAGGCTTGCGGATGAAGATATAAAAGTTGATTTAGGCTCGGACCAGACTTCCCTGCACAACCCGTGGGCGGGCGGCTATTATCCGGCGGGTATTAGTTTTGAAGAAGCAAATAAAATGATGTCAGCAGACCCGCAGGAATTTAAAAAGCGCGTGCAGCACAGCCTGCGCCGCCACGCCGCCGCCGTCAACAAACTGGCCGCAAAAGGCATGTATTTCTTTGATTACGGCAATGCGTTTTTGCTGGAGGCTTCCCGCGCCGGCGCGGACGTGATGAATGAAGACGGCGGTTTTAAATATCCCTCCTACGTGCAGGATATTATGGGGCCGATGTTTTTTGATTACGGCTTCGGGCCTTTCCGCTGGGTTTGTACTTCCGGCCATGCGGAAGATTTAGCCAAGACGGACGAAATCGCCCTGCGCGTAATGCGGGGTATACGCAAAACCGCGCCGCCCGAAATCAGCGGACAGCTTGACGATAATATTTTATGGATAGAAAAGGCGCAGGAAAATAAACTTGTCGTCGGCTCGCAGGCGCGTATTTTATACGCGGACAGCGAGGGGCGCATAAAAATCGCCAACGCGATAAACGAAGCGATTGCGTCCGGCGAAATCAGCGCGCCCGTGGTGCTCGGGCGGGACCATCATGACGTCTCCGGCACGGATTCGCCTTACAGGGAAACATCTAATATTTACGACGGTTCGGCCTTCACCGCCGATATGGCCGTGCAAAATGTCATTGGCGACGGTTTTCGCGGCGCGACGTGGGTTTCCCTGCACAACGGCGGCGGTGTGGGCTGGGGCGAGGTTATAAACGGCGGCTTCGGCATGGTTATAGACGGCAGCGCGGACGCCGAAAGAAGGATTGAAAGCATGCTTTTGTGGGACGTAAATAACGGCATAGCGCGGCGCGGCTGGGCGCGTAACCCGGGCGCAATATTTGCTATTAGGCGCGAGATGGCCCGCACGCCCGCGCTGAAAATCACGCTGCCAAATATGGCGGATGATAAAATAATTAAGGACGCTTTAAAATGAAAATCCATAAAATATCCGCCGCGCATTTGACGCCGGCGCGGGCTTACCAGATTGCGGCTGAAGGTTATAAATTAGAACTTTCGCCCGACGCTAAAAGGCGTATACAAAAATGCCGCGCGTATCTTGATGAAAAAGCCCAAACCAGCGCGGCGCCGATATATGGTATTACGACGGGTTTCGGCTCGCTTTGTAATATATCAGTTGATAAAACACAGCTTGCACAGCTGCAAAAGAATTTAATGATGTCCCACGCGTGCGGCACGGGCCCGCGCGTGCCTGGTGAAATCGTCAAATTAATGCTGCTGCTTAAAATACAGTCCCTTTCCTACGGATACAGCGGCGTGCAGCCAGTAACGGTTGAAGCATTAATAAATCTTTTTAACAACAATATTTTGCCAGTGGTGTACCAGCAGGGCTCGCTCGGCGCAAGCGGGGATTTGGCGCCGCTGGCGCATCTGTGCCTGCCGATAATCGGCCTGGGCGAGGTGGAATATAAAGGCGCAATTATACCCGCGGCCGGCGTATTGAAAAAATACGGCTGGCAGCCGGTGGAGCTGCAATCCAAAGAAGGGCTTGCGCTTTTAAACGGCACGCAGTTCATGGCGGCTTACGGCGTGTGGGCCGTCGTAAACGCGCAAAGGCTGAGCGCGTGCGCCGATAAAATAGGCGCGATGTCGCTTGACGCTTTTGA
>JAISDW010000019.1 GCA_031264445.1 Elusimicrobiota bacterium
TTTATTTTTTGCCTCCGCCGCGGCCTCCGCCCAGCCGGATAATCAGTTTAATTGTCCTTACGAATATAATGAATTTGTAAATCTTGTAAAATCAAAATGCGCTTCCGCCGCCAATAAACAGCAGTGCGTGCAACTGGCAAAAGAATGTCCCCGACTTACAAACGAACGGGAAGTGCCCGCTTCAGCTCGGTTTATGGCAAGCATTGACGCCGGCGTCCTTAAAGCTATGTTTGACGCGGGGCTGCAGCCTCCTTTACCTAATAAAGAAACGGACATAATGGCTTATTCTTTGAAACTTTACGACCGTGATAAATTTATTTGCGCTATGATTATAAACCATTCCCAAAAACTTTTGCCTTTTGAGAATTTTAAGGTTATTTATGAAAAAAGCGGTTTTGACAGCGAAGAATTAGACGCAAGTTTTTGTATTGCTAATAAAGATTCCGGAATTGTCCTAAAACCGCATGAGCTTGCCGCGGTTTTAAACGACAAAGTATTGGCGGCCTTCTTTAAAGAGCAAAAGATAAAAATAACCAAAGATTTCTTATTAAACATCCCCTTGGATTTATGGGCTCCCGATTACTATACAACCAAAAAAAGCCAAATACTCATAAACGCAATACACGACCCTAAATACCTTAAAATTATTGATAGTAACTTTGACTATAGCATCCTTATGCCCGAAGGCACCCAAATACTCTTTGTAGGAGAAGTGCACTATGGCGGCTATTATAAAGCAGCGGTTGACCTTATTAATGGTTTAAAATGTAACCCGGGGTTAACCCATTTCGCGTCCGAGTTCCTTTTGGAGATGCAGCAAGATGATATTGATGCGTTTCGCAAAACAAATAATGTCTGCAAGATAAAAATGACGCCCAGGTTGTTAACCTCTGGAAAGGGAAGGAAAATATTAGGCGGATTGAACAGAATAAATACCGCCTGCCTCGGCGCCTTAGGCTGCGATATAGATATCGCCCCATTGGAAAGGACGGAAACAATTATCGACCAAAAAGAAGAAGACCATAAAAAAGCCAAAAAAGAATATATAAAAATGTACGACGCCAAAAAAAGGAGTGCTCTTGAAAAGGAGCAAAGAAACTTAAAAATCATTAATATTAATCTCAACCTCATAGCGCCCTCAGGCATAAAAAAGAGAAACTTAGACTGGGCCGAAGTAATGGACAAGCAGTTAAAACAAGATAAATCCGCCAAGGCTTTCGCTTATATGGGCAAGGGACACAGCGTAGGTTTTAATGAGAAGTTTTTTAATATACCAATATCCACTTCCGTCCCCGAGTTAATGAAAAAAAAGGGCTATAATGTAAGAATCCTTTCAATCTCCGGCGGCCATATGGCGCTTTTACCGGATGCTTTTATGTTTAAAACATTTAATTTAAAAGATAAATACTTCTTATTTATTGTTCCCGAGGAGTTAAGGAAAGACATGGGTATGGACTATATTGTACATCTTCCTACAACGGGCGCGCAGGAAGCCGGCTTAAAAAAGTGGCTTAAAAGCAATACTCCCGCGCAGTATTATAATCTTACGTCCGAGCGTAAAATAATTAAAGAAAAAAAGAGGCCGGATATGGACAGTGGCCCGGCGGAAATATTGGAGACCAATCCCGTCGTAAATCCCGCCAGACCTGCCGGATTTCATTAAAACAACAATAAAAATCCCGGAAGCATCAGCGGCTTCTTTGTACCTCAGAACCCTCCGGCTCCGGCTGCTGCTTATTTATCACCTGTTGCGCGTTTCGTTTTGTTTTTGCTATAATATACTTACCGGTAGGTAAATATATGGCAAAAAACGCAAATGCGCCAGAACATAATACTAAAGAAAAAATATTAGAGACGGCTTTTGATTTATTCGCCCAGCGCGGCATGAAAGATATTTCCATGCGCGAGATAGCTTCCGCCTGCGGCGTTACCAAACCGGTGATATATTATTATTTCAAAGATAAGGACGCGCTGTGCTGCGAAATCGTAAAAAATTTTGAACGCCGTCAAAACGACGCGCTGGCCGGCATCGCCGCGAAAACCCCGCGGTTTGACAAATTTCTGGAAAGGCTTTTTACACTGTATCTTGACAACCCGCAGAACAAAAGAATGGTCGCCTTTATGACGCATCTGCACAGCTATGCCGCCGCCGATAAAAATATAGGGGCGCGGCTGCACCGCCAGCGCTGCCACAGCCACGATTTTCTGAAGGACACTCTTAGCGCGCAGGTTAAGGAGGGGGCCATTGCGCCGGAGATGAGAGAGATTGCCAGGCACATGATTTTTGCCAATATAATGCACATGGTGCTAAATGCGCATCACGAACACGTCAAATTTACACGCGCTTATCCGTCGCAAATAACAAAAGCCATTTTAAAGGCAATAGATTATAAGGGGGACAGTAAATGAAGAAGACAGTTAGTTTAACCGCGGCTTTAAGCCTGTTTTTTAACCTTGCCGCGGCGCCGCTCTGCGCGGCCGGCCCGGCCGCCGGCAAAGCGGGGGCAAAGCCGAAGGACGGCATTGATTTGTTTACGCTTAACGACGCCGCCAAACCCGGCATGATAACCATAGACCAGGCCGTTGACGCCGCTTTGCAAAACAATACCGCAATAAAAACCGCCGAAAAGAACGCCGAAATTTACGACCAGCAGGTAAGGCAGTATTGGTCTTATGTTTATCCGCGCATTTCGCTGAGCGGCAATTATACGCGCGCTTTAAAACAGCAGGAAACAATAAGCCCCATGCTCGGCGGCAAGGGTAAAATGGGCTATAACAATAACGCTTCCGCGCAGGCGGAGGCAACGCTGCTGCTGTGGAAGGGCGGCGCGGTATCAGCCGGTATAAAAATGGGGGAATACTTTTCGCAAAGCGGCTATCTGCAGCTGCTTGAATCGCGCAATAAAATAAAAGACACCGTTACGGTTTTATGCTTCGGCATTGTCCTTTCGCACGCTTTGATACAGGTTCAGCAGGAAAATCTTAATATAGCCCAAAACCATCTTAAGGAAATTAATCTTAAATACAAGCAGGGCCTCGCCAGCGATTTGGACATACTTAACCAGAAAGTCAAAATATCAAACAGCGAGCCGCCATTGATACAGGCCAAAAACTCTTATGAGATAGGGCTGCTTACGCTGCGCCGCGTGCTTAACAAAGACCCGCAGGACCCGCTTGACCTTTACTGGCGGCTGGAAAACATATTGCAGATCAATGTCCCCCAGCTGGAGGAACTTTATAAAACCGCACGAGAACACCGGCCGGATCTTGCGGTGGCGCGGCTTTCCACCAAAATAGCGGAGCAGAATATAAAAATCGCCCGCGCCGATAATTACGGCGAAATCAGCGCTTTCGTCAACGGCTCTTACAGCGGCGCTTCAGATTCCGTGCTGATACCGGCGTCCGATCATAATTCTTCGCTCGGCGCGAACGCCGGCCTGCGCCTCAGCATACCGCTGTTTGAGGGCTTCAGGGTGGATTCAATTATAAAACAGCGCAAACTCGCTTACGACCAGGCCCTGCTGCTTGAGCAGGATACAGAACGCGGCATTAAAGTGGAAGTAAAACAGGCGTGGCTTAATCTTAACGAGGCCAGGCAGAGGATATCCGCCACCAAAGGCACCATAGAGCAGGCGCGCACCAATCTTGAGCGCACCACGCTGCGCTACAGGAACGGCCTTGCCTCGCGACTGGATTTGGACGATTCCGCGCTGCTGCTGCACAATGCTGAGCTCCAGTTTGTGCAGGCCGTCCACGACGCCTTTACGGCGCTTTCAAATTTAAATTATGCAGTAGGCAAAGAGGTTATTGTAAAATGAAAAAATCAGTATTGATAGTACCTGTTCTTCTTATCTTATCCGCCTGCGGCGGCAAAAAGGAGGAAAGTTCCTTCAAAGGCCTTGAGCCCGACCGCTTTACCGTACAGACGGAGCTTGTGCAGCAGCGCGATGTCTTCCAGGATTTGCTGCTTACTGGCAGCGTCAAAGCGTGGGAAGAAGCCGTAATTTATCCGCGCGTTGACGGCAAACTTTTAAAAAACGTGCTTAAGGAAGGCGACGACGTCAAACGCGGCCAGACTATCGCATTGATAGAGCGCGACGAAGTCGGCGCGGTGTACGAGCCTGTGGTGGTGCCATCCACCATTGCCGGCCTGATAGGCCGCACTTATCTTGACCCGGGGGAGAATGTCACCAAATCCACGGCGGTCGCGCTGGTCGTAAACCAGGAAACCGTGCGCATTCTGGTGGATATACCGGAAAGATACGTTGGCAAAATCCGCAACGGCCAGAAAGCGGTTTTCACGCTTGAGGCTTACGGAGACAGGCAGTTTGACGCCGTTATCTACAAACTCAGCCCCGTGGTGGATACGCAGGCGCGCGCAGTCAGCGCGGAGCTCCGTGCGGAAAATAAAGACGGCGCCATAAAATCGGGCATGTTCGCCAAAGTCAAACTAGTTTTGGACGAGAGTAAAAACGTTCCTTCCGTCACTCTCGCAAGTGCCGGCGAAGACGCCAAAACCGGCGAAAGCTATTTATTTGTCATAGACGGCGACAAGGTTGTCAAAACCGCATTTAAGCCCGGCCTGCGCTCCGAGCTTTATCAGGAAATCGCGCAGGGCCCCGCCGCAGGGACCGAGGTCGCCAAAATCGTTTTCGGCCTTAAAGACGGCAGCAAAATAAAAGTGGAAAATTAATTTTTATGCAAGAAAATAAACAATATAAAGAACAAAACGCCGCGCCGCCCGACGCGCATGAAGAGAGCGGGGGCATCGCGGGCCTGTTCATACGCAGGCCGGTAACGACGGTAATGATGTCGCTTGCCATAATGGTTTTGGGCATAGTGGGCTACCGCGGTATGGGCGTGGATATGTTCCCCAACGTGGAGTTTCCTTATGTAACGGTGCAGACTGTTTTATCCGGCTCCAACCCGGAAGAAGTTGAAACTTCAATCACAAAACCCATAGAGCAGGCCGTCAATGTAATATCGGGGATAGAGGAAATGCCCTCCTATTCCATGGAAAGCGCGTCCTTCGTCATAATCAAGTTTGAGCTGGAAAAGAACCCCGACGTCGCCGCGCAGGAAGTGCGCGACAATGTAAACAAAGTCCAAAAGGACCTGCCCGACGGCATAGACCCGCCGGTGGTATCCAAAATTGATATCGGCGCCGCAGCCGTGCTTAATGTGGTGGTCTCGGGCCCGATGGATATCATAAGCCTTACCGAGCTCGCCAAAGAGCAGGTTAAGGAAAATATAGAAAACGTCAGCGGCATAGGCTCGGTTGACATTGTAGGCGGCCGGGAGAGGGAGATACACGTCGTAGTCAATCCGCTTAAGCTGGCCGCGCTGGGCATACCGGTAAGCGCCGTTAAAAACGCGATTATTGAGCAGAATTCCGAAATCCCCGGCGGCCGCGTGGAAAACGTTCTGACTGACTTTAACCTGCGCATAATGGGCCGCGTGGATAAGGTTAAGGACTTCAATGATATCGTTGTGGCCAATATCAACGGCGTGCCCATAAAAATATCGGATATCGGCCGCGTTGAAGACACCGGCCAGTTTGAAACAGGCGCCACCTATCTTAACGGCAACCGTGCGGTCAGCCTGAACATAAAAAAACAATCCGGCACAAATACTTTGGCGGTTATCGCGTCCATAAAGGAAAGGCTTAAAAACATTGCGCCGCTGCTGCCCGCCGGCGTTGAGATAACGACAATATCCGACCAGTCAAGCTATATTGAAGAATCCTTTTTTGCCGTTATGGAGCATCTTGTAGTCGGCGCGCTGCTTGCGGCTATAGTGGTGTTTATGTTTATGGGCGATACCCGCTCCACGCTTATCGCCGCGGTGGCGATACCGACGTCCGTCATCGGCACTTTTATTCTGATGTACTGGAGCAAATTTACCTTAAACAATATGACGCTGCTGGGCCTTACCGTAGCCGTGGGGCTTGTTATTGACGACGCCATTATTATGCTTGAAAATATACACAGGCATATGGAGGAATACGGCAAAAGCGCAATGCGCGCCGCCGTGGACGGCGCGAAGGAAATTTCCTTCGCGGTTATCGCCACGACGGCTTCGCTTATAGTTATTTTCGTGCCTTTGGCTTTCATGAGCGGCATAGTGGGCCGCTTTGTGCGCAGCTACGGGCTCACCGTCGCCTATGCCGTGGGCATAAGCTGCCTTGTGGCGCTTACGCTTACGCCTATGCTTTGCAGCAGGTTCCTTAAGGCGGAAAAGAAAATATCAGCCGCGGATAAAATCGTTGATGGCGTAAATAATTTTATCCAGAGGATTTACATGGCCTGCCTGGGCTGGGCAATGCATCATAAAGCCTTGATGGTGCTTTTATCGCTGCTGCTGATAATATCGCCGGTGTTTATTATGAAGGCCGGCCTTGTGGGCGTTGATTTTATACCGGAAGACGATTCCGGCAAATTCCAAATCAATCTTGAAGCGCCCGACGGTACCGGATATCCGGCCATGACGGATTTCATGAAGCAGGTTGAGGCCGAAATCAGGCAGATGCCTTATATAGAGCAGCTTTTTACCGGTATAGGCGTCTCCTCCAGCAGCATTGTTAACGTTGGCGCGCCAACTAACCAGGGTTATTTCATAGCGGAACTTGCCCCGGCCAAAACACGCGGCAAAAACTATACCGTGTTTGATTATGTTGAAACCACGCGCAAAATACTGCAGAAGTACGAAGGTGTCAAAAGTTCCGTTTTCGTAATGGGCAGCGGGCCCGGCGGCGGCAATGCCAAGGTGGAGTATATCATCACGGGGCCCGATATCGCGCAGCTGCTCAAATACGCCAACGGGATATACGATAAGGTAAAAACAGTCCCGGGTATTATAGATCTTGATATAGACTTCAATTTCGCCAAGCCGGAATACCGCGTCGTCATAGACCGCGCCCGCGCACATGACCTGGGCGTAAACGTGGCCGATATCGCGCGCACGCTGCGCACCTTTGTCAGCGGCGAGGAAAATATATCCCGCTACAAAGAAGGCGACGATCTCTACGAAGTCCGCATCCGCGCGGACGAAAGCTACCGCGACAATAAAGAAGTAATTGCCTCCATGATGATACCGGCCTCGCAGGGCGGCAAAAATACTCTTGTGCGTCTTGACAGCGTGGCAACCGTTGAGGAGGGCCTTGGTCCTTCGCAGATAAACCGCTTCAACAGGCAGCGCCAGATAACGATAAAATCAAACGTTGACGAAAGGATAGACTTGCGCGGCGCGGTGGAGCAGATGGATAAGGCTTTCAATGCCATGAACCCTTCTCCGCAGTACCGCCACACGCTGGGCGGCGAAGCTAGCGAAATGGGCAAAATGTTAATGAGTTTCGTCATGGCTTTCGGTCTGGCGATATTGTTCAAATACATGATACTTGCCGCGCAGTTTGAAAGTTTCATACTGCCGCTGGTGGTGCTTACGTCAATACCGCTTACGCTGCCTTTTGCGCTTATAACGCTTGCCGGCACGCGCGAGACGCTGAATATCTTCAGCCTTTTGGGTGTGTTCATGCTTATCGGCATCGTCAGCAAAAACGCCATTTTGCAGGTGGATTATACCAACACGCTGCGCGCGCGCGGCGTTGATATGCACGAGGCCATTATGGAGGCCAATAAAGTGCGCCTGCGCCCGATTTTGATGACCACCGTCACCATTATCGCCGGCATGATACCGACGGCGCTGGGCAGCGGCGCGGGCAGCGGTTTGCGCCGCAGTCTGGCCACGGTTATTATCGGCGGGCAGACGCTGTCGCTGCTTATAACGCTGCTCATGGCGCCCGTGACTTATGAATTGCTTGAGACTTTTTCCGCGTGGCTCGGCAGGAAGCTGGGCGGCCGCGCGGCTTAACCGCTCCGAAGTATAAAATTAATCCCCCCGCGCTTTTTAAGGCGCGGGGGGATTTTCATGTGCGATAAAAACCGGCGGATACCGCGGCCTCCGCGGCGTTTTTTCCGCGCGCGTCAGATTTTGAGTATTATTTTATGACGGTCGTACGTGATGAGGCCCTCTTTTCTCATCAGGGCCAGTTCTTTTGAGAGGGTAGCCCTGTCAACATTAAGAAAGGCGGCCATATTTGTTTTATTGAGTTTATTTTTTTTGTTGAAAGTGCGCACGATATCCTGTTCTTCGTTAAGGAGCGAGAGGATCTTCCCCCTGACGCTGCCCTGTACGAGATGCACCACGCGGTGGGAAAGCAGCAGCAGTTTTGTAACCAGTATTTTTGGCAGGTTGCTGAGCATTTTTTTGCGCGCGGCGCGGCGCTCCGGGTTGGAGCTGTTGTCAAAAAACTGGCCGGCGTCAATATGGAGTATCCTGCTTTTGGTGCGCGCGACGGCGTAGATGTTAGGCAGTATTTTTTCGCCGTAGGCAAAAAGCTCGCCGAAGGTCATGCCGTTGGTAAGCTCGTAAAGCGTTAAATCTTTGCCGTTGATATCCGCTTTGCCGATGGCGACTATTCCGCTCAGAATTATGCCCACTTCCTTAAGCTCGTCTCCCTGGGAGAAGATGATATCCCCCCTCTTATATTCCTGCACTCTTTTCTTGAAAGATTTAAAACAGGTTTCAACTTCCTGCCGCGTCATATTGCGCAGCAATAATGAATTTTTGAGTTCGTTATAATATTCGTACATAAAATTTTTAATAGTTGCCCAGACAACAGTCTTTTCATTATATTTTACATAAAATATTAGTATAAAGTAACGATATTTTAACATATTAAGGCGTAACCCGCTGCGGGGGTAGTAAGAGGGGGTAAACAGCCGGCCGCAGCCGGACTGTCGAAGCACGGGGGACCCCGCGCCGCCGGGGAGGGCGCGGGGTCCCTGCAAGACGTATAACTTCCTATAAACCATTGACAATAAGGCCCTAATAGAACTATCATAAATATATAGGATACAACAGCCCCGCCGCATAGGCTGCCCGCGCAGGAAAGGGCCGGCGGGGATTTTGACTGTATCTAAAAAGGAGTTTTTAAAGTATGGATAAGAAGACGCTTGTAACGGGCGTAATCGGCGCGGACGTGCACGCCGTAGGCAATAAGATACTCACCTTCGCATTGACCGAGGCGGGTTTTAACGTGGTAAATCTGGGCGTGATGGTATCGCAGGAAGAATTTGTTCAGGCGGCCGTTGAAACCAACGCGGACGCTATTGTGGTGTCCTCCCTTTACGGCCACGGGGAAATTGACTGCAACGGCCTGCGTCAGAAATGCGACGAAGCGGGCCTCAAAAATATTCCGCTGCTGGCCGGCGGCAATCTGGTGGTGGGCAAGCAGGTTTTCAGCGACGTTGAAAAACGTTTTCTGGCAATGGGATTTACCAAAGTTTATCCGCCGGGCACCAGCGTTGAAACTACTATCACAGACCTCAAAGAAATCCTCAAAATAAAATAAGCATGAAATACCTTGCAGCGGATTTCGGCAGCACCTACACCAAACTGACCGCCATAGACGCCGCGGCCGGCCGCGTGCTTGCCACGGCCAATGCTTTTACCACGATAGATACCGACGTAATGCGCGGGTTTTCGGCCGCGCTTGAGGCGCTTAAAACAAAAGCCCCGGGTTTTGAATACGACGAGCTTTTGTGCTGCTCCAGCGCGGGCGGCGGGCTTAAGATGGTCGCGCTCGGCCTGGTGCCGGAGCTTACCTCCAAAGCCGCGCGCATGGCCGCGGCAAACGCCGGCGCGAAAGTTGTAAAAACTTATGCTTATGAAATTTCGGCGGCCGAGCAGCGCGAAATTTATGAAATCAATCCCGATATCGTGCTGCTGTGCGGCGGCACCGACGGCGGCAATAAAGATACCGTCATAGCCAACGCAAAACTGCTGGGGGAAATTAAGCGCGGGTTTTCAATAATTTACGCGGGCAATAAAAGCGCGGCAAGGGATATAGAGGCCGCGCTTTTAGCCGCAGGCAAAGATTTTGTAATAACCAGAAACGTGATGCCCGTCTTCAACCAGCTTGATATTGAGCCCGCCCAAAACGCCATACGCGAGCTTTTTATAAAAAATATCGTGGCCGCAAAAGGGCTTTCAAAAGCGCAGGCCATGTCCTCGCGGGAAATTATACCCACGCCTCTTGCCGTGCTGCGCGCGTGCGAGCTGCTTGCGCTGGGCACCAAAAAAATCGCCGGCATGGGTGATTTTATAGCGGTTGACCTCGGCGGCGCGACGACGGACGTATATTCCCTCTCAAAAGGGGAGGCGTCTTTGGATAATGTCCTCGTCAAAGGCCTGCCGGAGCCTTATTGCAAGCGCACCGTTGAGGGCGATTTGGGCATGCGCTACAGCCTGCCGCACGTGGCGGAGCAGACTGATATTGACGGCCTCGCCGCGCAAATTGATGTGCCCGCGCAGGAAATAAAAGACTGGGTGGCCCGCTGTTCCGAGACGCCCGATATCGTATCCGCCGCCGGCAGCAAAGAGCGCGTTATAGACGAGTCTTTTGCCCGCCGCGCCGTAGAGCTTGCGCTAAAACGTCACTGCGGCGTGTTGGAAAAGGCGTATACGCCTCTCGGTGAAATTTTTACCCTCACCGGTAAAGATTTAAGCCGCGCGCAGTATCTGATAGGCATCGGCGGCATAATAATAAACAGCGCGCGGCCGCAGTACATGCTTGAAGGCGGCTGCCACACGCCGCAAAACCATACTTATATGCTGCCGCGCGCGCCGCGTTATATGCAGGATAAAAAATATATTTTCAGCGCCATGGGTTTGCTGGGCGAAGCCGACCCCGAACTTGCTTTAAACATAATGAAACAGGAAATGCAACTGCTTTAGGAGAATTAAAAATGGAATTAAAAAACCAAAAACTTTCAAACGACGCTTTTTTTAAAGAGCGCAAAGAAATACTTAACCACTGGCCCACGGGCAAAGGCGTTGATTTTGACGAAGCCGTGAAGTACCAGCAGAATATTACGGGCGATAAACGCTTCGGCGAGAAGCTGTCCAAGGCCGACAAAACGGGCATAACGCTTATCCAGCCGCGCGCGGGCGTGGCTCTGGCGGACGAGCATATTAAACTGCTGCAATATCTTGAAACCGAGGGCGAGGCGGATTTGCTCCCCACCACCATAGACAGTTATACGCGTCTCAACCGCTATAAAGAGGCCGAAGTCGGCATAGAAAAGAGCAAAGAAACCGGCCGCTCAATGCTAAACGGGTTTCCCGCCGTCAATTACGGCGTGGATATTTGCAGGCAGGTTACGTCTTCGCTCAAAAGCCCCGTGCAGGTGCGCCACGGCACGCCCGACGCCAGGCTGCTGACGGAAATCGCCGTCGCCGGCGGTTTTACGTCTTATGAAGGCGGCGGTATTTCTTATAATATCCCTTATTCCAAAAACCATTCTTTGGAGAGCACCATTTCCCACTGGCAGTATGCGGACAGGCTTATAGGTTTCTACGAGGAAGCCGGTATTTCCATCAACCGCGAGCCTTACGGCCCGCTTACCGGCACGCTTGTGCCGCCGTGCATATCGCACGCGGTCGCCATTTTGGAGGCGCTGCTCGCCGCCGCGCAGGGCGTAAAAGATATCACCGTGGGCTATGGCCAGTGCGGCAACCTGATACAGGACGTGGCCGCCATCGCCGCATTGCGCGAGCTTACCCGCAAATATCTTGATAAATACGATTTTAAAGACGTGCGCGTGACGACGGTCTTCCACCAGTGGATGGGCGGCTTCCCGCAGGACGAAGCAAAGGCCTTCGGCGTGATTTCGTGGGGCGCGGCTGCGGCGACTTTGGCAAAGGCTTCAAAAGTTATAGTCAAAACCCCGCACGAAGCTATGGGCGTGCCGACCAAAGAAGCAAATGCCGCTGGCTTGAAGGCGACAAAGCAGGTCGTCTCCATGCTGCGCGACCAAAGTATGCTTAACCTGCCCTCAGTCCTGGCGGAAAAGGCAATAATCACGCAGGAAGTTGAGTGTATTATTAACAAGGTGGAAGAGCTTGGCAAAGGCGACGTCGCGCAGGGCGCGGTTGCCGCTTTTGCGGCGGGCGTGCTTGACGTGCCTTTTGCGCCCAGCAAATATAATGCGGGCAAAATAATGCCCGCACGTGATAATGACGGCGCGATAAGACTGCTGGATACCGGCAATCTGCCCTTCCTGCCCAGTCTGCTGGAGTTCCATAAAAACAAAATGGAGGAGCGTGGCAAATACGAAAACCGCCCCGTGAACTTCCAGATGGTTATAGACGACGTTTACGCTATCGGTAAGGGCTTTTTAGTGGGACGACCGGCGAAATAGTATCCTATATGGCGGCTGTTGTTCTATCAAAAAATATTCTTGATAAAGCGATTTTGTTCCCGCAAAGTTTTATATGGCGCCTTTGCGGGAAACAAAATAACGGGGGATTTTATTTATGTTGACAATGATATTCCCACTCGCCCGAAACGCGCTCGCCGCAGTCTTTTACCACCTCGCTTAACAGGCACATTCTCGCGGACTTTTTTGAATTGCATTTGTATCTCCGCCTCGCTACCTCGTATTCAATATATATGGTTCTTTGCTGGTTTATCATATCAATGCGCGCGGTGTCGCCCTGTACAAGAACAGAATAAGTCCAATTTGTTGTGGGCGGTAAGTCTAGGCCTAAATTGGCAAGATTGCTTGTATAACTTCCGTACTGCAATCTGTATAAATTTTCCGCCTGTTCAAGGTATTTTATATAAAGCAGGCCTTCTTTGATTTTGGTTTTATCAACAGCGTTTCTATATTGCGGGATTGCTATTGCGGCAAGAATGCCGATGATTAAAATCACTACCAATAATTCAATTAGTGTAAAAGCTTTTTTGTTGAAGAACATATAAGTCTCCTCGTGAATTTAGTTATATACCTACATAATTATATACTAAAATCAATCCGCCTGCGCAAGAGGGTAAACGCAAAGCGGGCCGCGGTTCTTTATGTCTTCCCGCGCCGGCGGGCGGATTACGGAAGCGTTTTGAATTTAATATAATTTAGATATTAGGGGTAATAAAATATAAAAAGGATAATTTATGAAAATCAAAAATGTTGTATGTGCGGCCGGAAAGACCGGCTTTTTCTTTGACGACCAGAAGGCCATCAAGCAGGGCGCCAAAAACGACGGCGCTTATTACGAAGGCAAACCCGCGACGCCCGGGTTTACGTCGGTAAGAATGCCGGGGGAAGCGGTTTCCGTTTTATTCGTGCTTGAAAACGGGCAGGTGGCACACGGCGACTGCGCTGCCGTGCAGTATTCCGGCGCGGGCGGGCGGGATCCGCTGTTCCTGGCTAAGGATTTCATTCCGGTTATTGAAAAAGAAATCGCCCCGCTTTACGTCGGCCGCGAAATCGGCGCGTTTAAAGAACTTTGCGCGCTGGCGGAAAACAAAAAAAACAGCGAAGGCAGACAATACCACACCGCCATACGCTACGGCGTATCGCAGGCCTGCCTTGACGCCGTTGCAAAAAGCCGGGGCAAGCTTATGGCGCAGATAGTGGCACAGGAATACGGCACGAAGGTATCGGATAAAATGGTGCCGATTTTCTCCCAATCCGGCGACGACAGATATCTCAATGCGGATAAAATGATAATAAAAGGTTCCGAGGTTCTGCCGCACGGCCTGTTCAATAATGTTGCCAGCAAAGTGGGCGAGCGCGGTGAAAAGCTGGCCGAATATATTGACTGGCTCAACAAACGCATAATAAAACTGCGCACAAGCCCGTCTTACGCGCCGGTAATGCATCTGGACGTTTACGGCACGCTGGGCGAAGTTTTTGATAATGATTTTGAAAAAATCGCCGATTATGTAGGCTCACTCGCGCAGAAAGCCGCGCCTTTCCACCTGAGGATAGAAGGCCCCGTTGATATGGGCAGCCGCGAAGGCCAGATAGAAGGCCTTGCCAAAATCCGCGCTTTTATGGATAAGAAAGGCATAAAGGCCGAAATCGTCGCCGACGAATGGTGCAATACCTACGAAGACGTGGTGGATTTTACCAAAGCCAAAGCCGGCCACATGGCGCAAATCAAAACGCCGGATTTGGGCGGCATACAAAACACCATAGAAGCCGTTTTATACTGCAAACAAAACGGCATGGGCGCGTATCAGGGCGGCACCTGCAATGAGACCGATCGCTCCGCAATATGCTGCACGCACGCGGCCATGGCCACGCAGCCGGCGCAGATACTTGCCAAGCCCGGTATGGGCGTGGACGAGGGTTATATGCTGGTGCACAATGAAATGCAGCGCATTCTGGCACTTAAGGATATATTGAAATAAAGCGATTGTTGCCTCTTAGTCGCAATAATAAAGCCCCGCGGAATTTCACGGGGCTTTGTAATTTGCGGCAGGCCTGAAGTTTTGTTTGCCGCGCGGCCGGATTCAAATATCATAAGTCTCTTTTATAATTTTTTCACTCAGATTTGCGGCGGGTATGTCATACAGCAGCCGGCCCGCGCCAAGCAGGCAAATGCGCGCGGCGTATTTTTTGGCAAGCTCCAAATCATGCGTGGCGCAGATTACGGCGCGGCCTTCCCGCGATATACTGCGAAACAGTTTAAAAATAATATCTTTCTGCTTAAGGTCAAGGTGGGAGGTCGGCTCGTCCGGCAGGATTACGTCCGGCGCGCCGGCCAGAGCCTGCGCGATAAAAACCCTTTGCAATTCGCCGTCGGAAAGCGTCAAAACCCCGCGTCCGGCCAGCGCGGCGGCGCCGGCGCTTTCCAGCGCGGCGCGCGCGGCCTCTTTATCCCGCGCACCGTAACCGTGCCACCATTCCATATGAGGATTTACACCCATAAGCGCGATATCGCGCGCGGTATAATTAAAAACGTTTTCTGGCCGCGCGGGCAGCAGGCGCAAAAAGCGGCTGCGTTCGCGCGCGGGTAGCGCGGCAATAT
>JAISDW010000035.1 GCA_031264445.1 Elusimicrobiota bacterium
TTATTTTTGGCCCTAGTCATGCCGTCTTTTGCTTTGTCCGCTGAAATAACGGACACGCGGGATTACGGCAAGATAATCCTTACCGAAGCCGAGCAGCAGGAAATATATAAACTTCTTGATGATACCATTGCGAAGCAAATCTCTCTCCGCAACAGATTCGCGGAGCTTTATGAAACAATACAACAAAAACAATATAAAAAGAAGCAACAGGTGGCGCTGGCAATAGGAATACCTGTTATAATCGTCGCAGCAGCTTTGACAACCGTCCTTCCCGTCTGTGCGGTTGGCGTTGCTATGGCGTCCGGCGCGACAAATGCGGGATTAGCGGCAACATGTATTATTGCAGCAGGTTCCAGCATAGAGATCGCGAGTTACCCAGTAATTGATTTTATTGAGGCCGAAATCTCCTCCGCTGATAAACCGTTGAATGGTGGGTATATGACGGTTGGCAGACGGGATAGGATTTTGTTCCTGCCGCATTTCGCGCGTGAAACCAAAATCCGTCTGGCCCGTTATGAAGCGGCAAAAGAACTTTATCTGGAGGGTGAAACTTCTACCAGGAAAATGTACAAAGCGCAGGATAAGCTGGTAAAAACTTTAACCAATCTTTTATTGGACGACCCTGCTTCCGCGCTTGATATAGTGGCGGCCAGAAAGGAGCTCTTCCCCACGATGATGGAAAATGACCCCAAAGTCATAAAAATGCTCAAAAATTATAATAAAGTAATATCCGTAAATCCGGAAGAATATTCCGATTATGCCGTCAAAAAACTAGCCAATGCCAACGCCGAGGTTTATTTTGAAAGGCTGGCAGAATATATTGAGATTAAAGATAAAGAAAAGGAAATCAGAAACAACTCCGCGGACATCAAACGGAAAGAGCTTACCCGCAGAATTAAGGATAATGCGGAAAGCTCCAAAACGCGCAGGGTGGTTATAAAAGAAATAAAAAAAGATGAAAGGAGCCGCCAACGGCTGGAAAAGCAGATAGCAGAAATAGAGAAAGCGGCTGGTGTCAATGAGCCTTTCCCCGTGGCGGAGCCGAAAGAATAACGCAAAATAAAACAATCAGGAAATTCCAAACCCCCCCGCACAAACGCGGGGGGATATTTCCAGGTTTTTACGGAATGATGTCCTATATGCTTTTGCAAAGCGTCTGTAGTTTTGGTATAATAAATCATAGTCAGAAACCGCTTTACGCGGGCGTGGTTCAATGGTAGAACGCGACCTTGCCAAGGTTGAGACGAGGGTTCGATTCCCTTCGCCCGCTCCATTTAAAGACCTCTTATTTTTGGAGGTCTTTTTGTTTTTACCGATAAAACCTACAGCCGGGACAAAAATAACCCTAACAATTAATCCATGCTTTTTTATATAACAAAGTGAAGGAAATAGCATTTTATATACCAAAATCTTCACTTGATTATAAAAAACGCTTGATTTTGTGTTAAAATCTACATATAATTATATAAAAGATAAGCAAAGGATTGAAATATGATAAACAGACCTGAATATTTAGATAATTTAATACGTTGGAAAGACAGTGATGATATGATAAAAGTTATCACAGGCGTCAGACGCTGCGGCAAGTCAACCTTGTTTCAATTGTTTCAGGAATATCTCAAAAAAAATGGCGTTTCTGATAAACAAATCATAAATATAAATCTGGAGATGGCGGATAATGCACCGCTCCTCAACTGGCAAAAACTGCACGATTATATAGAAAAACATACCGCAAAAGGCAAGATGAACTATGTATTCCTTGACGAGATACAAATGGTGGAGGAATATCAAAGAGCCGTAAACAGCTTGCGTCTTAAAAAGAATATAGACCTGTACATAACGGGCTCAAACGCTTATATGTTCTCTCAAAAGCTGACCACTCTTCTCTCGGGCAGATATATAGAAATAAAAATGCTGCCGCTGTCGTTTAAAGAATATATGTCCGCATTTCCTGATTTAGATGAAAACTCTTATGAAAAAAAGTTTAATGATTATCTGTCTTATGGTTCATTCCCGCAAATAATAGACTTTTATAAAGAAGATAATAAGTTGGATGCGCACGCCTGGCATAACTATTTAGACAGCTTGTACAATACCATAATAGTCAAAGATATAATGGCGCGCCAGGGAATACAAGAATTATCAAAACTTAACAGAGTTATAAAATTCATGTTTGATAATATAGGTTCCGAAACTTCTTTAAATAATATCAGCAATGTTCTGAACAATGATTTAAAGCTGAACCCGAAAGAAAGTAAAATCCATGTGCAAACAATAGAAAAATATATAGACGGCTTGCTGGACGGATATATCTTCTATAAAGTATTGCCAAACTATTTAAAAGGCAAATCAAGGCTTCGCAGCAATGCAAAATACTATGCTGTTGACGCGGGTTTAAGATATTTCCTTTTAGGCGGCAATTCCGCACAGGATGCGGGGCATATACTTGAAAATATAGTCTGCCTTGAGCTTAAACGCCGCGGATATAGTGTTGAGACCGGCAAAGTGGGCGATATGGAAGTGGACTTTGTGGCAAAGCTTCCCGGCGGTAAAATTGAATATTACCAGGTTGCCCAAAGTATTCAAAGTGAAGAAACTTTAGCGAGAGAGTTAAAACCCCTTCAATCTTTAAAAGACAGCTACCCGAAGTATATTCTTTCCAGAGATTATAATAACGGCAACTACAACGGAATACAGCACATAAACGTGCTGAACTGGCTGATGGATAAAGAATAGATTCGGCGATTTTATTGTTGTTTCAATCTACGCATAAACTACGCAAATTCTGCGTAGTTTAGAAATAATCATATCTTTTTATTTTCAGGTTTATTTGCAAGGCCGCGAAAAATTAAGCACAATATCTTTATGAAGACATTTTTAATAATCGGCCTCGGCAACCCGGGCAGGCAGTATGCGGATACGCGTCACAACGCCGGCTTTATGGCGGCGGACGCGCTTGCCGCGCAACTGGGCGCGGCTTTCGCGCCGTGGGCAAAGGCCGGCGCGGATTATCTTAAAGCCGTTTACGAGGGCAATACGCTTTATGTTTTAAAACCGAATACTTTTATGAATCTTTCCGGTACCGCCGCGGCCGCTTTTGCGAATTTTTATAAAATCCCGCCGCAAAATATTTTGGTGATTTTTGACGATATGAGCCTTCCGCTCGGCGCTGTGCGTATGCGCGGCGGCGGCAGTGCCGGCGGGCAGAACGGCATGAAGAATATTATAGAACTTTTTGGCACGCAGGATATCCCGCGCGTGCGTATCGGCACGGGCCCGCGTCCGGATTTTTTTGAGGGCAGGGATTTTGTGCTTTCAAAATTCAGCGCCGCGGAACGCGAAATATTAAAACCCGCGCTGGCCCGCGCCGCCGCCTCCGCGCTGGACTTTGCCGCAAGCGGGCTTGATATCGCTATGAACAGGGCCAATGCCGGCTGAAATTATTTTTTGCCCTGGTCGGCTACCGCCTGCATTTGTTTTTTAATTTCTTCCTGATTGCCCAGAAAATAATCTTTTACCAATTTATAATCCTCGTCAAATTCAAAAACATAAGGCGCGCCGGTCGGCAGGTTGAGGGAAGGTATTTCGCCGTCGGGAATATTTTTGAGATATTTGACAATCCCCCTCAGGCTGTTGCCGTGCGCGGCGACTAGCAGTTGCCGCGTCTCTTTTAGCGCGGGCCATATAACTTCCTGCCAGTAAGGCAGCGCGCGCGCAATGCAGTCTTTTAGCGATTCCGTAAGCGGCAGCTCGCCCGGCGGCACAGCTTTGTAGCGCGTGTCAAAGGCGGGGCCGCGTTTATCTTCCGGCGGCAGCGGCGCGGGCGCGACGTCAAAACTGCGCCGCCAGATTTTAACCTGCGCTTCGCCGTATTTGGCCGCAGTTTCCGCCTTGTTTAGGCCCTGCAGCGTGCCGTAATGCTTCTCGTTAAGCCGCCAGGATTTTTCAACGGGTATCCAGTCCTGGTCCATTTTGTCCAGCGCAATATTCAGCGTTTTTACCGCGCGTTTTAAATAGGAAGTATAAGCCCTGTCAAAAGCAAAACCCTCCTGTTTGAGTAGCGCGCCGGCGGCCTCCGCCTCCGCAAGGCCTTTGGGCGTCAGGTCAACGTCGGTCCAGCCGGTGAAGCGGTTTTCTTTATTCCACGCGCTTTCGCCGTGGCGCAAAAGAACGATTTTTTTCATAATCTCCTCCATACCTTTATTTAACAAAATATTTGACGGCCGCATCCAGACGGCCGCGCAACGTCGCGCGCAATAAATTTATGATAAAATATAATCAGTAGTAATTCCTTATGAATCGCAAACAAAATTTTCAGGCCGCACGCAGATAAAAAGAAGTAAAAAAGAGGCAAAAAATGGATAAAAT
Source organism: Elusimicrobiota bacterium (assembly GCA_031264445.1). GTDB lineage: Bacteria > Elusimicrobiota > Elusimicrobia > Elusimicrobiales > Elusimicrobiaceae > Proelusimicrobium. Next base: position 4,369 of record JAISDW010000035.1, read on the forward strand.
AACGGACGAAATCAGGGTTCTTTCAACAACGGCCATTCTGGGCTATGGTTTCCCTGTAGAATCTTTTAAAGAAGGCATGCGCCGCAAGCCGCACGCTATAGTGGCAGACGCCGGCTCCACCGACCCGGGGCCGTATTATCTCGGCGCGGGGCAGAGTTTTACGGACCGCAATTCCGTCAAGCGCGACCTTGGCATAATGATACCGGCCGGCCTTAAGGCCAAAATCCCCGTAATCGTTGGCACGGCGGGCGGCAGCGGCGGCAAACCGCATGTAAAGCTTACGATTGACATTATCAAAGAAATCGCCAAAGAGCAGAAATTAAATTTTAAATTGGCGGTGATAGAATCCGAGCTTGATAAAAATATCGTCAAAATGCAGTTAAAAAAGGGCAAAATTGTACCGCTTGAACCCGCCAAACCCATAACCGCAAAAGACGTGGACGAAAGCATACGCATAGTGGCCCAAATCGGGGAGGAGCCTTATATAAAAGCACTTGAAGCCGGCGCGGACGTTATTCTGGCCGGCCGCTCTTACGACCCTGCGGAATTTGCGGCGCTGCCCCTCAAACACGGTTTTGATAAAGCGCTGGCCCTGCACATGGGTAAAATTCTGGAATGCGCGGCCATTGCCGCCACGCCCGGCAGCGGCAGCGACTGCCTTATGGGCTACCTGCGCAAAGACTGTTTTTTGCTTTCAACGCTTTCGCCCGCGCGCAAATGCACTACGCTTTCCGTCGCGGCGCATACATTGTACGAAAAGACCAATCCTTATATCCTCCCTGGCCCGGGCGGCGCACTGGATTTGCACGGCACTACTTTTACGCAGGTCAATGAAAATACCGTAATGGTAAAGGGCACAAAATTCGCGCCTACCGATAAATACTTCGTCAAGCTGGAGGGCGTAAAGAAAATCGGGTACCGCACTTTCTCCGTCGCGGGCACAAAAGACCCGGTTATGATAGAAAAGATTGACGAAATCGTCCAAAAAGTAAAAGACCGCGTTAAAGATAATTTCAAAACCTACGGCATTAAGGATTTTAATCTGGATTTCAAAATATACGGCCGCAACGGGGTTATGGGGATTTTCCCGGGCATAGACAGCCGCAAAGCGCACGAGCTTGCCATAATAATTGACGCCGTTGCCCCGACGCAGGAACAGGCGGATACTATCTGCGGTTTCGCGCGCAGCACCATGCTGCATATGGGGTACGAGGGCCGCATTTCAACGGCGGGGAACCTGGCTTTCCCGTTCTCGCCGTCGGACGCGCACATGGGCGCGGTGTATGAATTTAATGTCTATCACCTCATGGAAGTCAAAGATCCGGCGGAATATTTCCCCGTCAGATACCTTAAAATAAACGGGAGGAAATAATTTTTATGCAATATACTCTCAGAGACCTGGCCACGGTAATAAGGAGCAAAAACTCCGGCCCGTACGAGCTGACTTTTGACGTAATTTTCAAAGATTTCCCCACGTACGAAAAGGCAAAAGCCGCAAATATTATCAACAAAAAAATGTTTGCCAAACTTTATAATGTCCCCGAAAAGGATATTATAATGATTACTTATTTTGACCCTGCAAAAGCCGTCAAAACCACCATAGTGCGGCCCATCCCCTCCGGCGCGCTGGGGGAAACTGACGTCTACGGCGCGCAGCAGCACGCGCCGCTGCTCAACGCCGCTGTGGAGCTTTAAAAAAGTTTCTTTAAAATTCCGAAATAAATATCCCCCCGTGTAACGGGGGGTTTTTCTCATACGGGCATAGCCCTTCTTCACCAGCTACTACTAAAAGTAGTTCCACTAACTCTCATTTGCTCTTCTTAAACGGACTGTTT
>JAISDW010000046.1 GCA_031264445.1 Elusimicrobiota bacterium
GATTTTAAAGTGGTAAGTGAAGAAGAAAAAAATTTATCAAAATCAGATAATACGCTGAGCTTTGACGATTTGATAATTTTGGCGTTAAAGCTGCTTGCTGATAATGCGGACACCGCAAAATCATATCAAAACCGCTTCAAATATATTTCTGTGGACGAATATCAGGATATTGACGAAAATCAGTACAAATTAATCAGGCTACTGGCTCCTCCTGACGGGAATTTATATGCAATAGGGGACCCTAATCAGGCAATTTACGGGTTCAGGGGCGGCGATTCAAAATTTTTCAACAATTTTACCAAAGATTATCCTGACGCCGATATAATTAACTTAAAGAATAACTACCGCTCCACCGGCACTATTGTCAACGCTTCAAATCAGATAGTTGATTCATACAACATAACCGCGAAATATGATAAACCCCATGAAAAAATTACCATACACGCCGCGCCGACGGATAAAGCCGAAGCTGAATTTGTGGTAAGCACCATAGAAAATTTAATTGGCGGGCATAATTTCTTTTCACTTGATACAGCCAGGTCCGAGGGGGAAGAAGCTGATTTGTCATTTTCCGATTTTGCCGTTTTATACCGAAGCTCTTCGCAGCTGGAGCCTTTGCTTGAAGCGTTCAAAAGGTCCGGCATGCCTTATGTGAAGTTATCCGACGATTTATTGTGCAATAAAAAACCTATTGTAAAACTGTTAAGCCTGTTGACGGACGACGGGCCGGTGGCCGCGCAGCTGGGCGCGCTTAATAAAGAATTCACGGGGATAATAGATGAAAATATTTTGCAATACTTTGCAAAACTCGCGCAAACTTACAAAATGAAAAGCGAATTTATTCATGAAGCGTCTATGCTTGCCGAAATTGATACGCTTGACAAAAGAGCGGACAGGATTTCACTGCTGACATTACACTCTTCAAAAGGGCTGGAATTTAAATGCGTTTTTATAGTCGGGCTTGAAGACGGCATTATTCCCTTTTACCGCGCTAAGGAGCCATGCGAAATAGAAGAAGAAAAACGTTTATTATATGTGGGTATGACAAGAGCCGAGGAAAGGCTATTCCTTACCCGCGCCGTCAAAAGGAAATGGTTCGGGACTTATAAAAAACTGGCCCCTTCGCCGTTCTTGGAAAAAATAGAAAATGATTTATTAAAATTCAGCAGAATTGAAAAAGCGCTCAAAGCAAAAGAACAATCCAAGCAGCTTGAATTATTTTAAATAGAGCTGGATTTTAGCAAAAAGATAACAGATTTGTAGTATAATAAAAGTAAGTAAGAAATAAATAAGAAATAAAAAGGAAAACGGTTGTTAATGTAAGCTGTTATTGCGGCTTATAAAAATTTGATTCTGTTTTTGGAACCATGTTAAGAACATGGAGAGCTTTTGAGAAATCAAAGGCACTTTAACCGTCCAAGAACAGCTCGTTATCAGGCACAAAGTATACGGATTAATTACCCGGATATTTTGTGCCGAGCGTTTGCCGTACTTATGTGCGGCAAACCACGGCTGTTATATTTGGGTTACGGTTAAAGGCTCAAGTGTGATGGCCGTTTTTGTTTGGACAAAAAGCTGACGCCGCTGGCGTCATTCCCAAATGATCTAATCGGGGATCTGTGTTGTATAAAATTGAATAACGAGGTGAAAATATGAACAGCAGGAATGGCTTCACGCTTATTGAGTTATTGGTAGTAGTTTTAATAATCGGCATTCTCGCCGCCATCGCGCTGCCGCAATACAATAAAGCGGCTGAAAGGGCCCGCATTTCGGAAGCCGTAATAAATCTGAAAGCCATAGCAGAAGCCAACAGGATGTACTTCCTCGCAACAGGCTCTTATGCGGAAAACATTTCTGACATTGATATAACGCTGCCGGGTACGCAGGTCGCCGGTGCCGGCGGGGGCAGTTATAGGATTGAAAGTAAATATTTCACTTACAGCCCTTACGGGCGCGGCACGGAAAATATGATAGCCCTCGCCCAGCGCAACCCGGCTTACAAATATTACTATCTGGCGATTTTCCCTGATAAACAGGGCATTAAATGCTACGGATACAGTCAAAAAGGAAAAGATGTTTGCAATGATTTGGTCGCGACAAACTCAAATTTGTATAAATAAGAATCAGGCAGTTAATTTTGGTTAATGGGCCGGTGGAATTGACAAATGAGGGGAATAAATAATTTATAGAATAATTTAAAAAATCAAAAGCAGAAAAAAATTGTCAATTCCTCCGGCTCCCTGGCTGCTGTCGTCATTCTAAAAACCGCATACACAGCGGTTTTTAGAATCTATGCGCAAAGCGCATGTCTGAATTTATGCCGTTCAATATTAATAATACTAATTTGACATAACCGTTTTCAACGGTTAAAGATTCTCAAACGCGCATCGTAAGCGCGTTTGAGAATGACGACTGCTCTTTAATTATTCTCTTTTAAATTTTTAGTAACAGCCATTCCTTCTGGTAATGATTTCAGCAATACAGTTTTATTTTATTATAGTAATTGTTCAATCATTTGCCTAAAAATTTGTTTTATCTTCTCGGGTGCGGTTTTTTGATAAAATTAATTTAATGATGGCTGAAATTACTAAAAAAACTTTACAGGTGAAAATATGATAGCGGTTGCCACATATATTTATGATGATGTTGAAACTTTAGATTTTTCAGGGCCTTGCACGGTTTTTTCTTACGCAAATAAAAATAGCGGGAAGACCCTCTTTCAAAACTACACTTTTTCAGATAATAAAAAAGAAGTGCGGACGCAAAATGACATAACAATAACTGCAGACCATTTTATTGATAATATGCCGTCATTTGACGTTTTACTTATCCCCGGCGGACCAGGGTCAAGAAAAGAGATTAATAATAAAAAAATTATAAATCTTATATTAAAAACGGCTTCGGATAAAAAGTTTATCATATCCGTTTGCACCGGAGCATTATTAATGGCGAAAGCAGGCCTTCTGAATAATTCTGTAGCACCAACGCATCGGGCGGCGGCGGCAGAGCTTGCGGCGATTGACCAAACGATAAAGTTTTCTGACGAACTGCCATTTATCTACGATGAAAAACGCTTATATATCCAAACTTCGGGAGTGCTTACGGGGATAACCGGGGCTTTATTTTTTGTTAAACAAAAATTTGGCGCAGGACTTGCGGAAAAGATATACAAACACATGTACTGCGATAAAGTTTCTTTAAATACTTTCTAATTAATATTTTAAAGTTTAAAATTTCCGCTTTGTGGATTTGTATTAAATCCGATAATTTGATTGATTTTATATATTTTACGGTATAAAAAACAGCGTTACTTACATTTTGGACATCGGCTTTTTTATTTCTCGAGAAATCACTAAAAATAGCATTCTCCGTTCTAAATACAGAAAAATCCCCGACGGTAAAAAACACCACCGGAGGTTTCACTTAATTAATTTGCACTAGAGAACGGAGAGGGAGGGATTTGAACCCTCGATACCCTTTTGGAGCATACAGTCTTTCCAGGACTGCGCCTTCAACCACTCGGCCACCTCTCCTTAACACGCACGGATAAATAATCCGCCAAAAAACCAGCGGCAACACACCGCCGATATTGCTTATTATATCAAATATTGCCAGAGTCCGAAAACGCGCTTCCGAAAACGCGCGGCGGCCGGCCGTCAGCGGCAAGCGGCCAAACATTAAGCAAAAAAACTTTTGATTATCTGCACGGAATATTTACTTACGACATTTTCCACAAAATAAAAAAAGCTCACCGGCGAGGAATGGTCCGCCGTGTCCGATATCGTCCTTATAATGGTGAAAGGCAGCTTATTTTCATAACATACCTGAGCGACGGCGGCGCCTTCCATCTCAACGCATAAAATCGTGGGCAGTTTGCGCAGCAGATTATCCTTCTGCGCCTGCGTGGCGAAGAAAGAATCCCCGCTGGCGATATCGCCTATAAGAAGCTTCGGCGCGGTTATATCAAGCTTATCCGATTTATAGGCAAAAGCCTTATCCGCTATAAGTTTGTTTATGCTTTTTTCAGCGTGCCGCAAATTGGCCGGCGGAGCCTCCAAAAACGTACCGCCGAGCATCGGCACCGCAGCGTCGCGCGCCAGAAGGAAATTTTCGTCAATGTCATGCTGTATAAAGCGCTTGCCCAGCACGATATCCCCGATTTTTAAATCATCGCTTATTGCCCCGGCGGAGCCTGTAAACACAATTTCCCCGACGCCGAATTTATAAACCAAAGCCGCCGCCGTATGCGCGGCCGAAACCTTGCCCACGCCGGAAACCACGGCCACAACCTCCCGCCCGTTAATGCGCCCCGTGTGATACACGCGGCCCGCCACGGTAATTTGCCGTTTATCTTCCAGGAAGGCAAGTATTGCCGATATTTCCTCCGGCATGGCGCCCATTATGCCTGTTATTTTTTTCATTTAAGTATCTCCGCGTCTGCGTTTAAAAAATTTAAGGCAAATTTTTTGGCGTTTGCCAGGGAATGGCTTTTATAATTGCCGCATTCTTTCTCCTGCGTGCCCGGTATGGTTTGCGCCTCGGCAACTAGCTTCAGGCAGGCTTTAAAGTAATCCTTAAACTCAGCCAAATCAACCGGGCCGAACAGCGTTAAATAAAAACCCGTCTGGCAGCCCATGGGGGAAAAATCTATAATCTTATACTTGCCGCCATCGCGCAAATACGTGGCAAGCAGATGCTCCATCGTGTGCATTGCCGGCATATCCATAAATTCTTTATTGGGCTGGGTGAAGCGTAAGTCAAGCTTAACGATAATATCTCCTTTCGGGGATATTATCTCATCGGCAAGCCTGATAAAAGGCGCGGTGACTTTTGTATGGTCCAGATTAAAACTTTTTACTATGTGTTTTGTCATAATTGCCCCATTATAACCTGTATTTAAAAATTTTTATATTAGATTTTTTGCCCAGTAAGGCCATAATAAGCGCCGGCACCGCCAAAACTATAAGAACCGTAAGAAATATCATACAAGTACCGGCCGCCAGCGCAAACGCAAATAATCCGCGCAAAGCTTTGCCGGCGCCGCCGCCTGCGGCTTGTTCCGCGTTGGCGCGCCGCTCAAACGGCTGCGCGCTGCCGGGGATGCTGCCTGGGATAAAGATTTCAGGTTCTATCACTTCGGGCTTTTTAATTTCATTTGCCATACAAATATCTTACCAAATTGATAAAATATAAAAATATTACTCAAAGGAGGCTGTAGCAATGCTGCCTAAAGCCTATGACCCAAAACTTGTTGAAGAAACCCTGGCCAAACTCTGGCAGGAAAAACAGGTTTTCAAATCCCAAAACAACGGGGGCAAAAAACCTTATGTTATAGTAATCCCCCCGCCGAATATCACGGGCGCGCTGCACATGGGCCACGGGCTTAACGACACTTTGCAGGATGTCCTCATACGCTATCACCGCATGCGCGGCTTTGACGCAAACTGGGTGCCGGGCCTTGACCACGGCGGCATAGCCACCCAGAACGTGGTGGAAAAAATGCTTGCTAAAGAAAAAAAGCTCTCCCGCCACGACCTCGGGCGAGAGGAATTTGTCAACACCGTCTGGCAGTGGTATAAAGACTGCGGCGCCGCCATTTATACTCAGTTTGAAAAAATGGGCTGGGCGCTTGACCAAAGCAATATCCGCTTTACCATGGACGGGGAAAGGGCAGACGCCGTTTATGAATGCTTCAAAAAGCTTTGGGATAAAAAATATATTTACCGCGGCAAACGCCTGATAAACTGGTGCGTGCGCTGCACAACTGCGCTTTCGGATATTGAGGTTGACCACGAGCAGCGTTCCGGCAAACTCTGGCACCTGCGCTATAAGGGCGCAGAAGGCGGCGCGGATATTATCATAGCCACCACCCGCCCCGAAACTATTTTTGCGGATTCCGCAGTCGCCGTAAACCCCGGTGACGAAAAATATAAAAATCTGGTCGGCAAAAAAGTCATAATCCCGCTGACGCAAAAGGCTATTCCTATTATAGCCGACGAAGCCGTTGAGCTTGGCTTCGGCACAGGCGCGCTCAAAATAACGCCAGCGCACGACGCGACGGACTATGAAGTCGGCGCGCGCCACGGGTTGGAGGCAATTTCCGTCATCACCGATAAAGGCCGCATGGTCAATGTGCCCGCCAAATACGAAGGCATGGACCGCGACGCCGCAAAAAAAGAAATCATTAAAGATCTGGAAGAAGCCGGCCTGCTCGTCAAAGAAGAAAAATATGATAATGCCGTCAGCACCTGCTACCGCTGCGGCAACGCGATAGAGCCTTTTTTAAGCGAACAATGGTTCGTCAAAATGGATAA
>JAISDW010000068.1 GCA_031264445.1 Elusimicrobiota bacterium
CGCTCGTTATAATGAACCGCCTGGGCTACAGCGGCGCGGTGATGTGCGTCAACTGCCGCGCGTTCGCCAAATGCAAAAAATGCGGCGCGGTTTTAAGCCGCGCGCTGCATAAAGGGCGCGACGTGCTGGCCTGCAAAAAATGCGCGGCCCGCGAACCGCTTGAGCAGGTATGCCCGCTGTGCAGGAACGAAATTTTCCGCCCCGTCGGCGGCGGCACGCAGGCAGTGGCGCAGGACCTGCAAAAAATCTTCCCCCAGGCGCGTATAATGCGGCTGGACTCCCAGACTATGGCTCTCAAAAACGCGGAGGGTAATCACGTGGCCGCCGCGCTGGCCGGCGGCGAGGCCGATATCGTGGTGGGCACGCAGATGGCGCTTAACGCGGGCTTGTGGGAAGGGCGCGTGAATCTAATCGCGCTGCTGGACGCGGATATGCAGCTTAATTCGCCCGATTTCCGCGCGGCCGAGCATTTCGCGCAATCGCTTTTCAATCTCAAAGGCCGGCTGAAACGCTTCAAAAACGGAAGGCTGATAATACAGACCTCCGGCACGGGCGGGTTTGATTTTTCGCCGCTAAAAAGCGGCAGCTATCTTAAATTCGCGGAGAAGGAGGCCGCTTTCCGCAAAGAATTCCGCTACCCGCCTTTCGCGAAAATAGTCAAAATAATAATTTCATCAAAAAACCAAAAGGATTTAGATACTTTTACGGCGGTGATTATCGGCGCGCTAAAAACTGCCTATGGCGCGTTTATGGAGACGCAGGGGCCCGTCAGAACGGGCATACAGGCCGATAATCTGCGGCAGCAGTATCTTCTGGTAAAATCGCTTGACGACGCAATGCTGCGCGGTTTCCTCAAAACCGTGGCTGAAACAAAACCGCCCAAGCAGGCGGCCGTCAAAATAATCGCGGACCCTTACCGCTTTTAGAAATAATATAAATCTCTTCCGTCAGACAGAAGTATGTTTTAATTATCCAAAAATTCAAATAAGCCTTTAACCTGCTAATAATCCGCGCAGTGTTTTATACTAAAATAGTTATGCCCAAAAGACCTATACGTCACTAGGTCTTAAGACCCTTGCGGAAAAGGCCCAATAATATACAAAATATAATAAGAGCGTAATTCAGATGCGCAAAGGAGCGGCTATGTCTTCAAATATTATTACCGGATGTCAGCGTTTTATATCAACAATCTTAAAATTTTCAAATATTTTAAAGTATTTAAAAGGGAAAGCTAAAAATATTATAGCTTTGAGCCTTGCATTTTGTATTTTTATGAATATAACCGTGGAATCATTTGGGCAAGCGGTGAGGAAAGGCGAAACGACGGGAACGCTAAACTATCCATCTATGGAAGATATTTATAGTAGCGTAGATAAAAAAGAGCTTGAAAAATCGCTAAACAATAGTAAAAATAATGCCGTAAAGAAGCAAAGCGACAGCGGATTAAAAGCAGCGGGGAAAAATTTAGAAAAAGCGGCGGAAGAATATGGGCAATATGCAAAAGCTGTTGGACAGATAAACTCTTATGACAAAGGGAACGAAGAGTATGTGAAATTATTTGAAGAAAAGTTTGGCGAGTTATTGAAGAAGAAGGAAAAATACGACGCATGGCAAAAGAACTTGAATGAAAAAGCGGATAAGATACGACAAAAAACTGATATTATTGACAAAGCCATCGGCGAATATAATTTAAAACAGTGCACTGATGAAAGATTTCAAAACTCTTTATGGTGCGTTACAGGTAAAGAAAACTTCAATCAGATATTTACGGCAGTCAGCGCAATAGGCTTAGCGGCAGGCAATGAATTTGGAAAGCCGAGCGAGCCGCAAACTGCGTATATTATATGGGAAGGCGAAAAGGTTTTATTGAACGCGCGGCTGCAAGATTTAAAAAACAAACTTCACGCTCTTAATTATAGAGAAAAAAATGGCGAAGAAGTAGAAAGGAAACTCAAGAAAAGCGAACAAATCAAAGAATACGAAAAAGCGATACAAGAAAAAGACAAACAAATCAAAGAATATGCAGAAGCGATACAAGAATTGGAAGCAAAAATATCTTACAGCGATAATTTGTGGGATTTGTACGGCAAACAGCAAAAAGAAATAATTGATAGTTGGGAACAATATGCTACAGAAGAAAATGAATACAACAAAGAGGTAGAATCGTTTATAAAAGAACAAGAAGAAAAACAACCCGAGATAGACGCTTTACGCAAGAATCAACTGACAAGAATAACAGACTGGTTTTTGTACGCTATGGAGCAATACGAGGATATCTTTCCTAAAGAATTAATAAAAAAGTTGACGGAAGGCGGGCAAAGCGCCTCAGACGCGTTTGAACAGATAAAAAAAATAGAAAAAACAATAATAAATAAATATAAAGATACGGCAGATAAATATAACGAAGAGGTGAAAAAGGATTTTGAAAAAAGATTTGAAAGTTTTATAGGCATGCTAGAAATTAATTGTAGTACATGGCAGTCGCGTGCAAAAAATAAAAGCGGTACTTGGCAAGAAGAGTCGGAAGCGCAGGCACGGGCGGACGAGCAATGCGCGGCCCCGATATTTGCGCCGCCGAGCAGTCAGACAAGCGTAGATATTAATGACGATTACAGCAGGGTAATGGCCTTTGACAACCAAAAATATCCGATAACGTTTGAAGAATATATGTATTCAATGTACGCTAATTGGAAAGAAGAAAAGCGTACGCCAACGGAAAGGGCCGCTGAACTGCTCAATATCATTTTAGGCGGCGACGAATCGGGTTACGGATTGGTAATAAAATTGCACGGTGACGCCGATCAGGCAAAAGAATTCCTGCAATATCACAAAGACCTGCAACAGCCTTGTGAACAATGGGAGAGGAATTCCCGAGGTACAGATAGGGAGTTTGAACATAATACAGGAGGAAAATATAAAACAAGACAAGCGTGGCTGAAAGCCAACCCAAAGCCTTCCTGCCCTCCAACAGATACGGAATATAAAAACACTATAAACACTTATGAAAAAGTATATAAGGAAAACAGGGAAACAATACAGATATTATCGGCCTATATGCACCGTATTACGGAAATAATGATAGAGGTGAAGAGAAATTTTAGCGTAACGATAAATAACCTGTTAAAAGAACCTGAATCCACAAAAAATATGAAGGGAAGCGAGCTGCTAAAACAATTGCTTTCCGGATACAAAGAAGAATTATCCAAATACAGTGTCAGAGACGAAGTTTTGTGGTTTATAGTGGCAAAAGGAATATATACTTTTGGTGGCGCTCAAAAAATGGCGCAGATGCAGGAAGAGCACCGCAAAAAACAGGAATATGGCGGCTTTCTGGGAGGAATATCGCATATATTTCCTTCAACGCTTTTGAGCCATGCCATAGATGCCGTTGATGAAAAATCCCGCATGGCAGGTTATGGAACTGACGCTATGGTGTCAAGCAGCGGATTAGACGAAAGCATACAAAATTTATTGTATATAAATATGCGGTCTCTAAGGACAGCCTATGTTCCTTCGGTAGAATTTACGAACGGTTTAAAAAGCGGACTTGACGGTTTTGGCTCCGTTTTGAAAACAGCCGCCCCTAACAACGGAGCGGCTGTTGATAAAGAAACGGCGGAATATTTGGATTATTTGTCCAAAAGCCAGCCCGACAAAAGCAGAAAATTTAAATTTGCGGTTCAAGATAAGGTATTCAATACGTCAGGCAAGGCTTTGATAAGATATAAGTCTATAGAATCCGGCAATGCGGTAATTAAAATGTTAGCACTTTTTGCTTTTGATATGCTATGTTTTCAAGGCATCAAAAAACTCTTACCATTCGCAAAATTAATTCAAATAGCTAAAGTAAGAATAATAAACGCAAATGCGTTAAAATTTATCAGCAAAAATGGACTTTTAGCGGAATATCAAAACGCAATAAAGACATATCAGACTTTGCAAGAAGAACTTAAAATTACCGGGGCAGCCAACAGCGGCAATATGGAGAAGTTTGTCAAAACAAGCGAGAGAATACGGGAAATAGAAACGCAATTTCTAAAAATACAACAAATGACGGCTGAAAAAGGCTTGCTTAAAAGCAGAACGCTTTCAGAACATTTTGGCAAGCAGATGAAAAATTTGGAGGCCGGCAGACACGGCGCGATGGCAGATCTGGAGCAGATAACAAATACCGTGAGCAATAAAAAAAATGCGCTTAAGGCATTGCAGGGTTATGGCGATAAGGTAAATAAATTTAATTTGAGCCAGTTCTATTTGAATAAAAAAAACGGCCTAATCAAAACAAGGCCTACAAAATTGCCTAAGCCTGAAGCCGCCGGTATAAAAAATAAAGATGCAAGAATATATTTGCAATCGCTTGAAACTAATCCTGAGGCCGCTACGCGCTCGCTCAGCCCATTGCGGGATGTGAAAGTGCCTAAGCCAACGTATAAAGCCCCAGAACAAAATATATTTAATCCGTTTGGCGGTTATTTTAAGACTAAATTAGAAACAACGAGCAGATGGCTTAACGCAAAAATAAACAATATAAAAAATTGGAAAAATTATAAACCGCAATTAAAAGAGCCGACTGTAGAGGACGCAGCAAACAAACTTGGAGGCATATACCAGCAGAAAAACCTGTCCCCCGATGCGCATAAATACTCCTGGAAAGATAATCTATATATTTGGTGGCAAATGAGCGAACCCGGGGAAAGGCTCCGCGCAACCGGCCAACTTTTCAAAGGCATATTGACAAAACCACAAGTTTCTCTTAACGGCTTTTCGCTTTTTAACTTAAATATTGCCGAAGCAGGGAATTCTGGAGCGAAAGTTGTTTCGCAGTTAAGCCAGTGGGAAAGGTCTGCGGCTGTCGCGGAGGAAGCGGGCAAGACAATAAGCTGGGGCGACGCGCTTAAGATAACATCTTCAACTTCAGAAATCAGCGCGTCAGGCAATATAGCCGCGCAAACCGGCCGGAATGTAAAAACTGCCGCGCAATCAGGTCAGGCCGGCAACGGCGTTCTGGGCTTCACAAGAAATACTGCGCAAACCTCCGCTTCTTTTAGTAATCCCGCAAACTACAATTTCGGCTTTCCGTTGGCATTTGTAAAAAATTATACACCTATGGCGGTGGAAGACAAATTGCAGTACTTGAATAAAAAAGCCAAAACCGACCCTTATAACCGCCTTACCCTTAATAATTGGCAAACAATTAAAGCGCAAATACAATTTGACAAAAAAACGCAAGCCCTTGCGGCCGGCATAGAGCTGGACTATATGAAGCAAGCTGCAACAGCGGCGATAACGGGCCAGCCGGTAAATCAGCAAAGCCAAGTTTTAGAATATTGGCATAATTATTTTGCCGCAGCCGCAAACGAAGGCGAAGCCGCAAAGTTTTTGAACAGTATGGCAGCGAATAATCTCTACGGACAAATAGAACCCGTTATAAACGAAATATTGGAGCCCTATTCGCAGCGGCCTGCGGCTGCGCTCGTTATTCCTTTGCCGCAAAGAGTATTGGCGTGGCTTACCGGACAAAAATATTTAAATAAAAAACAGATAGAAGCCATAAAAAAAGCTGCCAATACAGCAATTGAGCTTGCGTTGAAAGAACATTCTCCTACTATAGACGAAACGCGCAATCCGCTTAAATTATGGGAGAACGGCGCCTTTGGCAACTTATTCTTGATTAATTTGGAAACTGAGCTCAAATATACCGGCATATCAGAAGCAATAATAGCAGGCGTAATGGAAAAATTCTCTTCTGAAAACAGCGGCATTTCCAGTAAGGCAAGTCAAGCGAAAACAAGCTCTACAGAACAACAATTGAAAGACGCCGTGCTTGTTATTAACGAAATCCCTTATGAGACAAAGATTGGCCAGAGTATAATTCCTAGCGGCGCAAAAAAAGAAAATGGCAAATATACCATAAAACTTGATAATGGAGACGATGGGAAAGCTATATTTTCTATTTTGCTGGATGATGGAACATTACAGCGTATAAACCAAATATACGTTACGACCACACTTGATGATCTATTTAAAAATTGGCTAAAAAGCCTTCAAATGAGCGAACATTCAATATTGTCTATAAGGCATAAAACTGGCAGGAAAAATTTTTTCTCTAAAAATTATGTTACAGTAAAGATTAACATAAATGGCGAAGACACCGGCCATA
>JAISDW010000103.1 GCA_031264445.1 Elusimicrobiota bacterium
GTTATTTTGAAGGGGATATTCTCTATATTTGTATACAAAGGCGGGTGGAAAACTTTATTAAGTTTTTTGCCGGATTTGTGCGCCGCGGCATTATGCTTAAATGTCACCCAGTCCGCGTCATACTTCGTGACAAAATGATAAGCGATTTCAAGCAATTGCGGGTGGATATAATCGTCGCTGTCAATAAAATATACAAACCGGCCGCGCGCGGCTTTTAAGCCGTTATTGCGCGCCATGCTTTGGCCCTGATTGGCCTGCGTGATTACTTTAATGCGGGAATCTTTTTTAGCGTAATCCGCGAGGATATTTGCGGAATTATCGGACGAGCCGTCGTTGACGGCGATAACTTCAAAATCTTTAAAAGTCTGCGCTAGCACGCTGTCCAGGCAGCGCGGCAGGTATCTTCCTGTATTGTAAACCGGGATGATTATGGATATTGCCGTGCTGTCATTCATGTTCTCGTTACCATAAAAAAACGGCTGTCATATTTGAGCCTTTCATCGTAACTCAAAGTAACAGCCGTGGTTTACCGCCCGAAGGCGGTAAACGCTCGGCACAAAACACTCGGGGAGCTACCCTTTATGCTTTGTGCCTGATAACGAGCTGTCTTTGGACGATGAAAGTGCCTTTGATATCTCAAAAGCTCTCCCTGTTCTTCACAGGGTTCCAAAAACAGTATCAAATTTTTATAAGCCTTCGCGGCTTACATTGACGATTTTTGCTCCTATATTACATCATGCCTAATTTGCTACTATATAATTATATAAGTAAATTCTTAAACTGATGTCAATAAATCAAGAAATTATGAACAGATATTTATGCATACACGGGCACTTCTACCAGCCGCCGCGCGAGAACCCCTGGCTGGGCGAGATAGAAACGCAGGAAAGCGCCGCACCTTACAAAAACTGGAACCTTCGCATCACGGCCGAATGCTATTATCCTAATGCCCACGCGCGCATATTAAACGCGGCGCAGCGCGTACAAAAAATCGTCAATAATTATGAAAAAATAAGTTTTAACTTCGGGCCCACTCTGCTTTCCTGGTTGGAGGACAATGACCCCGAAACCTACCGCGCCATACTTGAGGCCGACAAAAAAAGCCTGCAAACGCGCGGCGGCCACGGCAATGCCATAGCGCAGGTTTACAATCATATGATAATGCCGCTCGCGTGCGACCACGATAAAGAAACCCAGATAATCTGGGGCATAAAAGATTTTGAGGCGCGCTTTAACCGCGCGCCCGAAGGCATGTGGCTGGCCGAAACCGCGTGCGACACGCAGACTTTAATGATACTGGCCGCCAACGGCATAAAATTCACCATACTTGCGCCCTCGCAATGCAAAAAAACGCGCAAAATCGGCGATAAAACCTGGCGTGACGAAACCGGCGCGGGCGTTGACCCGCGCAGGCCTTATCTGTGTAATCTGCCCAACGGTAAAAGTATAGCTTTGTTTTTTTACGACGGGCCGCTGTCGCAGTCCATCGCTTTTGGCGGCGCGCTTAACAGCGGCGAGCAGTTTGCAAACCGCCTGCTGGGAGCGTTTGACGGACGCCAGTGCCCTCAGCTCGCGCATATCGCCACCGACGGCGAGACCTACGGCCACCATCAGCGTTTCGGCGAGATGGGCCTTGCCTATTGCCTGGACTATATAGAAAAAAACAAACAGGCACAAATCGTCAACTACGGCCTTTATCTTGAAAAATTTCCACCGCAATATGAGGCGGTGATAAATGAAAATACCTCTTGGAGCTGCGCCCACGGCATTGAACGCTGGCGCGCGGACTGCGGCTGCCGCTGCGGCGGCAAACCCGGCTGGAGCCAGAAATGGCGCGGCCCTCTGCGCGCCGCGCTTGACTGGGCGCGCGGTACAATGCTGGAAACTTTTGAAACAAAAGGCAAAGAATATTTTTACGATATCTGGGCGGCGCGCAATGCCTATATAGACGTGATGCTGGACGGCAGCAAAGCCGGCGCCTTCCTGCGGACGTACGGCACGCCGGCCGCCCGCCAGGACGCGCCCGCGGCTTTCAAACTTATGCGGATGCAGCTTAACGCCATGCTTATGTACACAAGCTGCGGGTGGTTTTTTGACGAAATATCCGGCATAGAAACGGTGCAGATTATGGCTTACGCCAAACGCGCCATGGGCTACAACAAAGCCATGACCGGCCGCGATATTGAGCCGCATTTTATAACAATGCTCCAAAACGCGCAGGGCAATATTGCTCCTTATGACACGGGCGCGAAAGTTTATGAACGTTTTGTGAAACCGCTCTCGGTGGGCCTGCGTAAGGCGGCGCTTAATTATGCGGTTTCTTATCTGCTAAATGAAATACTTTTTGCAGATTCAGTTTACGGCTACGCGATAGCCGACCAGAAGGTTGACGTAATCCGCAGGGAAAATTCAAAACTGGTTTGCGGATACGCGGCTTTTACTTCCGCCCTGACTACCGAGACGCGGCGCGTGAGTTTCGCGCTGCTCTACAACGGCGGCGTGGATATAACGGCGGGTGCGGGTTACGGCTCGTCCTCGTATGAAACCAAACAAATCAAAGAAGCCTTTAACGCCGACGACATAAATGGCGCGCGTGAGCTGATAAAAAATTCTTTTTCCGAG
>JAISDW010000007.1 GCA_031264445.1 Elusimicrobiota bacterium
GACTAATAACTCAATTAGAGTAAAAGCCATTTTGTTGAGTTTCATGTGTGTCTCCTCTTGGATTTAAAAATAAACTACCATTTTTTATATCAAATCAATTTTGATTTTGCAACAGAGTAAATACAAAATCCCCGCGTATTAAATATGCGGCATTGATCTGAAAATGGATAAAAAATTTCCACCCTCACCCGCTCACTGCGTTCGCCACCCTCTCCCGTCAAGGGAGAGGGAATCTGTTTTTCAATAATCTTCTAATTTAAATAGCGTTTTTTTGAGCAATATTGATATCTCCCTCTCCCTTCATGATGGGAGAGGGCCGGGGTGAGGGTGGGAATTTTCTTCTCTCTTTTGTAAAGGGAGTACCCGCGAAGCGGGGGTGGGATTTAATACTGCTGTTATTAATAAAGAGTAATTTGTAATTTTACAGCTTTATGGCCATTAAATCCCTCGGCCCTTCGGGCCACTCCCTTTACGAAAGGGAGAAAACAACCTTTACTAAAGGAGGAAAAAGACATATTATATGCCGCGCAAAAAAAACGCGCGGCCCGGATTAAATTTTACTCCGTTATCTGTTTCATATTTTGCATGCCGGCAACAGAAAAGCGGCTATTATTTTGTACAATAAATTAATGAAGCAAGAAACTCCGCCCGCACCACAGCAGCAAACCAAAGAAGAAGCCCCGCGCGTAAAGCCCGGCGGAACCTTCACTACCATGTTCTCCGAACGTATTTTTTACACCGACGGACGCGAAACCGCGCGCCAGACGCTTGATACCGAGGGCAATATAACCGATTCTTCCGGCGAGCCTTACACCGGTACGGCCAAAGAATATTATGAAAACGGCGCGCTTAAACAGGAGGCGCGCTTTGACAAAGGCCTGATGGAAGGCGAAGTTAAAACATACGATATGCGCGGCCGCATTATATCCGTGGAAAATTATAAAAACGGCCTTCTTGAAGGCCGCGCGGAGAGATTTGATTTTTCCGGCGGACTGGTGGACAGATATAATTTAGAATACAACAAAGGCAAACTTAACGGCAAGAACACGGCATATAACGCAAAAGGCGTAATTGTGCGGTATGAGACTTTCAAAAACGGCAGACTTGACGGCCCGTGCGAAATTTTTTACAGCACCGGCAAAAAATATATGCAAATGCAGTACAAGGACGATATGCTGCAGGGCAAGCGCCTGACTTTTTACGAAAACGGCGTCTTAATGTACGAGGAAAATTACGACCGCGGCCGTCTGCAGGGCCGCAGGGCGGGCTATTACCCGGGCGGCGAGCTGT
This sequence comes from Elusimicrobiota bacterium, assembly GCA_031264445.1. Taxonomy (GTDB): domain Bacteria; phylum Elusimicrobiota; class Elusimicrobia; order Elusimicrobiales; family Elusimicrobiaceae; genus Proelusimicrobium. The sequence continues at coordinate 1,291 of JAISDW010000007.1, forward strand.
TTATTGAAGAGAATTACAGGGATAACCTCCCCGACGGCACGCGCGCGGTTTACGACGAAAGCGGCGCCGTAAAAACAAAACAGCTTTACGAGCGCGGCGAACTGCGCGGCAAATACGCCTCTGCATAAATAATTGGAAATATGAACGATACAATTTACGTCTTCGCGCCGGCAAAAATAAATTTATTTCTTGAAGCGACGGGCAAACGCGCTGACGGCTACCACGATATAGCGACGCTTTTCGCAAAAATAGCCGCGGGGGACAATATAAAAATCTCCGCGCGCAAAGCGGATAAAACAACAATAGAGCTTCAGATAAAAGGCCCGCTGGCCGGCGATCTCAAAGGCGATAAAACCAACCTTGCCTACAAAGCCGCGGCCGCGTTTTTTGAGCATTTCGGCATAAACGCAGAGTGTTCAATAAGACTTGAAAAAAATATCCCCATGGCGGCCGGCCTGGGCGGCGGCTCGTCTGACGCGGCGGCCGTAATAACCGGCCTGTGCGCGCTGTTTAACATAGAAACCAACGCCAAACGCATGAAGGAAATTACAAAACTCGCCGCCGGCCTGGGGGCGGACGTGCCCTTCTTCCTGCGGGAGGAAACTTTCTGCAAAGGCGAAGGTATCGGAGAAATCCTGACGCCCGTAAAAAATAATATAACATCGCCGTGGATTGTGCTTGTATGCCCGCGGGAGCCGTCTTCCACAAAAGAGGCTTACGCCAGGCTGCAATTAAATACGAAAGAACAAATGTTGACTAATCTCTCCAATCTTAATAAGATTATAGATAGCATAGAGACAGACGATCCCTTAGAGGATTGGCGTTCTTTGACATACAACAAACTTGAGGATTGTGTCTTCAAACGGATAATATCCGTTTCCGCGCTTAAGCAGGAACTGCTGGATTTGGGCGCGGATGCAGCAATGATGTCCGGTTCCGGCTCATGTGTATTCGCGCTGGTAAAGGGCAAATTAAAAGCTGAAGAAATCGCCCGGCAGGCCGGCCGCGAAAGCGGTCGTTTTGTCTGCCTGACGCATTTCTGGAGGACGAGACATGAAAATCACGGAAATACGAATCCATCTCATGGGAGAAGAGCGGCTTAAAGCGTTCGCCAGCGTCACCTTTGATGATTCCTTCGTGGTAAGGAACATGAAAATTGTTGAGGGTACAAAAGGCACTTTCTTATGCATGCCTTCGCGCAAACTGCCAGACGGTACGCATAAGGACATGGTGCACCCGATAAACCAGGAATTCCGCACTTACCTGGAAGACAATATAATGAAATCCTATCACGAAGAGCTTGAAAGAAATCCCGACGGTGTGACAATCGCAAAAACGGAGGACAAACCCGACCTGCAGTGAATGCAACATGTGGAGGGGGTAACAAAAAGCAGTACCTGATACAGATTTTATCAGGGGGTAGCTTAAACTGAAGGGAAAATCGTTTAAGCGGAGATATAAAATTTCCCGCGGTGCCAGGAGCAAAGGGACCGCGGGAAATTTTTTTGCGCTTCTTTATATTTTCCGCGTTTTTCATATTCTTCCTGCCGTAAAATTGGTAAAATATATATGTGCCCGTCCGTATCCGGGCTTTATTTCCGGGTGGTGAAGCGGTATCACGTCTCCCTTTGGAGGAGAAATCCTAGGTTCGATCCCTAGCCCGGAAGTTTTATTTTCCGGTTTGCAAAAACCGCCGCCGCATTTTTTTACTGGAGATCTTATTATGTTTGAAACGCTTGCCGCAAAAACTTTCCTTATCCTGGCCGCTTCTTTATTTACAGCTTATATCGCCAGCCGGCTAAGCGGTGCGGCGCTCAAAAAAGCGCTGGACTACGGCAATATAAGCAAAGCCAAAAATATGCAGATAACGGCGATGATAGTTAATATCGCCGCGTTTGTCGCGCTGATGTTTTTACAGCATAAAATGCCGCTTAATATGGTTTTGATGTTCGTCTTCACCTTCAGCAGCGGGTGGACTTTGGGCATCTACGCGCTGCGCGGCGGCGACGCCGTGCAAAAAGCCGTTGCGCTTACGGGATTTATAACGCTGCTGGGCGGGCTTGTCGCCACATACAGCGGGCTTGATTTCGCGTGGATGGGCAAATTTCTTTTCATCGCGCTTATTGTGCTGGTGGTTATAAGTATAGCCAGGCTTTTCGTAAAGATAGAAAAGGGCCGCCGTTTTATAGCCGCTTTCGGCGTGCTTATTTTTACCGGTTATCTGCTTTTTGATTTCAACAGGCTGGCCAAACTGAAGGACGCCGTCGGCGCCAATACGTGGAACACAGCCCTTGATATCGCCGTAAGCCTGTATCTGGACATAATTAACCTGTTTTTACAGCTTGTTGATTTGCTAAGCTCAGGCAATAACTAGCGCGCGGCTTTTGAAAATTGTAGAATATGTTGCAGATGTTGTTCAGCCCCGGTAGCTCAACTGGAAGAGCAGATCCGTCCTAAGGATAAGGTTGCAGGTTCGATTCCTGTCTGGGGCGTTTTATAAAAAAATTATTGAGAAATTATTTTAGGCAATTATTATATTGAGGTTCTTATGGACAAATTCTTCTCTC
>JAISDW010000021.1 GCA_031264445.1 Elusimicrobiota bacterium
TATGGAAGGCGGCAAATTCCAACAGATTGCGCAGTCCGGAGAGGGAAGAAAACTGCAGGAGAAAATATTGGAATTGCAGGATTTCCCGCAGCTGTATGCCGCTGTAAGGAAAAGCTGCGAGCCGATAGTTAAAGAGCTGGAATATAAGAAAGAGCTGCAAAAAGAGCTCCAAAGGAAGATGATGAAGTTTAACTTTAGCAATCCGCAGGACAGCGGTTTTGAAGAATATAAAACGCGGATTGGTCTGATAGCGCCTTAATAAAAGCAAATCATTTGTAAATAAATATCCCCCGGCTTCGCCGGGGGATATTTATTTAATAACTAAACCTTCCTTAAACTTACATCATGCCGCCCATACCGCCCATGCCGCCGGGCATTGCGGGCGCGTCTTTCTTTTCAGGCAGGTCCGCCACAAGGGCTTCCGTCAGCAGCACCGTCGCGGCGATTGAGGCCGCGTTTTCCAAAGCGGTGCGCACGACTTTTGCAGGGTCAACCACGCCGGCTTTGAGCAGATCCTCATAAGCGTCCGTATCGGCGTTATAGCCTTCATTGCCTTTAAGAGTGCGGACTTTTTCAACGACTACGGAGCCGTCCAAACCGCTGTTTTCGGCAATCTGCCTGAGCGGGGCCGTCAAAGCTTTGCGGACGATATTGATGCCGGTCTGTATATCTTCGTCCGTTTCTTTAATGGCGGCCAAAGCGGGCTCGCAGCGCGCAAGGGCCACGCCGCCGCCCGGAACCAAACCTTCTTCAACGCCGGCGCGGGTCGCATTTTTGGCGTCTTCAACTTTGGCTTTTTTTGCTTTAAGCTCGGTCTCGGTCGCGGCGCCTACGTTGATTACCGCCACGCCGCCGGCCAGCTTGGCAAGGCGTTCCTGAAGTTTTTCTTTATCGTATTCGGAGGTGGAAAGTTCTATCTGCTTCCTTATCTGGGCGGTTCTTTCTTCCACGGCTTTTTTGTCGCCGCCGCCGCTGACTATGGTGCTGTTTTCTTTATCAATTATTACGCGCTTTGCGCTGCCCAGCATATCGGGGGTGGCGTTTTCAAGTTTAAGGCCGCGTTCCTCGCTGATGACGGTGCCGCCGGTAAGTATGGCTATGTCCTCCAGCATTTCTTTGCGCCTGTCGCCAAAGCCCGGGGCCTTTACCGCGCAGCCTTTAAGCGTGCCGCGCAGGCGGTTTACAACGAGCGTGGCAAGGGCTTCGCCTTCAACGTCCTCGGCGATGATTAAGAAATTGCGGCCGCTCTGGACGATTTTTTCCAGCAGGGGCAAAAGCTCCGCCATAGAAGAAATTTTCTTGTCGGTTATTATTACCGCGCAGTCTTCAAGCGCGCATTCCATGCGCTCGCTGTCGGTGACGAAATACGGGGATATATAACCGCGGTCAAACTGCATGCCTTCCACGACGTCCAAAGTGGTGGAGGCGGTTTTGCCTTCTTCAACCGTAATCACGCCTTCATGGCCGACTTTGTCCATAGCTTCGGCAATCAGGTCGCCGATGATTTTGTCATTGGCGGAAATAGTCGCAATCTGCGCTTTTTCCTGATTGGTTTTGACCGGTTTATGCATTTTTTTGAGCTCGTCGCGCACGGTTTCAACGGCCTTTTCTATGCCTTTTTTAACGAGTGAGGGATTCGCGCCGGCGGTGATATTTTTGATGCCCTCGTTGAGCAGCGCGCTGGCGAGCACCGTTGCGGTGGTGGTGCCGTCGCCCGCGACGTCATTGGTCTTGCTGGCGACTTCGCGGATAAGCTGCGCGCCCATGTTTTCAAATTTATCTTCAAGCTCTATTTCTTTAGCTATGGTCACGCCGTCGTCAATAATCAGCGGGGAGCCGAATTTCTTTTCCAGCACGACGCTGCGGCCCTTGGGGCCCAGAGTGACTTTAACGGCATTTGCGACTTTTTCCACGCCGGCCTTCATTTTGGCGCGGGCTTCTTCCGAAAATACGATTTGCTTTGCCATATTACTTTTTATCTCCTGTTTCCTGGATTTTTTGTTATGCCCGCCTCCCTGTTTTCCCCTTCAACAGGGAATATAAAAGGAAAAGCGCGGGCGTATTTTTTAGTTTATTCTAAAATGCCCAGGATATCTTCCTGATGCATGATTAAATATTTTTCGTCGTCCAGCTTGACTTCAGTGCCGGAATACTTGCCGTAGAGCACTTTATCGCCGGTTTTGACGTCCATGGGCAGGCGTTCGCCTTTTTTGCCGAGCGCGCCGGGCCCCGCGGCCACGACTTTGCCTTCCATCGGTTTTTCTTTAGCGGTATCCGGGATAATAATGCCGCCCTTCATCGTTTCCTTAGCTTCTATGGGCTGGACTATTACCCTGTCGCCCAGCGGTTTTATTTTTAATGTCGCCATTGTTGCTGCTCCTCCGTTAATATTGATATTTAATGGCCGCGCCGTTAAAATTGGCAGCGTGCGCACTATATTGCTAATTTACCATTATTTTTTATTGTTGTCAATCACTTTATCGGATTGCTAATTATTTCGCGCAGCGGCGTCAATCCGCTTCAAGCGTCATACTCAGCGCGCCGGAGACTGCGCGCCCCAGGTCGTCCACGGCTTTCAGCGCGAAATTCCCGGGCGCGGGGCGGATAAACAGCGTCTGCCCGCTCTGCGCCGCACCCGCGAATTTATTGTCCAAAAACCAGTAAACCGTACGCGCGTCTTTATCGGTATCCGCGCGCAGCGGAATGATTTGTTTATCCATGTCTCTTTCGCGGAAAGGATAACTGACGCCCTGCGCAGGCAATACTATGCGCGGCGGCGCGCCGCCGGCGGCATAGGCTTCTTCTATATCGCAGCCTTCAAGATAGCGCGGCACGGGGCGGTGTATTATGCCGGCCGCTTTGAAAAGCGCCTCTATTTCCGACGGCCAGAATTCAAAAATCTCGGCCCGCGTCGCGGCCGCGTCGTATTTGCAGGCGCGAAGGCCGGTAGCTTTATCAATATATATCCTGCGGTGTATATCCGATATTTTTATCGGCGAGACGCGCGGGATAAACCAGGTTTTCTCCAGCGCGGGGCAGTATGGGCCGGGCAAATCCCCCGTGCCTTTGCAGACTTCGGTTTCCACAATATTAAGGCCCTCCGGCTCCAACGGGCCAAAGTAAGCATTCGGCCTGTTTTTTGCGGTCTGCTCAACCAGTTCATAAAACAAAGGCTGCGCCGCGGTGCGGCCCCAGAAATAATTATTGCCTTCCCCGCTGAAATTGCCCACCCACACAATCAGAACATAATCGCCGAAGACGCCGGCCGCCCACGCGTCTTTAAAAGAGGACGAAGTGCCCGTTTTCACATATGCCGGTATATCGCGGCCCAGCGCGCCGCGTATGCGCCTGCTTACGCCGGATGAGGATTTGAGCATATCCAGCGTTATAAAGCCCGCCTCCGGCGAGATAAGCCTTTCTTGTTCCCCCCCGCCTGCCGCGCCGCCGGAATTCCGCGTAAAAGTCAAAGCCTTATATCCCTCGCCGCCGGCCAGCAGCGCGTATAATTGCGCCGCTTCTATGGAACTTACTTCAAAAGTGCCTATGGCGAGGCTTATGCCGTAATAATCCGCCGAGCGCAGGCCGCTTACGCCGGCTTTTTTGAGGAAATTTATATAATCCGCAGGGCCTATCTGCATAAGCAGCTCTATGGCCGGTATATTGCGGCTGGCGGCCAGCGCCTCGCGCGCCAGCAGCGGGCCCGCGAAGCTGCGGTCCGCGTTTTCGGGCGAGTATATGCCGAAGCGGCGCGGCGTATCTTTCATAAGCGTGGCCGGGTGTATGAGGCCTTTATCCAAAGCCAGCGCATAAATAAACGGCTTAAGCGTTGAGGCTATCAGACGCTTTGCCGCGAATCCGTTTACCTGGCCGTAGATGCCGTCGTCCCAAAAATCGGCGGAGCCGACGGCGGCTTCAACTTCCATGGTCCTGTAATTCAAAAGCAGCGCGGACGCGTTTAGTATACCTTTGGCTTTGTTGCGCGCAATATAAAGTTTTAACTGCTCCTCAAAACTTTTTTGCAGATTAAGGTCTATTGCGGTAAAGACTTCGGGCGCAGTTTCGCGCTCCTGCAGATAAGTTATTACATGCGGCGCTTCAAACGGAAGACGGGAAGGGTCTTTAATATTCATCGGCATATCAAAAAAACTTTTAAATCGCTCGTCAGCCGGATGTTTTTTGAGCCACTCTTTATACAAAAGCGCGCGGGCGGCTTGCATATTGGCGAAACCGCGCGCGCGGGAAGGGATGCGGTCTTTTGGATTCTGCGGGACTACGGCCAAAGTCATGGATTCCAGCAGGTTCATATCCTGCACGCGCCCGCCGAAATAAATGAGCGATGCCGCGCCCGCGCCTTCTATATTATAACCGTATGGCGCGATATTTAAATAAGCTTCTAAAATCTGCGCTTTTGTATAGCGTATTTCCAGCCACAGCGCGTACATAATCTGGCGGATTTTGCCGGCAAACGCGGCGGAATCTATATCGTAAATTTTGCGCGCAAGCTGCATGGTTATTGTGCTTGCGCCCATGCGCCGGTTTTTGGTTATGAAAGTGGCCCACGCCGCGCGCGCCAGCGCGGCCGGATTAACGCCGAAATGGCGGTAAAAATGCCTGTCCTCGTAGGTCAGCACCGCTTCCGTTAAGTGCCGCGGCATTTGCGCGAGCGGGGCAAACAGGCGGTATTTTTCATCCGGCGAAATAATAAGGCGCAGCAGGTTGCCGTCCCTGTCATAAAAGGCCTGGGAGAAAGTTATTCTGTCCAAAATACTTTTCTGCCCAAGCGCGTTAAAAACCCGCGCGGTAAAAGGCAGGCACAGGCAGATAATAAGAACGGCCGGCAATATTTTGGTTTTCATTTTTACTAAATAATATTGTATAATAATTTTATTAATAAATTAATTATATAAGGAGTTTTTTTATGATTAAAACTTTCTTCCAAAAT
>JAISDW010000032.1 GCA_031264445.1 Elusimicrobiota bacterium
AAACAAAACATAGCTATTTTCACAACTAACGATATTACGGCTTTCAGCCGAGGCAGCCATATGCTTAATCCCGATAATTTGTCTTCTTATACCTTTGTACCGCCGAACTGGTCACAAGAATATGCTACAGCTATGTATGATGAAAGCGTAGCCGTGCCTACTGCTTTCCGTATCCTCGCAAGTCCGACAGGGTATAATGATTGGGTTGCATACGACGGAGAATGTTCTTCTCACAGTTGGGGAGTTCCATATTACGCCGGCGTTTACGCGCTTGCAAAACAGGTTTATCCCACGCTGGACAGGGAGACTTTTGAAAATGCCGCCCGCGCCACGGCGCACAGCAAAAAAATAAAAGACGAAAAAACCGGCACGGAAGTTGAAGTCAAATACTTGATAAACCCCGTCGGGCTTATAAAACATTTGTCAAAGAAAACCAAGAAAAGCGGCAAAACTTCGGACAAATCTGCTGATGAGCAGCGAAAAGTTGATACCTTAAAACAAGGTATTAATAAAACGCTTGAAGAAAAAATCAAATCAGACACATCTGGTAATTACCTACCTTCTCTTTAAACTATCAGGGCTCCTCTCGCCGCGCCAGCGGCTGGAGGAGCCCGAAAAGAAACTAAACAATCTTATTTGAGATGTTTGCCCAGCATGCCGGCAAGTTCAAACATGCTGATTTGATCCTTGCCGCCGAAGACGGGCCTCAAAGTATCGTCCGCGTTTATCATCCTCTTATTGGCTTGGTCCTGAAGGCCTTTTTTCTTGATATAGTCCCATATTTTCTTGATGGCTTCCGTCCTGGGAAGCGGGGCCGCGCCCACTACTTTGGCCAGCTCTTCGCTGGGCGTCAAAGGCGTCATAAATTTTGCGTTTGCTTTTGCCATAATTTTAATCTCCTGATTTTTGTAATTTTATTTGTTATTAATATATTATACCAACTTATACCGACTATTTTACCAATTCCGCCGGCTTGGGCGCCGCGCCCAGAATCTCGGCAGGGGAACCTTCCTCATACTGCTCAAAGTTTTTTATGAAAGCCGCGGCAAGCTCCGAATACTTTTTATAGTATTCGTCTTTGTCCTTCCAGCTGTTTGCGGGCTGCAGGATTTCCGCCGGCACGCCTTCGCATTCAACGGGGATTTCAAAGCCGAAAACCGCATCTTTCACAAACTTCACATTTGCCAGTTTGCCTTCCAGCGCGGCGTTAAGCAGCGCGCGCGTATACTTTATGCTTATGCGGCTGCCCGTACCGTAAGGGCCGCCAACCAGGCCCGTATTAACAAGCCAGCACGAGGCATTATGCTTTTCAATCTTCTCCTTAAGCAGCCGCGCGTATCTGGAAGGGTGCAAAGCCATAAACGGGCCGCCGAAGCACGTGCTGAAAGTGGCCTGCGGCTCTTTTACGCCCTTTTCCGTACCGGCGACGCGCGCCGTGTAGCCGCTCATGAAGTGGTACATGGCCTGCTCTTTGGACAGCCTGGAAACCGGCGGCAGCACGCCGAAAGCGTCGTAAGTAAGGAAGATGATGTTTTTGGGGTGCGGGCCTTTTGCGCCGGCAACGGCATTATCAATGAAAGACAAAGGGTAGCAGGCGCGCGTATTTTCGGTAAGGGCGTCGCTGTCCAAATCCAGCAGGCGCGTATCCGCGTCAAAAACAACGTTTTCCAGCACCGTGCCGAAGCGTCGCGTGGTGGCGTATATTTGAGGCTCGGCCTCTTTGGAAAGTTTTATCACCTTTGCGTAGCAGCCGCCCTCAAAATTGAAGACGCCGTTATCGTCCCAGCCGTGTTCGTCGTCGCCGATAAGGCCGCGCTTGGGGTCGGCCGAGAGCGTTGTCTTGCCCGTGCCCGAAAGGCCGAAGAATAAAGCGCTGTCCCCTGCGGGGCCCACATTGGCGGAGCAGTGCATAGTCATAATCCCCTTAAGTGGCAGCAGATAGTTCATTACAGTAAAAATGCACTTTTTGCTTTCGCCCGCGTAAGCGGTGCCGACGATTAAGACTATCTTCTTTTTAAAGTTTATTTCTATGACGGTTTCGCTTGCGGTGCCGTCGGAAGCAGGGTCCGCCTTTAGGCCCGGGAGGTAAATTACGCTGAACTCCGGCTTAACGGTTTTAAGCTCTTCACCCGCCGGCTCTATAAACATATTTTTGGCGAACTGGTTATGCCACGCGAACTCATTAACCATGCGGATTACCATGGTGCTGTTTTTATCCGCGCCGACATAAGCGTCGCGCACGAACAAATCTTTGTCCTGCGCGTATTTTTTGGCCTTTGCGTAGAGCTTTTCAAAATTCTCCTCGCTTATGCCTTTATTGCCCTTATGCCACCATAAAACATTTTTGACTTCGGGCGTTTCAACAAAAAACCTGTCATTTGGGGAGCGGCCCGTATGTTTGCCAGTATCTGCCGTAAACGCCCCGCCGGCGGTGATATTGCCCTCGCCGCGGCGCACGGCTTCCTCGTAAAGCTGCTCGGCGGTAAGGTTCCAGTAGACGGTTTTATTTGTTTTTATTCCCGTTGTTTCCTCAAGGCCGTAATTACTTGCAAAAGCGTGTGGGTTTATTTTTTTCATATTACCAGTCCTTTTGTACAGTGATGCCGCCGATTTTAAGAGGCTCCCTGGCGTCTTTATCCAGCGCCCATATTATGCGGCGCATGCCTTCCAGAATATTTTCTTTACCGGCGCAATAGCTTATGCGCAGATAGCCGTCAAGCCCGAAGCAAGCCCCGGGCACCGTGGCGACCATAACCTTCTCCAGCAGGAATTCGGATAAAGCCATTGAATCCTTGTTATATTTGCTGAAATCAACGAAAGAATAAAAAGTCCCTTTAGGCTCGGTTACCGAGATATCTTTTATTTTCTTATATTCGCCCATCAGGATATTTTTATTTTCTTCCAGCGTTTGGACGAGTTCCGCCACACAGTCCTGCGGGCCGGTAAGCGCGCCTAAAGCGCCGGCCTCGGACACGTCGCTGTTGCAGCTTGTTGTCTGCGCCTGAACGCGGCCCATGGCGGCAATCATCTCCTTATTGGAAGATACCGCCCAGCCGATACGCAGCCCCGTAAGCCCGTAAACTTTGGATACGCCGTTTATCGCCACTATATTATCCGGATTTTTGGCGTATTTAAACGGGCTCGGCGTTTTTGCGCCGCCGAAGACGAGCTGGTGGTAAATATCGTCCGTCATAAGCCAGATGCCGCGCTGCTCGCAAAGCTCCACCAGTTTTTTTACGAAATCCTCCCCGTATACAATGCCGGCCGGGTTGCCGGGGTTATTGAACATAACGGCTTTTGTTTTTGGGGTTATGGCTTTTTGGATTTCTTCAAAGGTACTTTCTATGCCTTTTGCCGGCGCAACCGGCACCGGCCTGCCGCCGACAAGCTGAACCATCTCAGGATAGCTTACCCAGTAGGGCACGGGGTAAACAACCTCGTCGCCCGGGTTTACGGCGCACATCAGAAAATTATAAATAGCCTGTTTTGCGCCTGATGAAATGATAACATTGGGCACGGCGGCTTCAAAGCCGTAAAAGCTTTTTGTATAACCGCACACGGCTTTGCGCAATTCGGGCCCGCCTGTCGCGGGCGAATATTTAATTTTGCGCGTCTGCACTTTCTTTATTATAGCTTCAACCGCGCTGAGCGGGGCCGGCGTTTCCGGCTCGCCTCCGCCCAAGTGTATTATCGGCAAACCCTGCTTTTTCAGAGCAGCCGTTTTGGCGTTTAAATTTAATGTGGGCGATTCGCCCACAACACCGGCAATACTGCTGAGTTTCATATATATCCTTTTATATCCCCTATTATGTTATTCTGGTTGGACTGCCGCGCGGAGCGTATACAAAACGCCCCCCGCTTGTCCTTCCATTATACATTTATTTATATGTAAGTATAAAGCCGCGCATTATCAATATGCCAATTTGTAAATTTCCAGCACGTCTTTGGTTTCAAGCCTTTTGAACGCGCCTATGGGGCCAAAAGCCGTTGCTTTTCGCGCCAGGTTTTCAAGCGCGCTTTGCTCCACATTAATCTGGCGCAGGCGCACGGGCAGGCCGAGGGATTTAAAAAATTGCTCCGTACGCTCTATGCCTTTAAGGGCTGCGGCTTCGGCGGAGAGCGGCAAATCTTCACCCCAGACATTGGCCGCAAAACGCGCGAATAAAGCGGTATTTGTTTTATATACATACTTCATCCACGCGGGGAAAACTATCGCCAGCCCCTGCCCGTGCGGGATATCGTAAGCCGCGCTGAGCGCGTGCTCTATCGCGTGGGAGGCCCAGTCCTCCTGCCGGCCCATACCCAAAAGGCCGTTGTGGGCGAGATTGCCGCCAAACATAATTTCCGCCCAGGCGTCATAGCTGTGCATATCGGCCAGCACGCGCGGCGCATTGGCTATAATGGCGCGCAGGGCGCCTTCGCAGAGATTATCCGTAAGCTCCGTATGCGGGACATTGCTGAAATACCGCTCAAAAATATGGGCCATCATATCGCAGACGCCGTAGGCGGCCTGCTCTTTGGGCAAGGTAAAGCAAAACTCGGGGTTCAGAATGCTGAAAACGGGACGCACGAGATTTGTTTTGTGGCCCAGTTTCAGCTGCATCTCCTCATTGCTGATGACGACGCTGAGGCTGCTTTCGCTCCCCGCGGCGGGTATTGTAAGCACGGTTGCCACGGGCAGAGCGGTTTGCGGTTTGGCTTTGCTAATGAAAAAATCCCAAACATCGCCATTATAAGGCACGCCGAGGGCTATGGCTTTTGCGCTGTCTATAACGCTGCCGCCGCCGACGGCTAAAATAAATTTTATACCCTCCCTGCGGCAAATGTCTATGCCCTGCCTAACAAGACCGAGGCGCGGGTTGGGCACCACGCCGCCAAGCTCGGTAAAATCCACTTCCGCGGCTTTGAGGGAGGCCGTAATCTGCGCGTAAAGCCCGCTTTTTTTAATGCTGCCGCCGCCGTAATGCAAAAGCGCTTTTGAAGCGTATTGTTTTACGTTTTCGCCCGTTTGCAGCTGGGTATCGCGGCCGAAGATAATCCTTGTCGGGCTGTAAAAATCAAAATTATTCATTTGTGTGGTCCTCACTTATTTTAAAGCGGTATGGTATCCGCCGGACAGTTATATCTGGCGCGGCAGAAAGCATTGTAAATATTGTTCTGCTCCGCGCCGGAGCAATCCGGCCTGGCGGCGATGCAGAAAATATCTGGGTATATCCACCAGAGAATTAACAGAACCGCCGCGACGATAACCGCGGCTTTTATGAGCGCGCGCGTTATGAGTTTGCTGTATTTTTTGATATTGTCTTTCATGGTTGCAGGCTCCTTTTATAACTAAAGTTTATAATATTTTGAGCCGCGGCGTAAGGCGCGCGCGCCGGCGCTGAGCGTCAGGCACGAAAAAGCGCCGCGGATAATTTTATATAATGTATAAACGAAGCTATTTTGGAGAGGTGTGTGAGTGGTTGAAACAGCAGGTCTCGAAAACCTGTATACCGAAAGGTATCGAGGGTTCAAATCCCTCCCTCTCCGTGTTTTAGTGTGAATTAATTAGATAAAATCTCCGTTTTAAATTGTTTATTAAACTCAAAACAACTAATAGAATAAATATTTTTATATCGTCGGTATATATACTTATATTATACTATTTAAACTATTTGTCAAAGGATAATTACGAAATTTAATCATGCTGCGCAAAAGAATATTTATCGGCGGGATTGTGCAGGCGGTCGGGTTCAGGCCGTTTGTTTATAATCTCGCGCTTAAAAATGGCCTGTGCGGCTTTGTGCTTAATTCCGGCCGCGGCGTAATTATAGAAGCGCAGGGCCCGGCCGCGGCGGTACAAAAATTCATAGCGCAAATCCTGCAAAACCCGCCGGCTTTAAGCAGGATAGAAAGCGTAAAGACGCAAAATATCGCGCTGAAAAGAGAAAATTCTTTTATCATAAAAACCAGCCGCCGCGCCGGCGCAGCGCAAACCGCCGTACCGCCCGATATCGCGATATGCAAAGACTGCCAAAAAGACATTGCGGATAAAAATAACCGCCGCTACCGTTACCCGTTTACCAACTGTACAAATTGCGGGCCGCGCTTTACCATAATAAAAGACCTGCCTTACGACAGGGCGCAAAGCACCATGAAACCTTTCAAAATGTGCCCCGCCTGCCGCGCAGAATTTGAAAACCCGCAGGACCGCCGCTTCCACGCGCAGCCCAGCTGCTGCGCGGCGTGCGGGCCGCGCGTCTGGTTTGTGTGCGGCGGCAAAAACATTGGCGGCATTGAAGAGGCCGCAGCAAAAATAAAACAGGGCAAAATAATCGCCATAAAAAGTTTGGGCGGATTTCATTTGGCGTGCGACGCTTTGAACAAAGCCGCGGTGGCACGGCTGCGTGCGCGCAAAAACAGGCCGCATAAACCGCTGGCTTTGATGTTCGGGGATATCAGAGAAATAAAAAAATACTGCCGCGTGAACGCGGAAGAAGAGCGGCTTTTAAAATCCGCCGCCGCGCCGGCGGTAATGCTAAAAAAACGGCGCGATATCGCGCTGATAAGCGACGGGCTTTATACCTTCGGCGTTATGCTGCCTTACACGCCGATGCATAAAGTTTTGTTTGACATACTGGGCAGGGGGGGCGCCCTCCGCGGGGGCCACGGGCCGTTGGTGATGACTTCCGGCAATATATCGGGCCGGCCGATATGCATTGATAATCAAGAGGCTTTGGACGATTTAGGCGGCATTGCCGACGGCTTCCTGCTGCATAACCGCAAAATCCATAACCGCATAGACGACAGCGTGCTGTTTGAACTTGGCGGCAAAACGCATTTTTTGCGCCGCGCGCGCGGATATGCGCCCGCGCATATAAAGCTGTCTTCACCTCTCAAAAAACCCGCGCTTGCGCTGGGCGCGAACCTTGCCAGCAGTTTTTGCCTTGGCAAAGGCGATAAACTTTTCCCGAGCCAGTATATAGGCGATTTGGATAACGCGGGCAATATTTTATATTTTAAAGAGACCGTTAAAAAAATGCAGCGGCTGCTGAATATCCGCCCGCAAATTTACCTGCGCGACGCGCACCCGGGCTATTACGCGGCCGCGTACAAGCCGCACGCGCAAAAAGTGCTGCACCATCTGGCGCATGCGCTGGCGGTGGCGGCTGAGCACGATTTGCGGCGCGGTTTTTTATGTTTCGCTTTTGACGGCGCGGGCCTGGGTGCGGACAATACAATATGGGGCGCGGAGTTTTTGGAAATCGGCCGCGGCAAATGGCGGCGCGCAGGCTGCCTGAAACCGGTAAGAATCTTCGGCGGGGAAAGCGCAACAAAGGACATTTGGAAGTGCGGGCTTTCCTATCTGCTGGCTGCGGGATTTAATGACGCGCAAATAAAAAATATCCTGCGCCCCGCCGATACTGCCGCCGCGCTTTGCGCGGCGCGCGGCAATATCAACTGCTATACTTACAGCGGCGCGGGCCGCCTGTTTGACGCCGCAGCCGCCATACTTGGCCTGTGCGCGCAAACCACATATCAGGCCCAGGGCGCAATGTTGCTGGAAAGCGCGGCCGCGCGCGGCGCGTCAAAAGCCTGCTATGAATTTGCGCTGGAGGAAAAAGGCGGCCTTATATCCGTAGATACCGCGCCGCTGATACGCGGCCTTGCCGCTGACAGGCGGCGGCCGGCGGAAGCGGCTGCAAAATTTCATAATACCCTGGCGCGGATTATTTTGGCGGTTGCGCTGAAGCTGCGCGCGCGGGAAGTTGCCTTGTGCGGCGGTGTATTCCAAAACAAAATTCTGCTGGCGCGCGCGCAGGCGCTGCTGGCGGCCGCTGGCATAAAAGTATATACAAATAATATTCTGCCCGCCGGCGACGGCGCAATTGCCGCCGGTCAGCTTTACGCGAAATACGCCGGCTTTGTATAATATCCGACGAAAAACCGCTTTTGCCTATGGACAGGCAAAATTAATTTTTGTAGAATATATGCGTTGGGGCAAATCCCCAACTATTTTTTGCTCTTTTTAAGGGCTTCTATACGCGCTCGTAGCTCAGTGGTAGAGCATCCGCCTTTTAAGCGGGAGGCCGTGAGTTCAAGTCTCACCGAGCGCATATTATGTCACACCTTAAACAAACCAATGCCCCCTTCGTCTATCGGTTAGGACACCAGATTTTCAATCTGGTGAGAGGAGTTCGACTCTCCTAGGGGGCGCCATTTTACGACAAAGGCTGACACTTTTAAAAAATACATCTAAAAAAGGCTTTTCAATATTTGGAAAGCCTTTTTTGTTATAATAAAAACATGCCTCGTTTATATATAGAAACTCATGAAACAACTGTACAGTCTTTCCCTGAAATTATTAAAGGAGGCGATAGTCTTGTATGGGCGACTACAAATCTATCCCAATTTGCCCATATTTTGAAGGATAATAATAACAATTTGTTTGGAATAGTTTCCCCTGAAGTATATTTTGTGAATTTTCCTAAAAACCGAGAGCTTCTTTTGTGTACCTATAATTCAAAAGAATATTCACTTAGAATTACTTTGTTTAATACAGATAGTTTTATCCTTTTCTATGATGCTAAATCCGCAATAGAATCTTTTAATTCAAAGATAGAGGGTAGCATTCCATATTTTAATTTTAACACAAACCCAATAATAGAAATCCATTTCAAAATTACTCCTCAAAGTTTATCTGTGGACTATCCTTTCCCTCAAGAGTTAAAAATACAAAATGAATTGCTGTTTTTAACAAAAATCCCCGG
The DNA here is from genome assembly GCA_031264445.1 of Elusimicrobiota bacterium. Lineage (GTDB taxonomy): Bacteria > Elusimicrobiota > Elusimicrobia > Elusimicrobiales > Elusimicrobiaceae > Proelusimicrobium. The sequence continues at coordinate 8,751 of JAISDW010000032.1, forward strand.
ATTGTATTCGGCTGAGGAAAAAGTATATTGTAACAGTGCAATAATACATTTAGACATACAAAATGACAAAATTAATATTTATCCGCAAGATTGGTTTAATAAAAAAGACAGAGATTTTGATATGGTTACTCTAACAAATGTTGGCCGTGCAAAAAATGGCAGGCTCATAGTAAGCGGTCCATATATAAAATCATATATGCTAAATAGCACCAATAGAGACATAAAAGGCAAAGAAGAACCTTATGGATACAAATATAACAAAAGGATATTAAATTATAAGAACAAAACTGCTAAATAAAAAGCATTGCGAATTTCTGGCCATTTCAAACATCTCTTTTCAAACGTTTAATTTCTTCTACTTTTGATAGCAAAAGGCGCAACGCCAAAAGGCAATATTGAAGATTTAAATAATATTTTTATTAGTTTGGCAAAAAATATTAATAGTATTGGTGAAAACGAAACTACTTGGTTTGACAAACTTATAGAATATGGTGCGGATATTAACGCAAAAGATAAAGAAGGTAAAACCGCGCTTGACTATAGTAAATATCACAAAGAAGTAAAAGATTTTCTTATTTCTCGCGGCGCAAAGCCCGCCGGCAATTCTGACATGGCAAGTGCCGCCGCAGACGGCAATTAAGTTTGAAAAATATTAAAATATTTCGCCGGCTGAGCGCAAACAAACACAACTGCCGTATTTGAAAAAATAGGGCCCATCTATCGGTTCCGATAGATTCCGATAAAAACCGATAGATGCAATTTCCGCTGTACTTTTACCCTTGTTTATAGTATGCTTTATATATCTATCGGTTTCACAGTATATTGATAGATATTTAAGGAATCAAATCTTATGAAATTGCCAGAAAAAGCGCCTAAATTAGAAGACCTTTTAAAAAAGGAAAACAAAGATTTGTTTTCTGACGAGCTTACCGCAATATTAAAAAAACTTATAGACGATTATGACTATTGGGCGGAATTTAAGCGCAAACCTTTGCCCGCCGCAGTAACGCCGGAAATTGCCTGGGCAAGGAGAGAATTAGAATCTTTATCAAGCCGTAAATATTTGCCGTTTGCGGATAAAGACGGCAGGCAATTTTCTTTTTGGCTTACGCCCAAAACGCAGCCTGTTTTGCATTTTATAGACAGGGGCGCTTTATCTTTCCCCATTGCCGATATGCGCGGCGAGGCGGAAAAAACAAAATATTTGCTTGCCTCGCTGATGGAAGAAGCAATCGCTTCAAGCCAAATAGAAGGCGCGGCGACAACGCGAAGGATAGCCAAAGAAATGCTTGCAAGCAGCAAAACGCCAAAAAATAAATCCGAGTGGATGATTTTCAATAACTATAAGGCGATAAGCCGTATTAAAGAGCAAGATTATAAAGAGCCGCTAAGCGAGGCAATGCTTTTGAATTTACACAAAATATTGGCGGAAAATACTCTGACAGAAACCGATGCCGTCGGCAGGTTCCGTTTGCCGCTAAAAGACGACGACATAAGCGTTTACGACGCGGACGGCAATATTTTGCATACTCCCTATCCGGCGGAGAATGTGCGCGGCGAAATTAAAAAACTTATTGAATTCGCCAACCAAAAACACGACGGCGCTGAAAACGATTTTATACACCCCGTGGTCAAAGCCATAATACTGCATTTTTGGTTTGCATACATACATCCTTTTGTGGACGGCAACGGCAGGACGGCAAGGGCTTTGTTTTATTGGTTTATGCTTAAAAACGGCTATTGGATTTTTGAATATATATCAATTTCCAAATTGGTTTTAAAAATGTCCGGCCAATATAAAAAAGCATTTTTGTATTCCGAATGTTCGCAAAATGATTTGACTTATTTTATCTTGTTTAATTTGGATATTATTGAGAAATCTATAAAAGACGTTACGTTTCTTATAAACCAAAAAGAGGCACAGCAAAAAAAGAACAGATTTATAATGGAAAAATATCCGCATATAAATTCAAGGCAGCGGGATATTTTGATAAACGCCGTAAAAAATCCTGACAGAGAATATAAAATTGCCACGCACAGGGGCTTGCATAATATCGGTTACGCTACGGCGAGAGAAGACTTTGAAGGATTAAAAAATCTCGGGTTAATGGAAAAACGCCTGATAGGCAAAACAAATATTTTTGTGCCTGTTAAGGATATACAATCAAAATTGACGGAAAAATGATAAAGCCGTATTGGCAAACCTATCGGTTCCGATAGATTCCGATAAAAACCGATAGATAACATTTGCAGTGTTGATATCCCGCGGGAAGCTTTTGTGGCAATGCTGAAATTGAAGAATAATTTTTGCGCGTTTTTTAGTAGAATGAAAATGAGCCTTACTTATTAAGGAAAATTTATGAAAAAGCATCTTGTCCGGTTTATAAAATATACTGCCGTATTAACCATATCTTTGTTTATTGCCGCCTGTTCAAAAGGAGACGCCGAAACCTCAGCGCCCGCGTATAAACAACAAACTGCAATGCCCGCCAGCTCAATTCAGGAACAAAACATAAATGAACCCGCCGCCGAACCATCGGTACATTATGATTTGGATTTGGAAGATTCACATATTTATACAGATAACAAATCTTCAGAAACCGAAGATAATAAAGAAGAAGCAAATGCCGATATTATTTTGGGGAAGGAAAGCTTTGAAGAAGAATTGCCGGCGGAAAATACGATGGGAAATGAATATACGGAAGCGGAAGAGGTTGAAGCGGAAAATACTAGGATAGAAGAGCAAAACGCAAAAAACAAAGAATTATGCGATGCCGTTGTAAATAATGATTTGGAAAAAGTAAAACAGGCTTTGGCAAACGGCGCAAGTTCAGATGCTGCTTGTTATATTGATTATTTAGGAGATTGTACTTCATACTAATATGATGAATATAGAGGATATCTTTATAACACTAGTGTTTTTATAGAAGCAATAAGAAAAGAAAATTATGAAATAATGAAAGTTTTGCTTAAAGATGGAGCTAATCCTAAAAGATATTTGTCATATAATTGCGAGGAATTGGCTACATATCCTGTTGATGTTGCAATGTCTGCAAATAATTTAGAGTTAATTAAATTTCTACTTGATAATGGGGCAGAAATTCCTCCGCTGATTGGCTATTATGAAAATGTTCATCAAAACATATACGATTTTTTAATAGAGCGCAATGCCAAAATTTCTAATCGTTTATTGCATAAATTTATGGAAGACAGTGCTGAAAAGGGTTATGGTTTTGTAGAACATCTTTTATCAAAAGGTTTAGCAACTCCGAGAATTTGTGATTTCAAGAACATAGCAGATGTTGAATTTATGTTCAGCAGAGGTGCAGATATAAACGAGGAATGCCCTATTAGGTATGGTTATTGTGAAGGCGGTATATGTTGGGGAACAACACTAGAACATTATGCCGGTATAAATGGAAATTTAGAAATAATTAAATTCCTTATTGATAAAGGTGCGCAAGTAACTAATAATAGTATAAAATATGCTATTGATCATGGTAATGTTGAAATTGCCGATATTTTACTTGAAGCGCAGCAGAAGCAGCAAGCCGGCGCGGGTATAGATGAATAAACAAAAGTAATCCGTTTCTCCGTTGTCATGCCCGAATGCCTTTATCGGGCATCCGGCCTTTTTCAGATTCCCGATTACTACCTTCGGGAATGACAACCAAATATCTATTGCTCCTTCCGCAATTACGGCTAAATATAACCCGCTGCCTTTAACTAAGACATTTTAATCCAATCCTCAAATTCTTGCGTGGTGTGGAAGATATGCAGCGGCGCGCAGGCCTGCTGGGCCGGCTTATCAACCCAATCGGCCCATGACGCGGATAAAGCGTTCACGCCGGCGGCCTTGGCGTCAATAATATCGTTAGGGATATCGCCTATATAATAAGCGCCGCGCGGGGCCTGCCCCCAGGCGGCAAGCACTTCCTTTATACAGCGCGGTTTTATGCTGCCCTCGCTGCTGCCGGGTTTGACAAAATCAAAATAATCCCTTATACCGGCGGCTTTTAAAATCTGCTCCGCGCTTTGCGCACTCCTGCCCGTTACGACGGCGGTTTTTATATTGTTGAGCTTAAGATAATCCAGGATATCTTTAATGCGCGGGAACAGCGTCCCCGCCGTAACGTTTTTGGCAAAGAAATCGGCGTAAGCGTCCATGGCTTTCTGCCAGTCCGCGCCGCAAAAATGCTTGAAGAGCGCATCTTCCGATTTGCCGAAATGCGCCGCTACCTGCGTATCGTCCAGCTTCAGGCCAAATAGGTTTTGCAGCAGCTCGCGCGTGGCTTTTACGGAGACGTTAAGAGTATCTGCCAGGGTGCCGTCCAGGTCAAAAATAATTGCTTCGTTTTGTTTCATATTTATATTTTATCAAATAAGAAAGACGGCGCGGGGCGGTTATATTTTATACAATATATTCAGCAGTTATTAATTGAATAGGGAGTTATAAAAAATGTCTAATATGAAAAAGTATGTCGCCGAAGCCGCAGGTACGCTGTTTCTGGTACTTATGGGCTGCGGCAGCGCTAAAATAGCCGGCCTTGAAGTTGGCTTTTTAGGCATTGCTTTTGCTTTCGGCCTAACCGTGCTGGCCATGGTTTACGCCATAGGCCCCATATCCGGCTGCCACATCAATCCGGCGATAACCGTCGCCATGTGGCTTAACAAAAAACTCAGCGGCGAGGAAGCCGTCGGTTATATACTGGCGCAGCTTATCGGCGCGGCGCTCGGCGCGGCTTTGCTTTACGCGATACTTTCCGGCGGGGTTTCTTACGCCGTCGGCGTTGACGGCCTGGGCCAGAACGGATACGGCCTTGCCTCGCCCGCTGGCTACGGCGTGTACGCGGCAATGACTGCGGAATTCGTACTTACGGCTTTGTTCCTGTTCGTCATATGCGGCGCGACAAGCGAAAAGGCCCCCGCCGGTTTTGCCGGCATAGCCATAGGCCTTACGCTTACGCTGATACATATCGTCGGCATACCGACGACCGGCGTTTCAGTCAATCCCGCGCGCTCCTTCGGGCCGGCTTTGATTACATGGCTCTGCGGAGACGCTACCGCCATGAAGCAGCTCTGGCTGTTTATCTTGATGCCGGTGCTGGGCGGCGCCTTCGGCGCGTGCCTTTATAATTATACCGCCGGCGTTTGCTGCTGCGGCTGCAGAGAAAACAAAGAACATAAAGAGAAAGGCAAAAAACACAAATAAGAGCAAACCTGCAGATAATGCAAAAGATAATGCAAAACCCCTCCGGCTTGTTTGCCCGAGGGGTTTTTAATCGGCGGCGGCTGCCTTGCGGCTTATTCCACAATTATAGGCGCGGTTCCTTTTGCCGTAAGATATTTATAAAACGCGCCTTTTTTAACGTCCAGAGTTCCGGGCAGCTGCGATTTATATTCTTCAAATACTTTGCCGGAGATTTCGGCCAGTTTATCCGCGCTCACGCCCTGGCCAAAATCATTTTCTGCCCAGGCTTTATACATGGCGTCAAAACAGTCCGCCGCAGGCTCTGTTAAATCTTCCGGCGGGGTATTGTGTTTTAAAACGCAAAGGGCGCGGGTGTAAAAAAGGCCGCCCCTGGTGGAAGAATCTTCATATTCGTTTTTGCCCAGCATATAGGCGAAAATTTCATTATTCCTGTAATAAATATCCTCCTCAATAGTCGTATATATGGAAGATTTCAGGCATTTTATGAGGAGCTTAATTTCGCGATCGCTTAAATGCGAGGCCACGTATTCGTCAACGTTTTCCCTTAACCGCGCGTCGCTGAAATACTGCGCGTGCAAAAATTCGTGCGAGGTTATGGAAATAAAAGCCGGTATTGCGATGGAAGTGATAAGGCTGTAATCATCACCGTATTTCCTGCGCAGCGTGCGGAGGAAATCCAAAAATTCGGCTTCCATGGCGGCGTAGGTCTGATTTTTGGCGGGCAGGGTTTTATCCTGCGCGGCTTTGGCCAAAAAGGCATTTAATTTTTTGCCCGGCAGGTCATAACCGCGTATGCCGTCGTAAGCGGGCGTATTGCCGACGGCGTAATCCACAAATTTCCTGTCCGCGCCATAGGTTTGGCCGGCTTCCAGAGGGTCGTCGGAAAAGTATTCGCCGTTTGTAAAATACAATTTGCAGTCCGTGGTTTCAACAAAGAGAGAGGCCCGGAAGAGGACCTCGTTCATCGCCTTCCTGCTGTTGAAAATACATATAACGCAGCCGGGCAGCTCGGAGGTTTCAAACGCTTTAATATAAGTTTCGTCTTTTTGCGGGTCGAATTTTTTTACGTCCACCACCCCGTGCGTTTTTACTTCTTCCAGCAGATTATTTAAATTTTCTTTGCTCGCAATCGGCAGGGGGTTATTTTCCCAAGAAATTTCCAGCAAGGTGTTTTTCATTTTACTCCTCCGTTTATTTTAATGTTGCGCCGCGAAAGACGGCTTACAATTATAATATAACAAATTTGGCTGGCTTAATATGTTTTTTATCGCAAGCAGACAGATTTTTTATAAACTTTACCGGTGTAAAGAAAAGGCGGAATATTTATAATCTCCAAAATATGCTTGACAAGCGGCTAAAAGTTAGGCAAACTTAAATTATGAAACAAAATAAAAATATTACCGGCAGTATGGAAGACTATCTTGAGGCCATTGCAATAGCCTCGGTTAAGGAAGGCGCGGCGCGCGTGACGGACATAAAAACGCTGCTCGGCGTAAAAATGCCCAGCGTAAGCGGCGCGCTGGCGGTGCTTTTAAAAGCCGGCCTGATAAAGCATGAAAAATACGGCCGCGTAACGCTTACAAAAAAAGGCGCGGCGATAGCCAAAGAAGTCAAAAAGAAGCATGCCGTGATATCGGCTTTTCTGCACGGCGTACTGGGCGTATCGCCCGACGCGGCGGATATAGACGCCTGCAAAATAGAACACGTGATAAGCGCGGAAACTTTCAAAAAACTCTGCTCCTTTATGCGCGCGCACAAAAAATAAGCGCGGCGCGCCGCTTTTGGCCGAATCATATTTTGCCCAAGCGCGCTTTTAATATTAAGTTGCGGGTTGGCTTCCGCCGAGTAGGAATTGAGCGGGTATTTTGCGTTTGGAACCCAAGAGGCCAGCAGGCCGATTTCAAGTTTAATTTGCGGCTTGATATAAATATCGTTAAAAGATCTTTGGTAAGTTATATACAAAATATGCCCGTCGGTTTCGTCCGCCATGATTTGGCAAACATCACCCAAAACTTGCGCAATTTTATTTTTTAACTCGGTTGAAATATATTTTTGCGCGCGCCTCAAGGTCTTTGTTAAAAATATCATGCTTGTTACGGCTGAACCAAATTGTCTCCTGCGTTTAAAATAATATTCCAATCAAGTATTAAATCAATGTCTTCGGAAAATCTTTCAATAACTTTTAAAACTTTTGAAAGCGCAGTACTGCCTTTAAAACACCGTATTTTTTGAAGTTCTCCGTCGGCAAAAATTTTGCCCAAAACCCAATAAACCCAAAAATCTTTTTCAATAATTACCGGCGGTATATTCATTTTGTTTGCCGTTGTTAAAAATAAATCTTTCCGGTTGTTTTTGCAGCATCTTTTTTTATTTTTTGCTATTCTTTTAAAGAATATTTTGAAGATAATTTTTTTAGAAAATTTTTGTCTATATTAATTTTACCCCAAGATTTCAACGCTTTGACGACCAAACTACTTTTGTAAAAACCATTTTTTATTCAAATAATTGGCAGAAGGTTTTTCCACAAAATGATATGCAAGAACGCTGACAACAGACAGCGCAAAAAAATAAAAAATTAAATTTATGACGGGGTCGGCCACAACAAATTGCGCGTGCGGCTTCCACAAATAAT
>JAISDW010000113.1 GCA_031264445.1 Elusimicrobiota bacterium
TGGTATGCTGGGTAATTACAGCATCAACGCGGTGCTTGGCAAAAATACACCAAGTAATTCTGTTTCCGTTTCAGTAGAAGAATATAAAAGGCCGGAGTTTGAGGTTAAACTCAAACAAGCGCAGGGCATAAGCGCTTACGGCAAACCGCTTACTCTTGAAGGCAGCGCGCTTTATTACAGCGGCATGCCGGCGGCGGGCGCAAAAGTGGCCTATCAAATCAATAAGGCTTATTTTGTACCGTGGTTCTGTTGGTGGTGGCCGCCGTTTAACGACGGCAGGCAGGACGCGATTGAAGGCGAGGTTAAGACTGATAAAGACGGCAATTTCAGCATTACTTTTACCCCGCAGGAAGATAAAGATTTGGCCAAAGAACTGCGCGGCAGGCCCGCGCGCTACAGCGCAAAAGTTTTTGTGACCGACGAAGGCGGCCGCACCATAAGCGAAGCCCGCACTTATACCGTAAGCGGGCAGGAATACTTTTTCGCGATGAAGATGGACAGAGGCTTCTTCCGCGCGGGCAAAGAAGATAATTTCATCAACGCAACCATGGTAAACGCGGATGAAGAGCCGCTTAACGGCAAAGCCGCGGCTTATATTTACAGCGCGAAAATTGATGATGGCGATACAGATGACTTTGACTCACCCATAGAGCCAAGCAATATGCCGCAACTTAAGGAGGATAAATTAATAACCTCCATGCCTTTGGCTTTCAGCAAAACGGCCGGCCCCGCGAAAATTATTTTGCCGCCGCTTAAAGAGGATTATTATATATTGAAGCTGATTGCGCGCGATTCAGCCGGCAATGATAATGAGGGCAAGCTGGCCTTCGCGGTTGTTGACGTAAAAAACCCGCGCATCGCGCTGCCGCAATCCGTCGCAATAGCTGAAAACGCGCAATACTACGCGGGCGAGACCGCAACAATTCTCCTTGGCGCGGACGCGGCGCAAGGCCCCAAATACGTGGAGATTTATAAAGACCAATTCCTCGCGGAGGCAAAAACTCTGCACCGCGCCGGCTCCGCCGTGCTGGAAGTCCCGATACGGCAATACCACAGGGGCGGCCTCGCGGTAAAGTGGTTCAGCGTTTATAATCATGAGGTTTACCAAGGCGGCGTAAATATCGGCGTGCCGACTAAAAATACCAGGCTGGATATAAAAATAACCGCGCCCCGAACTGCGGAGCCCGGGCAGCAAATAGACGCCGCGCTTGACGTCAAAGATGAAAACGGCGCGCCCGCGGCCGGCCAGGCTTTGATAACGGTTTACGATAAATCGCTGGATTATTACCGGCCGCACAGCCTTAATATGCCAACGGTTTACCCGTCTGATAATAGAAGCTACAACGAAGCGGCTGCTTCCCTCGGCAGATACAGGCATTATTTGGCAGCTATGTCTTTGGACGACGGTGCCCCCAGATTGACTAAGGGAGCGGTGCGCTCGTCCGCGCCCTTGGCTTTAGCCATGAACGAAGCCTCAGACGCCGGCGACGGCAGCAGCAGCCTTGGCGGCAGCCCTGCCGCACAGCCGCGCAGAAACTTCGCGGAAACCGCTTTCTGGGCTCCTAAGCTCAATCTTGTCAACGGGCAGGCGGCTTTCAGCTTTACTCTGCCGGAGCGTATAAGCCAATACGCGATATTGGCGGCCGCTTTTACCAAAAACATGAAAACCGGCAAAAATGATTTTACGGTTGCCGCCAAAAAAGACCTCATGCTGCGGCTGGAGTCCCCGCGCTTCCTGCGCGAAGGCGATAAGCTGGAACTTAAAACCATCGTCGCAAATGATACGCAGGCACCGCTAAACGCCGTGGTTGACCTTACCGCAAAAATTGACGGGCAGGACGCGGCGCAGAAACTTGGCCTTAAGCAGACTTCGCAGACAGTAACCATACCCGCGGGCAGGCAGGCGGCGCTTGTATGGCCGCTTAAAGCGCCGGCCGGCACGGGCATATTATCACTGACGGCCGTGGCGCGCGCGGAGGGCTTATCAGACGGCGAAGTCAAAGAACTGCCGCTGCTGCCCGCCGCACAAAGACTGGCGCAGAGCGCCACCGCCGCGCTGGAAAAAGACAAAACCAATATCGCGCTTAAAACGGCCAAAAACGCAAAACTTGAAGCCGTGCATCTGACGGTGGATACCTCGCTTCTGATGAATATAATAAACGCCATACCTTTCATCACTTATAGCGCGGGGAGCTATGAGACGGCGACAAGCCTCGTCAATGCTTATGTGCCGCTGACGGCGGTCAATAAGCTGTATCAGGATTATCCGCAGGTGCGCGAAATCGCCGCAAAACTGCCAAAACGCAAAACCATAACGCCGCCGTGGGACGCGGACGAAAACCTTTTGCTAAAAGATTTGGCGGCCAGCCCGTGGTACGAGCTTTCCCAAGGTTATGAAAGCAAATACGCGATAAATATCTTTGACGCAAAACTCGTCAGCAAAATGCGCGCAGAAACCGTAGCAAAACTCGCAAAATATCAGAATAATGACGGCGGCTTTGCCTGGGTAAAAGGCGGCAAAAGCAGCCTGTATATTACCATGTATATAATGGACAGGGCCGCGCCGGATTATCTGCCGTCGGCAATGTCCAAAAACGCGCTGGCTTATATCGTCAAAAATCTGAATATTGACCTTGAAGAGCCTTCTTATGAAAGCGTAACATCCGCGTTTTACGCGGCTTATGTCCTTAGCGCGTATCCGCAAGCATGGCGTAATTACGACTTAAAGCCGCTTATGGATAAGGCGGACGCTTACGCCGCCCATATGACGCCGCTGGGCAAACTTTACGCCGCCGCCGTATATCACAGGCTGGGCGAGCGCGACAAAGCGCTGCTTTATCTTGACCGCCTGTTTGACAATGCCAAAGAAAACCCTACAACCGGCATTTATTGGGCGCCGGAGGAGCGCAGCTGGCTGTGGTTCAATGATACGCTGGGCTTCCATACCGACGTAATAAGGGTGTTGTCGGAAGTTAATCCCGACGACGCGCGGCTGCCAAAATTAGTCAAGTGGCTCGTCTTCAGCAAAAAGGCGACAATGTGGGGCAACAGCGAGGCGGCGGCAAAAGCCGTTTACGCGATGCTCACCATTGCGGGTAAAACGCCGGAAGAACTGACCGCCAAAACTATAAAGGCCGACTGGGGCGGGGAAGAATATATACTTGACGCGCAGGACGGCGCGGCAGCCAAAATAACGCTGAGCAAATACGGCGAACAGGCGGGCAAGAAATTCCTAAAAGCCACCATAACCCGCGCCGCGGCGGGCGGCGGCTTCCCGGATTTTGCGACGCTCTCCGCGCTGTATTCAACGGCAGAGCCCAAACAGCCGGCAAAGGGCCTGATTAATGTCCGCAAGGAATTTTACCTTGTGCAGGATAAGGGCGCAAAGCCGCTTAAAAACGGCGCGACAGTGAATGTGGGCGATGAAATCCAGGTGCGCCTGACGATAACCGCGCAAAACAGGTTTGACTATGTGCTGCTGGACGACCCCAAGCCCGCCGCGTTTGAAGCCGACGCGCTGCTTTCCGGCTGGCGGTGGGACGCGCTGGGCCGCTATGAAGAAATAAGGGACAGCAAGACCAATTTCTTCATGGACAGCCTGCCCAACGGCGCTTATGAACTCAAATACACGCTGCGCCCCACGACGCCCGGGGTTTATAACGTGGGCGCGGCGCAGCTGCAGAGCATGTACGCGCCGGAGTTCAGCACGCACAGCGCCGGGTTTATAATAAACGTGAAGTAGAGGCAGAAATAAAAGCATAGAAGCAAAAGTTGAAACATAGAAGCAAGAGTAGAAGCAGGAAATTTTTTGCAGGTATGTCATGTTAATTGTAGGCATAACCCCCCGCTGAAAAGCGGGGGGTTATATTTTGCTGTAATCACGGGAAGCGCGACACATGATTGTTGCGCCGACAGTTTTCTCCCTTTAGTAAAGGTAGAGCCACGCCATAGCGAGCCACGGCGTAGCGTAGCGAAGACGGGCGAGGGATTTAATATCGCCGTTATTAAA
>JAISDW010000060.1 GCA_031264445.1 Elusimicrobiota bacterium
GTATGGAGGGAACGTAGGGATAAGATACGGGTTTGGCGGAAACAAGAAAAAGGCAGAAGAAGAAAGAGAGAAAAAGGAAGTCCCTGTGGAGAGGTTTAAAGAAGAAGCAGTAGAGAAAAAGCTTGTTGAGAAAAGGCCGGTTGAGAAAAAGCTTGAAGCTAAAGCAATAGAGGAAAGAAAAGTGTCATTGTACGAGCCAATAGAACTAGGCAAAACGATAAGTATAGGCAACGCGCACTTTGCGTATGGCAAAGCGGAATTATCAGAGGGGATAAAAGCAGAGTTGAGTAAAAAGGGCGGGGAACTAAAAAAGATGAAGTATGAAAGAATAGTAATAGTAGGGCACACAGACTCTACGGGTTCTGATATAGTAAATAACCGGCTGTCAGAGAGGAGAGCTGAAGCGGTGGCGGAGTATTTAATAGAAAGCGGGGCGGAGAGGGATAAGGTGGAATATTGGGGAGAAGGATCAAAGAAGCCTATAGCGAGCAATGATACGAAAGAGGGAAGGGCACAAAACAGAAGAGTTGAGGTTACTGTAAGATAAGTAAAGGATAATAAACATCCCCCGCGTTTTTACCAGCGCGGGGGATTTGTAGGCAGCCTTTCAAGCAATATCCGCGCAATTCTTAAACAGAGCGGTTGTCCTCCCGCGGCAAACTGTGCCCTTTAACACCTTCCGCCATATGAAATAAAATTTAAATGAACTTGTTTCGCGTTTCTATAAGTGCTAAACTGTATCTATGCACAAGCTAATACCCGCCGCGCTGCTCATATGTTTCTTATGCGCGTGCGGCAATGAGACACCGCAAACGCCCGAGGAACAATTGCAGCCGGACACGCTGGCCGTTATCGCAGGCACGCCGCTTACGCAGACGGATTTTGACGCCGCCGCGCAGGAGTTGGATAAGGATTTCCAAAACTTCGTCAAAACGCCGGCCGGAAAGGAAAATTTTTTAAATTTCCTCGTCAACGAACGCCTTTTGCTGGCCGCGGCGCAGGCCGATATAGCCGGCGCGCCAAAATTTGAGGAAGAAATGGCCGTCTTCCGGAAAGAACAGGAAGCCGCCCTCAAAACCAGGCGCGAGAGCCTGCTGCGCACAATGCTTATGGAAAAGCTGCGCAATGACGGCGTAATAAGCGTGAGCGAGGATGAAATAAAAGCCTATCACCGCAAATATCCTTACCAGATTACAATAGCGCATATCTTAATGGACGACCCGCAGAAAGCCGCCGCCGTAATGCGCGAAATAGGCAATGTAAGAACTCAGGATAAATTCGGCGAGTACGCGCGCAAATTTTCCGCGGATCCGGCCACGGCCAAAAAAGGCGGGCTGCTGCCGCCGTTTATCCCGGGCGAATATCTGCCCGAAATTGAGGCGCCGGCCGCCAATTCTCCGGCGGGCCAGCCGCAGGGGTTTATAAAAACCGCTTTGGGTTTTCATATTATTATGAAAGTGAGGGAGGAAAGCATCTCCCTCAAGAATGCACAAGAAAGAATTCAGGAAATACTTGAAAAACAAAAAACGGACGCTTATCTTGCAACACTTAAAGAAAGATACGGCGTGGAGGTAATAAATAATGAAGGTAAATAAAACGACGGTACTGGCCGCGGCCCTGCTGCTGGCGGCCGCTTTCGCCGCAGCGAAAGTGGTTGATACGACGGTAGCCACGGTCAACAACAAAGCTATTTTAAGCTCGGAATACGGCAAGCTCACAAAATCCGTGCTTGAAGAATACAACAAAAACGCGCCCAAACTGCTTGAAAATAAAGATAATGTTACGGCGATAGAAGAAGAAGTGCTTAACCAGATGATAACCGACAGCCTTTTAACCCAGGCCGCCAAGGACGAAGGCATAAAAGTAAAAGACAGCGAGCTTGCCGAAGGCATTAACGAAATCAAAGCCCGCTTCCGCCGCAGCGCCGACGGCAATGAAATCACGGACAAAAAACTGGTTGAAAAGGCTTTCAACGACGAGCTTAAAAGAGAAGGCCTTACCTATAAACAGTTTGAAGATAAAATACGCAACCAGATTGCCGTGCGCAAACTGATAGACGCCGTGGTAAAAGCCAAAGCGCAGCAGCCGGTTAAGGAAGACGTCAAAAAACTTTACGACAATATCCAGATAATAATGAAAGGCAATCAAAAGGAAATTGAAAAGCTGCCCAAGCCTGAGCTTGAGGCCGCAGTCCCGCTCGCCGCGAAACTTACGCAGCTGACGGCGGAGCAGATTAAAGTTTCGCCGATATTTATAAAGGCCGACGCCACTATGTCCGAGCCGGTGCGCAAAGACAAAGAGAAACTGGCCAAAGACATTAAAAAACAGCTTGACGGCGGCGAAATCACTTTCCTTGAAGCGATTGAAAAATATTCCGACGATAAATCCCCGCTTGCCACCGGCGGCGAGGCGGTTTTGGTGCGCGGCGTGATGCCCAAAGATTTTGACAATAAGGTTTTTGCAATCGCGGTAGGCAAAGTCGGCGGGCCGATTAAGACCGAGCAGGGCTTCTACATTATCCGCGTCAACGAGAAAAAGGCGAAAAAAGAAATCTCCCTTCCTATGATAGAGGCTGATTTGGCGCAGTATCTGACCTCCGTAAATATGCAGAAGACCACGCTGGATTATCTGGCCCAGCTTAAAGAAAAGGCCGATATAAAAGTGCTGGTAAAATTTAATTACGAAAAGCCTGCTCAGGCCCAGCCTGCGGCCGCCGCGCCCGTAACTTCAGGCGCGACTGACGCGAAAAAGGATGCGCCTAAAACTGAGCCCACAGCAACTGCGGCTGATGCGAAAAAGGATGCACCCAAAACCGAAGCAAAAAAATAATCCGGTTTACTTATAAAGGCGGCTTACTTAAGCCGCCTTTTTTGTCGCACCATTTTTATATTATGCTCAAACATATCATAATAACCGCAGGCGACCCGCTGGGTATAGGCCCCGAAGTCATCGTAAAAGCGCTTAAAAAATTTAAAGCGCGCGCCGCAATTACCGTCATAGGTGATCGCCAAAGCCTGCTCGCCGCAGGCTGGCGCGATAATATGGGCGCGCTGGTAGAGGTGCAATCATCTTTCACCCGGCCCGCCGGCGGCAAAGCCGGCCCGTGCGCGTGGGGCGGCGACGTTTCTTTTAAAGCGTTTATGGCCGGCGTGCGCCTGATGAATGCTGGCCGCGCGCGCGCGCTTGTCAGCGCGCCGATATCCAAAGAAGCCTGGGCCATGGCTGGCGTAAAATTTACCGGCCACACGGAGGTTCTGAAAAAATACGCCTCCGCGCACGGCGGCGCGGCGCTTATGATGTTCGCTGCCGGCAGAATAAAATGCGCGCTTGCGACGGAGCATCTCGCAATCAAAGATTTGCCTCGCGCGTTGACGAAACAACGCATAAAGACCGCGGCGGAGATTTTTGCAGCGCAGCTCGGCGGCAGGCGCGCGCATATCGCATTGGCCGCGCTGAACCCGCACTGCGGCGACGGCGGCAAACTGGGCGCGGAAGAATTAAAAATAATAAGCCCCGCGGCGGCGGAGCTTAAAAAAGCGGGATATAACATAAGCGGGCCGTATCCCGTTGACAGCCTGTGGCGGAAGCACGCGGCCGGCTGTTTTGACGGCATTTTATGCATGTATCACGACGCGGCCTTGACGGGCCTTAAGCTTGCGGCGGCCGCGCCGGCGGTGCATATTACGGCTGGGCTCAGGTGGCTGCGCGTATCGCCCGTGCACGGCACGGCCTTTGATATCGCCGGCCGCAACAAAGCCGATGAAAGCGGCATGCTGGCCGCTTTAAATTACGCAGCCGACGCAAAAAATAAAGCCTGACCTTTCAGCGCTTCGGAGCGCTCTCTTTAAAAGCAGCCTCAACACTATGCCATGCCGGCCGCGGGGAAAAACCTTTCCAATCAATTCTTAAAACGTCTGCTGCGGCTGCAAGCGCGGCGCGGGTTTAAATTTTATCGGAATATTAAAAAGCGGCAACTGCGGGAGCGCGCCGTTAAATTTATTAAGTTCCGTCTTTAAATCCGGCGCTTTATAATCCGCGGCAGACTGCGGCATATATTTAAATCCGCCAAACAAAGAACCATCGTATAATTTATAGCCGGCGTATCCTAATCCGCCTAAAGGCAGCATTTTAGGCAATATGTTAAATCCTTTATAATTTATCATCGCGCCACTCGCCAGAAGGCCGGCCGGGAACCATAAAGTTTTAATATTAGCCTCGGTTTTACCCGCATTGTTACGCGCCCTGTAATCATCAACAATCACGCCGGAGGCAATGGGGAAAATTCCCAAAGCGGAGTTTACTATCGGGATATTATTATCTATTCTGCTGTTCAGAATCTTTGTCATATCATCACCTAGGTTCCTGCCGGAAACGGTATTTTTCATTTTCTGTTTCATACCAGTAAATATATTTGCCGTGCCGTATCCTACAAGCCCTATTCCCAGCCCTTGCAGCCAGGGGTCGTCGGAAAAATATAATAATCCCGTCCCCGCGGCAGAGCTTAAAGTGGAACTAAGCAGCATTAGGTTTAACCGCTCGTTGGATGCTTTAACGCCCAATCTGGTCGCGGCCGGAGCCGCCGCCAATACTACGCCGCCGAGTAAACCTAACCACGGTTTTACCCAGTCGTCGTCTCTTTTGGAATAGCCCACTTTATCGTTTATATAAGAGTTTGAAACCTTAAACAAAGCCGTTCCTTCAAAACCGGTGTACAGGAACAAAGCGCCCATTTGCTTCCATACCTCAGGGCCTAAAGAGGCTTTGACTGCTTTTCCCTTCTCAAGTATACCAATTGTAGATTTAAATTTAAATCTGCTTTTTGTAGCCCACAAAAGTCCGCCTGTCAAAAGCGTCAATGAGCCGTAAGTTATACCCAGCCCGTGCTTTGAAAATTCTTTATCTTTGCCCCAAAAAGCCGCGCCGCCGACAACTAACGCAGGCGGAGCCCACATCAAAAGACTATTTACGTTTTTGGCGAATAACCTGCTGGTTTTGAACGCCGTGCCCAGGTTAGCGCTATCGCTTAGCACCTCAACCGCAACTTTGCTGGATACAGAGCTTGCCCCCGAAAGAGCCGCCGACATCCATAAAAATCCGAGAAACAATGATCTCTTAGGGTCGGCCCCTTTCGGTTTTAAAAAATATTCATAGGCATATCCGGCCGCGCCGGCCGACATACCCGCAAGGCCAAACCATAGAGAGGCATTCCATATTTTTGCGGCGCCGAATTTGCCAACCAAAGGTCTTACCACTTTAGGGGCAAGTATATAAAGGCCGTACGGAAGCCCCATGGATAAAATCGCCGCGTCAGAATCGCTCACCAAATTGTTTTTGGGATTTTCTTTGTCAATAAAAGGCGCACTAGTCAATATCGGATACATGGCACCGGTGGCGGTTGCCAAGGAAAATCCGTTAATAATATAATAAGGCCAGAACTTGCTTTTTGTCAGAGTGTTTTTGGTAAGGTTTACCAGCTCCGTTATTTTCCCCGCGGCAGATATTCTATCTACTTCGTTAAACAAGCTGACGAATCTCCCCATCTGCCACTTGGGAATATTAATATCGGCTTCAAAAACCTTGGTAAGATTTTTATCGGCGAAGAGCTTTTCTCCGTTAAAAAACAATTTGCCTTTCGTCTCTTTGAACAGCTCCTTCGCTCTGCCTTTAAGCAGAAAATCCATTTCCTGGCCACTTCTTGAATCTATTATTGAAAATGTTCGTTCTCCTCTTTTTGAGCGTCCGAACCTCAAATGCACATATTCGGGGTTTTCAACTTTTATTCCGTCAGAAAAGTTTATTCCTTTGGAATCAATTTTGTAATTATTCTTTTTTACGAAATAGTTAAACTCACCTAAGTCTTCATGTTTTAACTTTGCTTTATAATTTGCCACTGTTTCGCCGGCCGCGCCGCCGCTGACTTCGGCAGAGCCATCTGCTGTATAGCCTACTAGCTTAAGCTCGTCGCCGACTTGCGGCTTAAGGGCGTTTTTCATCTTCCACGCCCTGAAATATACCTTGGGCTTTTTAAAGAAGTATTTTGTATTTTTACCGATTTTTTTGCCTCTCAAAACAAATTGATGCATTTTTTCATAGGTTTTTGCGAGCTCAGGAAGCGCTTTTAAAGCTTTTAAAGACTTGGCAGTATACAAGGTTTTGCCTATTTTCCCGATCAAATTCATGCCTTTCGCCACTGAGCGGAAGAGACCTGGCAATGTCCATAGGCCCCATATGGTCAAAACCGCGTCAAACGTCCCTTTGTAAAATTGAAAAATTCCTTTATCCATATGATGCAGCTTCATTTGATAATATCTTGCGGTTTCCGTGGAGTACATTTCAAGCCAGTTCGTATCGCCGCCGTTTTTCATGTAAAAACGATAAAGCCTGGCGTCCAGCGCGAGTTTTGCATCCGGCTTTAAATCCAGCATTGAAGACTCAAACAAAATAAGAGCCCGGGATAAAGCCCCATTATTCCCGTATTTCTGGAGCATTGTTGACATCGGGTTTGCCGGACGGGAGTCATAAACAACGTTGCGGGCGGTATTAGACGGGAGGCGGCTGGCTCTTGACATGCCGTCCGGGCCGCCTACCGCGAGGCCAGAATTTCCCCAGTCTTCATAATGGCTTGCGCTTTTATAACCGCGGAGCAGCTCCTCTTCCGTTTTCCCCTTGTTGTTTTCAGTAACCCTGTTTGTTAAACTGCCTTCTTGCGCGGCGTATTTGTTAAATACGGAAGTAGCGAATTTCCATTCGGCGGCGGGCTTTGCTACGTAGGTTGCGCTGCCGCCGAGCATGGCCAGATCGGCGGGATCTGATACCGTAACTTGGTTTATAGTCCCGCCGCCTAAAAGCAGCCCCGTGAACAAAGGCGTCATTGTGTTAATATTAACGCGCAGTTTAGGGTCGTTGATATTAGCGCTTGAAAAGGTCATGCCGGCCAGCCTTTGCGACGTAAATTTTTGAGAGGCTTTGTTTTTATCCTGCGCTATAAAACGGCCTATGTCCTCCCAGACATTCCCTTGCGGATATGCGCCGTACTGCGACACCGGCCCCAGATAATACTTTAAAAACCGCGCAGACGTAATTTTATCTATCCAGTTTATGGCGTCATATGTTCCGCTGTTTTCGGCCTTTTCCTGCTGCTCTATAAATTTGAAAAGCATTTTATGCTTGCCCGTGCTTAACAAAACCGCAGCAAGATTAGACAATATGGCCGGCGCGTACTGCGTTTTAACATATTTATTCATGAGGTTTGTGATTTCCTCAATATTTTCTTCGCCCGACAAAATGCTTAAAGAAAAGATTTTGTTTAAAGTGTCCTCGCATGTTTTTTGGTCAAATTTAGTCTTTTGAACTATAGTCGGTCTACCGCCGTTATATGACATGCCCAACGGCCCACCTCCCATAGTCGTGCTTCCAGGAATCTCATGATTATATTTGACTTCACAGGCATTGTTTTTTATATCTTCTTTATAATTGGATATCAGTATATTTCTGTAATCTTTGGCTTCAAACAAATCTTTCCTGATATTTTCAAGAGCGTAAAAGATCGGGGCGGTGCTCTCAGTAACTCTTTTGATATCCGGGTCGTTCGGATATTGCAGGTAAAAATCTCTTAAAAGAATGCCGACCTCTTTAATGGATTCTTCTTCCGACTGCTGATATTCCTTCAGCTCATTATCATACTCATCGCTATATTGTTTGTAATACGCGGGTATGGTGTTTAAGGCTTCCGCTTTCCATGCTTCCAACTCTTCTCTTTCTGTCCCTCCGATTGACAGGCCGATTTCTTGCAGAGCTTTCTTGTATTCCTGATTTATTTTGGCAACCGCCTCTTTTTTATACTCCGCGGCAGTCATTTTTGCGATAATAGCATCCTCTTCTTTTTCAGCGGTGCTTCCGCTTTGGGTAAAAAGCTTTTCAATTTCAAGAACCCGGCTTCTTGCATTTTTTAAATTATTTAAATTGTTCGCAGCCTGTTTTAAATCATTCGCAACCTGCGCGTAAATGCCACTGTTAGGCCCAGCCCACAGCGCATCTTGAGCGTTTTTATAGATTATCCCGAGTTCCTGCCCCCAGCTTCCGATGGAACATTGCAGAAGCATTATGACTATCATCGCGAAATTTATTATTTTATGCATGGTCTTGTCCTCTAATTCCAGAAATTGTTTCTATCCTTTATAAAAAATGATAATAAACTGAAGTTAATATACAATTAAAAATTTGTTAATTTTTTGTTAATAATAGGGCAAAAGTCCTATATCCGTTCCCGCGTTTTTTTGCCGAAAAACGAAAACAGGAAAATCGTCGTGTAACTACAAAAAAACCAGTAAACTTCCGCCATATATCAAAAAATGCTATTATTTTGTAATAGAAGGATTGAGGAGATTTTGTATATGGATACCCGAACCCTTGCCAGATTTATCGCATGGTCAAAAACTACCGATTTGCAGGAGCTCATCTATAAAAAACCCGGCGCAAGCGTGCAGATTAAAACAGCCGCCGCCGCGCCTCATGCGGCGGATTTCAGCAGCAAACTTACGCCCGTGCTTTCACCGGCCGTAGGCATTTACCACAGCGGCGCAAAGGGCAAAGAAATCGTCCTAAAAGAAAACGCGGAAGTAAAAAAAGGCGCGTTTCTGGGCGTGGTGGAAATGAACAAAACCGCAAAAGAAGTCCTTGCCGCGGCGGACGGGTTGCTCAAAATAATCGGCGTTAGCGACGGCCAGTGCGCCGAATACGGCCAGCCGCTTTTCTTCATAGAGCCCAAACAGCCATAATATGACCAAACCGGAAACAAAAACCATTACAGTAAAAAAATTTAACAAAGTCCTGATCGCCAACAGGGGCGAAATCGCTTTGCGCATAATCCGCACGCTGAGGGAGATGGATATAAAATCCGTGGCGGTTTATTCGCAGGCGGATAAATTTTCCGCCCATGTAAAAGCGGCGGACGAAGCTGTCTGCATCGGCCCCGCGTCGTCAAAGGACAGCTATCTCAATATTGACGCCGTAGTCGCGGCCGCAAGGCTCAGCGGCGCGGACGCCGTGCACCCGGGCTATGGCTTCCTTTCCGAAAACGCGCGCTTTGCGCAGGCCGTAATTGACGCGGGCATTATTTTCATAGGCCCTAGGCCCGAAGCCATTTTGAAACTGGGGGAAAAGTCTCGCGCGCGCGAACTCGCAATTAAAAGCGGGGTGCCCGTTATACCCGGCAGCGACTGCGTTGTGGAAAAGAACCACCTTCAGGCCGCGCGCAAAGTCGGCTTTCCGCTTATGATTAAAGCCACCATGGGCGGCGGCGGGCGCGGTATGCGCCCCGCGATGAGCGAGGCGGATTTCCCCAAAGCCCTTGACACCGCCACCGCAGAGGCGCAGGCTGCTTTCGGCGACGGCAGGGTTTATTTTGAACGCCTCGTGCTTAACCCGCGCCATATTGAGGTGCAGCTTGCGGCCGATAATTACGGCAATGTCGTAGCGTTTGCCGAGCGCGACTGCTCCATGCAGCGCAAAAACCAAAAATTAATTGAAGAATCCCCTTCGCCTTTCGTTGACAAAAAAACGCGCGAAGCGCTTTGCGCCGCCGCGATAAGGCTTGCGCAGGCGGTGGGATACAGCGGCGTGGGCACAGTTGAATTTCTGATGGATGAAAGCCGCAAATTTTATTTTATGGAAGTCAACACGCGCCTTCAGGTGGAGCACCCCGTGACGGAGCTTGTAAGCGGTTTTGACCTCGTGCGCATACAGATAGAAATCGCCCAAGGCCAAAAACTGTCCATAACGCGGGGGCGCGCGCTGCAAATCAACTGCCACGCCGTTGAACACCGCATTAATGCCGAGGACTATACAAAAAATTTCCTGCCCTGCCCAGGCGCCGTGGCGGAGTGGGTGCCCTCCGGCGGCATAGGCGTAAGGGTGGATACGCACGTTTACCCGGGCTATACCATACCTTCTTTTTACGACAGCCTGATAGCAAAACTTATCGTCTGGGCGCCTACGCGCGGCCAAGCCTTGAAACGCAGCGCGCGCGCGATGGGGGAATTTACCGTCCGCGGTGTGGACACCACCATACCCTTCCACAAGCTGATACTAAATGACGCGGATTTTGCCGCCGGCCGAATGAATACCGGCCTTGTGGAAAAAATACTCAAAAAACATGAAAACAAAAAGTAAAATAATGGGCAAAGCCGCTTTGGCGGCTTTCCTCAAAAAAGCGCGCGCGGCCGGCAAAAAAATAGTCTTTACCAACGGCTGCTTTGATATCCTGCACGCGGGCCATGTAAGCCTTCTGGAATTTGCAAAAAGCCGCGGCGACGTACTTGTGCTGGGCATCAACAGCGACGCCTCCGTGCGCCGCCTTAAAGGCGCAGCGCGCCCCGTAAACAAACAGGCGGACAGAGGGCTGGTGGCAGCCGCGCTTGAAGCGGCGGACGCGGTGGTTTTCTTCGGCGAAGACACGCCGCTTAATCTTATTAAATTTGTACGGCCGGATATTCTGGTAAAAGGCGCAGATTATAAGGCGTGCGAAGTCGTGGGACGCGAATATGCTGGCAAAGTCGTCCTGTTTAAGCTTTTGAAGGGGCGCTCAACCACAAATATAATAAAAAAGAGCGGCTGCTCCTGTCAGGTTCCGTCAAAAAAAGATATAATTATAGTCTAGTTTCAGAGGGATAAAAATGGCAGATATTTTTGATAAATGTAAACGGTTTAAAGAAGCTAAAGCCATGATGAAGCTCGGGATTTACGGCTATTTCCAGCCCATATCTTCGGCGCAGGGGCCCGTGGTTGAGCTGAACGGGAAGAGCTATATTATGGCCGGCTCAAACAATTACCTGGGCCTGGCCGACGATCCGGAAATGAAAAAGGCCGCCGCCGAAGCTATAATGAAAATGGGTACGGGGAGCGCCGGCTCGCGCTTTTTAAACGGCAATACCAAAGCCGCCGAGGACCTTGAAGACAAACTGGCGCGTTTTAAGGGCAAAGAGGCGGGGCTGATATTTTCCGCCGGCTATCAGATGAATCTTGGCGTGATTTCCTGCCTGCTCAAAAAGGGCGATGTCGCCATAGTTGACAAACTTGACCACGCGAGCATACTTGACGGCGTAAAACTCTCCGAAGGCGAGATGGCGCGCTTCAAACACAATGACATGGAAGACCTTGAAAGGGTGCTTTCAAAGATTGACGAGAACAGGGGCAAACTTATAATTGTTGACGGCGTCTTCAGCATGGAGGGCGATATCTGCAACCTGCCGGAGATTGTTAAACTTGCCAAAAAATACGGCGCGCGCCTGATTGTGGACGATGCGCACGCAAGCGGCATTCTGGGCGCAACCGGCCGCGGCACGTGCGAGCATTTCGGCATACACGAAGGCGTGGATTTGGTTGTGGGCACATGCTCAAAGACTTTTGCCTCAGTCGGCGGCTGGGTGGTGGGCGATGCTGACATCATACACTATATCCGCCACATGGCGCGCAGCCAGATATTTTCCGCCGCGACGACGCCCGCGGCCGTCGCCTCAATCAGCAAAGCGCTGGATTTGATTTGGACGGACATGAGCCGCAAAAACAAGCTGTGGGCCAACAGCGAACGCCTTAAAGCGGGTTTCAAAAAGCTGGGTTTTGACATCGGGGAAACGCAGACGCCCATAGTGCCCGTCATCACCGGCAGCATGGAAAACTGCTTTAAAATGTGGCGCGCCACTTTTGACGCGGGGATATTTACCACGCCCGTGGTTCCGCCGGCAGTGCCGCCCAGCAGATGCTTAATCCGCACAACTCTCATGGCCACGCACACGGACGAGCAAATTGACGCCGTAATCAGTACCTTCGGCGCGGCCGGCCGCGCTTTGGGCATGATAAAATAAAACCGGAGCTGGGAATGTTAGAAATCCTCCCGAATGCGGACATAAATGAATTCACGGGATTACCCTCGGAATTATACAAGGGTAATCCTTTTTATATTCCCGAACTGAGGGCCGACGCAAAAAAACTTCTGACGGAAGATCCTTTCTGGCTGAACGCCGAGCGTGTGCTTTTTATCGCGCGCCGTGAAGGCCGGCCCGCCGGCCGCATTGCCGCTGTAATAAACCGGAACCATAATGAGTATTGGCGCGATAAGACGGGTTTCTTCGGGTTTTTTGAGTGCGAAGATAATGCTCAAACCGCCGCCGCGCTTACAGCCGCGGCCGAGGCGTGGCTCAAACAAAAAGGCTGCGCGCAGATGCGCGGCCCGCTGAACCCCAGCAGCAACCATGTCTGCGGCGTGCTGCTTGATAATTTTGATAAAGAGCCCTGCGTGATGATGCCCTATAACCCACCGTATTACGACGGGCTTTTGCAAAACGCCGGCCTGCGCAAAGCCAAAGACCTGCTGGCCTTTGAGCGCACGGATAAAGACGAGTTTTCCCCCAGGATGGAAAAGATTATGCAGCGCATCCTAAAAAACCCGGCCGTAAAAATACGCGCGATAAATCTTAAAAATTTTGACGAGGAAGTTGAAACCGTACGCAATATTTACAATGCTTCCTGGGCGCGGAACTGGGGTTTTGTGCCCATCACGCGCGAAGAGATGCTGCACACGGCAAAGCAGTTGAAATTAATAGTGCGGCCGGAGCTTACGTGCGTCATAGAATACAGCGGCGCGCCCGCGGGTTTTGCGGTTTCAGTGCCCAACATGAACCGCGTGCTCAAAATACTCGGCGGCGGCATAGGCAGCCCGCTGCGGCTGTTGCGCGCTTTGTTTGCCTGGCGTAAAATAAAGGACTGCCGTATGATAATGCTGGGCGTGCACCCGGACTGCCGCGGCAAAGGGCTGGAGCTGCTGCTGGTGCGCAATATCGTCGTTGAGGGCATGGCAAAAGGCTGGAATAAGGCCGAGCTTTCGTGGATTCTTGAAGACAATGAAGCCATAATCCAAACCATGCTTGAAGCCGGCTGCCGCCGCACCAAGACTTACAGGATTTACCAGAAGGATTTATAGCCGCCCAAACAAAAAGCGGGGCCGCCGCAAACACGGCAAACCCCGCTCTCAAAAAAGTTTTTGCAATAAATTCTTATTTCCCGCCGCCGTACGCGTCGCGGGCCTCTTGCAGTATGCCGGAGGTTTCTACATACTCCAGCCACCCGTCAAATTCTTCATCGGAAATCTCATAGCTTTTCTTGATATAATCATTTGTAAAGCCCGCGCAGTCAGCGCTGCCGTTATTTTTAATACAGTCATTTTCTATGGCGGCGTATTCGGCCGCCATTTCCTGTATGTACGCCGACCTTTGCTCTTCCGTAACAGGCTCCTGCTCGGCGGGCGTTTGTTCTTCTTGTTCGGTTTGCGCCCGCGCGGTGTCCGGCGCGGGCTGCTTATGCAATATCATAAAAATTGAAAGTATTACGGTAAAAAGAATAAGCGACGTCAGCGCTATATTAGTCCAGGCGGAAAAATCCCTGTCAATAAGCAGGTCCCTCAAAGCATAAAATATTAAGGCAATTATTATGACGACTGCTATAAGAGTACCCATTTAAGCTACCTCGCTTTATTTTTGTTTCGCGTTTTTTTGCGCGCCGCCCGAAGCGTCGCCCACAGTCATCTTTTCCATAAGCTGCATGAAAGCGGGATCTTTACTATATTTAAGCAAAATTTTTTGTATTTGTGGATTACTCAGGAAAATTTCTTCCGCATTGGAGTACAGCATCATCCCCTGCGGTATGGCGGCAACGGCCGCTTCCATCTCCCTATTGAAGGCCTGCAGTCTTTCGTCCAAAGGGGCAGATGCCGTCTGAGCGTCCGGTACGGCAGGGCCTTCCATCTTGCGTACGCCGGCCCAGCCGCGCGGCATATCCGCCGGCGGGATTTCTTCGGGCGCGTCAGGCAAAGCTTCTTCAATCGGCTTGACATCTTCGGCTGCAGCTTCAACCGCAGCCTCCGCGGGCGGCGGCGGGGAAAACTTCGCAATCTGGTGCTTGTGGTACAGCGCGCTCCCCGCCGCTATCAGCAGCGCGATTATGGTTATTTTAAGATACAGCTTTGCTTTTGGCGTCATTGTTTAATTATTGACTTCCAGCAGTTCTACGTCAAAAATCAGCAGCGAGCCGGGCGGTATCAGGCCGGCCTGCGCGTCGCCATAGGCGGTATTTGGCGGGCAGTAAAGTTTTGCCTTGCCGCCGGCTCTCATTTTCTGCAAACCTTCGGTCCAGCACGGTATTACGCCGTTAAGAGGGAAGCTCGCCGGCGCATTGCGTTTTATTGAACTGTCAAAAACCGTGCCGTCAAGCAGCGTGCCTTCATAATGTACTTTAACCATGCTAGTCGGTTTAGGCGTTGCGCCTTTGCCCTCTTTGACGGTGCGCAGCAGCGCGCCGTCAGGCAGCGCTTTTATCTTTTTCTCTTTTTTTATTTCCTGGAGAGCTTTATCCTGCTCTATCTTACGCTCGGCAAGTCTTTTGGCCGCGTCGTCCTCATAGCGTTTGGCTATAAGCGGCTTGTAAGTTTCAAGGTCCGTCTGAGGCTTGCGGTCCAGCATGGCGTCACGCATACCCTGGGATATGGCTTTTGAATCCTCTTCACCCCTGTCAAGGATAAGCTGCTTTTTTATATTCTCGCCCATAAGATAGCCGAGCGAGTATAAAAGCTTGTCATTATTCACGCCTGCGTCCGCGGCGGGCGCTGTAGTGGCAGCGGTTGCCACAGCAGGCGCTTCATCGGCCGCAAAGACATACGTAACCGCAGCGGCGGCAAAACACAATACAAGCATAAGTTTAAGGCATTTCATAAACATTTTCTCCTATTTCCTTTCTATATATTCAAGAAGCTTATGTTTGATTACGGGCACGCTGTCCGCGCCGACGGCAATCATGCTCCTGCGCCGGGCTTCTTCCGGCCGGCCGGAGCCGTCCCGCCCGAACTTGCTGAAAGTGGCAAAAATACCGCCGGTCCGCATATCCTTAAGAGATACCGTCGCCGTGGAATCCGCCCAGTAAAGGCCTTCCGTGGTTTTGGAGGAAGTCTTTGTCACCTTGGTATTTATTGAAAGCTGCATATCGTAAGCGGGCAGATCTTCCCCTACGGCAAACCCCATGCCGTTAAGCCCGTCTATTATGGCGGTTTTGACGGCGTCGTCATCGGTGCCGGTAAGTACGCAGTTTATTTTTATATCGTAAAACGCCTGGTTAAACGCGCTGCGGAAGGCGTAAAGTTTTTCTTCGTCGTATGCCGAGGAATCAAAAGCAAGCAGCCGGTATTCCGCGTCAAGCGCGGCCCGCTGCGTCAGCAGCGGCTGCATCTGCATGGCGTCTTTGACGCGCACAAATTTATCCTGTCCGCCGTTGACGCGCAGCATCAGCGCGGCAAGCTTGCCGTCCACAGGTACGTAAAAGGGCTGCATGGTCTGCTGCGCGCCGGCGCGTTCCAGCGCGGCTATGGCAAAATATTTGCCCGAGGGCTTATCTTTCCACCACTGCACGGCGGCAGCGCGGGCGAGGATGCTTTCCCTGCGCGGCGCGCTTTCCTGCGTTCTGGGCAGGCTGTCAAAGAGCGTTCTTAAATCCTTAAGCGCGGCCTGTTTGGCGGCCTCTTTTTCCTGCGCGGAGGCTATTTTTGTAATATATTTATCCGCGGGATATTTTGACATTTTTTCATTCAGAATATTCTTATTGCCCGCGCACGCGGCCAGTATAAACGCCAGCGCGGACAAAATGCAAAGTTTTTTCATGTTCAACTGCTCCTTTTATTTTGCGGTGCGGAGGTAAAGATACTGCCTGCCGCCCTTATTAATTTGTACCTTTTCAAACACATGTTCGTCAACAGCGCGGCCGGCGCCGTCGTATGAAACCAGTTTTATATCATGCTGCCCGGGCGGCAGGAAAAGCCGCGCCACGCGGACTTGCGCCGGCAGCGTGAACCAGCTTCTGGTATCGGCCTTTTCCGTCGCGTTTGACAGGACGCTCATCGCCATGCCCACAAGACTGCCGACGGTATCGTCGCCGCTGATTTTTTTGGCCGCGTGGCGCGCCTGCACGCTTAAAATATACTTGACCGCCGCGCGCGTTATCATGCGCAGGCGCTCGGCGGCAATTTCGTCGTCCAATGTTTGCTTTGCCGCGGCGGAGATATCGGCGGCAAGCTGCGTCTGCTCCGCCGGCCCTTCGCCGGCCTGCGCGGAGGAGGAGGTTATAATATAACTTTCATCCCGCAGCTCGGGAAACGAAACCGTAACGGAATTGCCGAAAGCGCCCGCGTAAACCGCGCTGATTATATCGCTCTGCACGCCTTCAAGATCGCTGTTGCCCTGCAGCGTAAACCAAATATCATTCCACGCGAACATAATCGCCCGCGATATTTTCTGCGGTGCGCGGCCGTTGAGGTGGAAGATAATAACCTCGCCTTTATCCGCGTAGTCCGGCGGCGGGGGGAAATCCGGCAGCCGCGCTGAGCTTTCGCCTTTTTGCTTTTCGTAGGCATTGCGCGCATTGGCGCGGCTTATGCGCGCGTCGGAGCGCAGGCCCCTGTCCTCAAAAATAAGGCTGGCGAAATACTGCACAAAAGCGTCGTCGTTATAGCCGCTTTTGCTTTCGCGTATATTGTCAAGAAAAAAGACCGCCCTGCGCGCTTCCACCGCGGCTTCATCCGGCGCGCCGAGGGCAAGGTAATCAAGCCCGCGCAGGAAATAAGTAAAAGCCCTCTCAAAAACCCGCGCGCGGTACGGCTGCGTATAATCGTTCAGCGCAAGCGTGCCGAGGTTCGCGCTTATGCTCTGTACCGAGAGCTCTTCAATCTTTTCCTGCGCGAGGGCCAGGCTTTCGTTGCCGGGCCCGTTTTGGAGCGCCGCGTTTTGCGCGGAGCCCAGGTCAAGCAGGTAAAGCAGCTCGTCTTTTTTGCCGTAGGCTTTTTCTTTATTCTCTTCTATTTTTGCGGCTGCGGCTTCAAAAGAGCCTTTTTCAAAAAGAGCATTGACGTCTTTTTTATAACGCAAAGACGGCCCCGCGCACGCGCTTAAGATTAAACAGCTGAGCAGCGCTAACGCGGGCCGCGCGGTTTTCATACTCAGAGCTTAAACGCTTTTTTGGCCACGTATTTTTTGATTTGCTTCTGCCCGTTCCAGACGATTTGGTTGGTCTGTATGTTTATCAGCTTCAGGTTTACCTGATAAAACACGACGGACTTGCGGCCCTCCTGGTCAATTATGGACGATAAAACGCCGCTGAGCATATAATCCGCGCCCACTTCCTGCCCGAAGGCCTTGCGCGTTGCTTCGGAGGCGTATTCGTCCTGCTCAAGCCTTTCGCCGCGCACATCCCCGCGCTCGCTTTTGGAGGCGACGAATTCCACCCTGCCGCTGTTTATCAGCGCGCGCTGCAATTCTTCTATGAAAGTATTTGTATTGATGTGCTCCATACTCTGATTATCCACGGTGCCGACTATAACCACGGGCTCGCTGCCTTTGGTGGCTTTTAAGGCTTTGGCGTACCACGGGCCGCCGAGGGCTTCCTGTATCATGCTTTCGGCCGTCATGCGGGAATCGGTATCATTCCATTTGCCGCTAAGGTCTTTTTGGGTATCAATGTCAAGACGCTTTACTTTTGTGCCGCAGGCCGCGATCATTGGTAAAAGCAGCGCGAGCAGTAATAATTTTTTCATTTTTCATCTCCGTTATAAAATGTTTCCTCTATATATTAATTTTATTTATTATGGGAGCATTAAGTCAATCATATATATGCAGTTTTCTCCCTTTTGTAAAGGGAGCTTTACTAAAGGAGGAAAAGGACATATATTTAATCCCCTTGCGCCGGCGGATTGATTTTAGTATATAATTATGTGGGCATATTACTAAACCCACGAGGAGAAACAAATGAATACTGGCAAAAAAGGTTTTACACTAATTGAATTATTAGTGGTTGTTTTAATAATCGGCATACTTGCCGCAATCGCGCTGCCGCAATATCTGCGCGCCGTGGAAAAGAGCCGCTTTTCAACCGTCTTTAGTACGGTAAAAGCGCTCAAAGAAGCTCAGGAGCTTTATTATATGGTAAACAATTCTTATACCAACAGATTTGAAGATCTGGATATATCGCTGCCGAAAAGCGCAGATATTACTAATGAAGAAGATTATGCAATTGCAGAGATTGGCGGGAACATCCGATATACGCTGCAGCGGACATTAGTATCAGGCTCAACTATGAAAAATGGCAAAAGATATTTACAATATCAGCTTGTTTACGCGAACTCATCTGCATGGGATTCCAACGGAAACATAATAATGTGCATTGCATTTGACATAAGCGGGGAAACTGGAAAAAGCATCTGCCAGGCTCTCGGCGGGACGTGGTACTCAGCAAATACAAGTGCAGGGCAGGAATATACGGCATACAAAATTTCCAAGTGATTTGTATGAAATGCCGGCGGCTTTATTTTGCTAAAATAAAAATATGAAGTTTTTGTAAATATTTCTATTAGACAGAGGTTTTTTATGCTGCTTGCGATAGACATCGGCAATACCCAGATATACTCAGGCGTGTTTGACGGGGACAAAATCAAGGCCGGTTTCCGGCAGACTTCGTCGGGCACAATGACCTCGGACGAGCTTGGCGTCTTCCTGCTGCATGCTTTGCGCGCCAACGGAATTGAGCCGCGCGAAGTGACGGAAATCGCCATCGCCTCCGTCGTACCGGATTTAACGCGCAGCATAGCCAACTGCGCGCGCAAGTATTTCCGCCTGGAGCCTTTTATCGTCGGGCCGCAGAGTAAATCCGGTATGTTTATAAAGGGCAATGTGCACAACGGCCTCGGCGCGGACAGGATTGCAGATATTGAGGGCGCGCTTTTTCTTCACCCGGGCAAAAATCTGATTTTAGTTGACTGCGGCACGGCGAATACCTTTGACGCCATCCATAAAAGCGGCGAGTACCGCGGCGGCGCGATAAGCGCGGGCGTGGGCCTGTCCATGAGCGCGCTGGCCGGACGCGCGGCGCTGCTCTCCGACGTGGAAATCAAAAACCCGGGCCATGCCGCGGGCATGGAT
>JAISDW010000102.1 GCA_031264445.1 Elusimicrobiota bacterium
ATATTTTAAAAAAATACTTGTCTTTTAAAAAATTACTTACCTGCGCCGCTTTGTTTTACTGTTTGAGCGGCGCGCTTTTTGCTTTCGGCATGGACGAAAAGGCTTTGGAGTGGACTGACGAAAGCGTTAAAGCCATTTATAATCTTGATTTTGACCGCGCGGAGCTTTTTATAGCCAGGCTTGAGCAGGCCAACCCCGATTTCCCGATAGCGCTCTTCGGCAAAACCATGATACAATGGAGCCGCTTTGAGTATGAGTATGAAAAATCAAACCGCGCCGCGGCAAATAAATTTGAAGAATCAATAAGCTCCTCCCTTAACGGCATACATACATGGTTGAAAAACAATCCGCCCGACGCTTACGCCTATCTTGCGCTGGGCGGCGTTTACGGCGTCAAAGGGCGTTTTGAGCTTGCCAACCGCAGCTATCTAAGCGCGTACTTCTCCGGCAGGAAGGGCCTTAAATATATGAATAAGGCCGTCAAACTCAACCCCCAAATGTACGACGCTTACCTGGGCCAGGGCGTTTACCAGTACTACGCGGGAACGCTGCCGGCCGTTGTAAAAATCCTTGCAAAACTCGTCATAAGCGGCAATGCGGACAAAGGCATAAAATATCTTAATCTTGTTATGAACAAAGGCCGCTTCTGCGCGGACAGCGCGAAACTTCTGCTTGTTGAAATTTTTATAGAAAGCGACAAATATTATAACCCCGCGCTTGCGGCGCGGTATATCGGCCAAATTATAAAAAAATATCCCAAAAACCCGCTTTATAAATTCGTTGGTATAATAGCAGAATACGAAAATAAAAATTATGATAAAGTGATTGCCGCGGCGCGGGATTTTTTGGCCAGAATCGGCAAAGAAAAGTTTTACAGCCCCATTTATATCGCGCGCGCTTACACGGCCATAGGCACGGCGCAGATGGCCAAAGGCCAATACGCCGCCGCGGCTGATACCTTCGCGCGCAGCATAACCGCCACCGCCGCGCAGGAGCCCAGCCGCTGGCAGATGTGGAATATGCTGCGATACGCGCAGGTTTTGGATATTTCAGGCCGTCGCGCGGAGGCTTTGGCGATTTATAATGAAATTATCCGCAGCAAGCAAAACTGGGGCATAGACGATATTGCGCGGCCTTATCTTAAGAAACCTTACGCGGCCGGCGTCCCGCTGGGCCATATGTCCCCGCCATAGGCTTTACTTCAATCCTATGGATTTCAAAAACGGGCCGTTGTCAATTTTACGGCCGAGAAAGTTTTCAACCAGTTTTTCCTCGTCATAACTGCCGCCCGCTGCAAGGATTGCCTTGCGGTATTTTTTGCCCGTGTCAGCATCAAAAATGCCGTGCTTTTCAAACTCGCCGAAGAAATCCTGCGCAATAACCTCCGACCACAGATAGCCGTAATAACCCGCGTCATAGCCGCTCATGATATGGTCAAAACTCGCCTGCGGATAAGTGCCCTTTGTCATGGGCGCCGCGGTAATTTTCAGCTTGGCCGCGGCCCATTCTTCCGTCGTGTTCTGGCGGCGGTTGCGCGTGTGGTATTTCATGTCAATCTGGGCGAGGAAATCCTGCCTGATATAAAAATTGCCGCTGCCGTGGTTTTTGGCCGCGAGCATTTTTTGTATCATTGCGTCGTCAAGCGGCAGGCCAGTTTTATAGTGTCTGGATATTTGTTTGAGCACTTTCGGGTGCCAAGCCCAGTTTTCCAGCAATTGCGAAGGCGCCTCAACAAAATCCCTTGCGACGGCCGTGCCTGATACGGCGGCGTACTTGGCCTCCGTCAGCACATTGTGCAGCACGTGGCCGAATTCGTGGAACAAAGTTTCCACTTCACCGTGGTTCAGAAGCGAAGGCCGCCCGCCAGCCGGCGGATTAAAATTGGCCACAATCGCCGTGAACGGCTTCTGATAACTGCCGTCTTTGTTTTGTTTGCCTTCAACCAGACCAAAGCAGGCGGCGTGTTTGTATTTGCCCGCGCGGGGGTACAAATCCATATAAATATAGGCCAGAATTTTTTGGCTTTCGGTGTCTTTGACGGCATAGGTTTTGACGTCTTTGTGCCACACGGGGATTTTTGCGGGCTCAAATTCCACGCCGAAGAGATTGCCGAAAATATTAAACATGCCCGCTATCACGATATCGGCCTGGAAATATTCTTTTATTTTTTCCTGATCCACGTCGTAATAAAGTTTTTTGTGCAGATTATTCCAATACCCGCTTTCCCACGCGGCGAGGTTCTTTGTTTTTATGCCCGTCTTTTCCAGCTTGAGCCTGAGCAGTTCTTTATCTTCGGCATGCGCCATGGGTTTTAATTTTTTCTGTAAATCCTTAAGGAAAGATATCACCTTTTCCGGCGTCTTTGCCATGCGCGTATCAAGGCGGCTTTCGGCGTGATTTTTATAGCCCAGCAGCCTTGCGGCCTGCCCCCGCAGATACAAATTTTCCTCAAGCAGTTTGATATTTTCCGGCCCGCCGCGGCGGGAGAATTTAAATTCAAGCTCTTTCCTCGCCTCTTCGTCCTCCGCATTGAGCATAAAGGGCGTGTAATCCGGATAGTCCAGCGTGATGATATATTTGCCGTCCGCGTCGCGCTTAAGCTTTTCCGTATAATCCGGCGGCAGGCCTTTGAGCTGCGCCCCGCTTACCGCCAGCTGGTCTTTATACTCGCGGATATTTTTGGAGAAGTTTATTGAATTCTCCGCCATTTTTTTGTTGAGTTCCTTGAATTTCTCAAGTTTCTTGTCATCCAGCATTAAGCCGCTTTTGCGAAAGCCGATCATTGCGTCGCGCAGCATTTTCGCTTCGGTTTCGCCCAGCCGCGGTTTGGTATCATTATAATCTTTAAACGCTTGGTAAATATCGCGCCGCGTGGCGACTTCAACCATATATTTGCTGATTTCCTGCTCAAGAGCGAGCGCGGCTTCGCGCAATTTATCGTCGTCGGAAACATAAGCCAAAAAGCCGGCCTGCCCCAGCGAGCGCGAATAATTTTCAAAAGCATCGTCGTAGGCGAGCAGAGTATTTTCAAAAGTGCGCTCCCCTTTGGGTATATCAATTATTTTTTTTAAATCTTCCTCAAGCCTTATGCGGGCCGCGGCTTCGCGCGGGGCAAGCTCGTCCGCTTTATAATTAAAGTGCAAAAAGCCGCCTTTGTCAAACATACTGTATTTATCCATTTTAATTTCCCCCGAAGAGAGCGCCGCCGCCGCAAAAAGCAGCGGAATTAAAACCGCGGGTATCTTCATATCAAAACCCCCTTGTGTTTTTATTGATAATATTTTATAAAATATTTAGTATGCGCGGTGGAAGTTTAATGCCGCACCCCTGACAACAGGGAATATCACTTAAGAGAGAACAAAAAATGTACGAACCGTTTGTCCCAAAAGAAATATTCCTTACCAAAGGCGTCGGCAGACACAAAGAAAAGCTCGCGAGTTTTGAAGAAGCTCTGCGGGACGCGAAGATAGCCAAGTATAATCTTGTGCCGGTGTCAAGCATCTTCCCGCCGAAGTGTCAGATAATATCCGTCTCAAAAGGGATAGAAAAACTGCAGGCAGGGCAAATTCTGCACTGCGTCATCAGCCGCAATACCAGCAATGAAAACAGGCGCCTTATTTCCGCCTCGGTAGGCTTGGCCGTACCCAAAGACCGCAATACGCACGGTTATATTTCGGAGCATCATTCCTTCGGCGAGGCCGACCAGAAAGCCGGCGACTATGCCGAGGATTTGGCCGCCATGATGCTTTCAACCACGCTGGGCATAGAGTTTGACAATAATGCCACCTGGAACCAGAAAGAAGAAATCTGGAAGATGAGCGGCAAAATAGTAAAGACGACCAATATCACGCAGTCCGCCATTTGCGTGGACGGCGTATGGACAACCGTTGTGGCGGCGGCAGTTTTTGCACAATAAGCCGTAAAAATTAATTTAAGGACAGTATGCGCCCCGAAAAAGTAAAACACTTTCTGGCCGTTGAAGACGGCCAGCCTTCTTTGGAAAAATCAGCATTTGCAATTATTCCCGTCCCGTACGAGATGACGGTCTCCTACGGAGGAGGGACAGAAAAAGGCCCCCAAGCCATTTTAGACGCGTCCCCGCAGGTTGAACTGTGGGACGAAGAAACCAAAACAGAAACCTGGAAACGCGGCATACACACGCTGCCCGCGATTAACTGCAAAGGCGGCGCGGCAGCCGTTTTTGCGCGCATAGAAAAATTTGTTGAAAATTATATCGCCAGCAAAAACCCCTTCCCTTTTTATCTGGGGGGGGAACATTCCGTATCACAAGCCCTGATAGCGCCTTATATAAGGAAATACGGCAAAGAACTTTCCGTGCTGCATTTTGACGCGCACGCCGATTTGCGCAAAGAATACTTCGGCGACCAAAGGTCCCACGCGTGCGCGGTATATCCGTGCAGCCGCACAAACAGGCTGGTGCAGGTGGGGATACGCAGCGTCGGCAGCGAGGAGAAGCAGAATATCAATGCCGGCCACGTAAAAACATTTTTAAGGCACGAGCACCGCGACGTTAAAAAACTTATCCCGCAGGTGCTCAAAAATCTGACCGGCACGGTTTACATGACGCTTGACGTTGACGGTTTTGACCCGGGCGTTGTCCCAGGTACGGGCACGCCGCAGCCCGACGGTTTTATGTGGCACGAAGCGCTGGAAATTTTTAAGGCTGTTATCGCCGCCAGGAAAATCGTGGCCGTGGATTTGGTTGAAACCGCGCCCATGAAGGATAATCATATCACGGAATTTAACATGGCCAAACTTATTTACCGCCTGATGGGATATTTAAGTTTGAAGCGCTGAAGCGCGCGCCCTTACTTCCGTCTAATTACAATCAATGAATAAAGCCTGCCCCGGAATGTTGTAATCGGGGCAGGCTTTGCGTTCAAAAACAACGCGGGACCAGGCCTTGCCGTTGTAAGTTAAGGCTGGGCCGTGAATTCGTCTTTGCTTACGCCGCAGGTCGGGCAGGTCCAGTCCGCAGGCAGGGCGTCCCATTTCTTGCCTTCGGCTTCCTCGTCGTAAACATAACCGCATACATTGCATACGTATTTCATAAATAATACCCTCCGTAATTTTTAATTAAAGTACAGCCTTATAAGTCGTCGCGCCGCGCGGCGTAAGGCCGCGCATTATCTGTTTGTAATAAGCATAAGTCAGCGGCCGGCCCACCTGCATCACACGCGCGGTTTCAACCTCTCCGACAAACATCGTATGCGTGCCGAGGTCAAGCGTCTGCAAAACGCGCGCTTCAAAAAAATCAAGCGTATTTTCCCGCACGCAGGGCATGCCGGAGGCCGAAAGTTCATACTTATACTTTGCGAATTTATCAAAATTTCTGCCCGTCCTGAAACCCCAGTTGCCGATAAAAGCCATATCGGCCCCTTCCTTAACCGGCTGGACGGAAAACCGCCCGCACGCCTTTATATATTCATGCGTGAGCGCATCTTTATTTATGCACGCCGCTATTTTGCACGGCCGCGCCGTTACCTGGAAGACGCTGTTGGCAATCATTGCATTTGCTTTGCCCGCGCCGTTATGCGCGCCGACGATATAAAGGCCGTAAGAAATATCGTCAAAAGCGCCTGTATCCAAACTCATTTTACGGCGCTGCCCACAGCCGCGCCCAAATCAAAACATTCTTTTAACTTTTCCTGCGATGGCGTAAATTTGCATTTGACCATCGGAGCCGCGGGCCGCACGCCGAGGGTTTCCATAAGTTCTTCCATTTTTGAAAGCGCGGGCTCGCTCCACCCGCAGGAGCCGAAAGCCCCGCCGACAAGCCCCTCTTTTTTAAGCCCGCGCAGATAGGTGCAGACATCGCCCAAAGACGGGAAAATCTCCTGATTTATTACCGGCGTGCCGAAGATAATGGCGGACGCGTCCAGCAGCTCGGTCGCCACGTCGCTGCGGTGGCTGTGGTGCAGGTTAAAAACTTTGACTTCAAGGCCGGCGCTTACCAGCCCGTCGGCCACGTGCGAAGCCATAATCTCCGTACTGCCCCACATTGTATCGTAAACTATCACGGCTTTGCGTTTGCTCTTTTGCGAGGCGAAATCGTGGTACATATTCATAATGTCCGGGATTTGCTTTGTCCAGATTAGCCCGTGGTCGGGGCATATTATACGCGGGCTGATGCCCTTTTGCTCAACCGATTTCAGAAACGCGCCCGCGATTTTGCTGTAAGGCAAAATTATATTGGCGTAATATTTGCGGAATTCGTAAATCCAGTCTTCGCGATTGGCTTCGTGGTCAAAACGCTGTGTGCAGGCATAATGCATACCGAAGATATCATTGCTGAACAAAATATTTTCTTTATTGAGCAGGGCCACCATGCTGTCCGGCCAGTGCAACATGCGCGATTCCAAAAAAGTAAAACTGTCTTCCCCTATATCTAAAGCCGCGCCGTCGGCCAGCGTTTCTATCGGTAAATCCGCGCCGAGCTGCGCCTTTATATTCTGCGCGCCCAGGGTTGAGGCAAAAACTTTTTGCGGTTTGAAATCCGCAATGGCGGCGCGCAGTGCGCCGCTGTGGTCCATCTCGGCGTGATTGCAGATTATATAATCTATTTTCCGTGCGCCAAGCGCGTCGTTTATGCGCGAGCGCATTTCGTGGTAAAAATGCTCTTTTACAGTGTCTATAAGAACCGTCTTTTTGTCAAAGACAAGGAAAGCATTATAAGTGGTGCCGCGGTTTGTGGAATACCCGTGGAAATCGCGTATATTCCAGTCAATCGCGCCGACCCAGTAAATTTTATCGGTTATTTTGACGGCTTTCATACAAATTCCCCTTATAAATTATCTGTGTATAACTAAAAGCATATCGTAGAATTATATGATAGCAAATAAGACGACGCTATGCAGAAAGAAAAAGCCATATCGATAGATAAAAACATATAAAATTTTTTATTAAATTTATATCGTAAAATAAATAGAAAAGCTATGTGAACTTTTTTGCTTCGGCGTTTAAAAATTAATATGATAAATATAATCTGTTATTTTTCAAGCAGCCAGTCCAAAACATTAACTTGTTTTATGCCATTTACATTTTCGCTTATATAATCCATAGTTAATATAAATTTGGGATTATGGTCTTTTATCATATCAAGCGGAGCCATTTCTCTTTTCAGAACATTACTATCAATAACGCTTTGCGAAACTTGATAATACTCTACACTTCCGTTGTTGCGAGCAATAAAATCAACTTCTTTATTTCCTACTTTGCCTATATATACTTCATATCCCCTGCGCAATAATTCAAGATACACTATGTTTTCCAAAATATGCCCGCTGTCGTCGTTTCTCCGCCCCAGAACAACATTTCTAAATCCAATATCAACGAGATAATATTTGTCGTTTGTTTTTAATAACTGTTTGCCCTTGACATCAAAACGCCCGACCTTATATAAAATAAAACTTTCCAAAAGCGCGGATAAATATCCTTCTATCGTGGGCGTTTGAACTTCGCGCCCATCGGATTTCATCGTTTTATAAATATTATTTATCGACGTTTCGCTTCCAATAATGTTAAACATAAAACTAATTACATTTTCTAAACGATAAACGTCGTGAATTTTTTTGCGCGCGACTATATCTTTAAGAACTATTGTGCTGTATATGCCCTTTATATATTCGTCTATTCTTTTTTTGTCGCCGTTAAATTGTATCGCGCCCGGAAAAGAACTGCAATCTAAAAAATTTTTAAATTTCTCCGGCAAATTAGTTTTATCGTCGATAACCGACATATACTCTTTAAAAGATAAAGGAAGCATGCGGATTTCAATATATCTGCCGGAGATAAGCGTAGCAATTTCGCTTGAAAGCATTTGCGCATTTGAACCTGTGACATATAAATCAATATTCTTTTTTAAATTTAAGCTGTTGATTGCTCTTTCAAACTCTGGAATATTTTGAATTTCGTCTATAAAAACATAATTTTGTCGTTCGGGTAATAACTTAGAGGAGATATAATCGTGCAATGCCTGCCAATTATCTATATCTTTATATAAGGCGTCTTCAAGATTGATATTTATAATTTGCTCAGGCTTTACGGCTTTTTCTTTTTCAAGATATTGCCGAAAAAGAACAAACAAAGTAGATTTGCCACAGCGGCGTACGCCTGTTATGATTTTTATTAAATCGGTATGTAAAAACCCTTTAAGCTTTTCCAGATAAAGAGGCCTATTTATTAAATTCTGCATATTATCCTCCAATACAATATTAGAGCATAATTATAAAATAAATGTCAAGTTTTTAGCAGTGTAATATTAAAAATTATTGTTTATCGTCTGTTTTTTGATAGTATAATATATATTTGTGTGTGTTTTGTTGTTTAATATATATTTAAGGATTTTATTCGTGAGACAAAAACTCCCTTCTTATTGAATTATATGATAGCAAATAACAAAAGTCCGTTGCGGGAATTTTTCAGCGTATTAAGGCTGAAATATTCGCAGAAAAAACCCGTCTGAAAAGTTACGGTTTTCTAAACGAGTTTTTTTGAAGAAAATAAGGCAAAGATATTTATAACTTTAAACGCTAATCTATGTGATATGCGCCAAATTCCGCCTTATCATATTCTTCCCAAAATATTGCTTCTGCTTCCGGATCCTCTGCAAAAATAGTCCGCAGTTCGTCATAAAGATTAATTTCTTGCACGCATTCAGATTGAAAGTCTATATTGCTTTTCGGCGTTTGCCCTATAACATCATTAGTCATAACCATTTCATTACGCCTTATTAAGCAAACATGTTCTATATCCTCCGGCTTGCGAAAAGTATGCAGAGTGGAGACAATCCATCCTCTTTTATACTCCTCGTTGCACTTGCTTTCTAATACGTCTATTATAATAGGATAAGCGAAACTATAGCTAAAACTTTCCCTTCTAAACGATGAGCAGCTAATAGCTTCTTCACTATTTATTTGTTCATTATAGAGACACGTTTGATTGCTGATACTAATAAAGGACCCCATCTCAGTAACTCCAGGAGAAGATTGATTCAGGACTTGCTGGATACTTTCGGTAGTCCCTGCTTTTTTAATATTAAAGGCAACAAATATAGGCCCTTTTTTATTACGCCCTTTTTCATATAATACTAACTCACAATTCTTTGCTTTTCCGATTATATTCCCGTCTCTTTTTGAGAAAATAATCGCTTCATTATATTTCGCTGCAAGCTCTTCTTCACTCAGCCTGGTTTTGTTATGCCCTTCCTCAGGAAGCGCCCTCATCTGCGCCGCCGCAACTGATGATAATAATATCATCACAACCAGCATTAACATGTTTTTCATTGTTCAGCCTCGTTATTTTTAGTTTTATACAAACAAAAACGGCTATTATATTTGAGCCTGATGATAACCCAAATATAACAGCCGTAGTTTCCCGCCCAAAAAGGACGGGAAACATTCAGCACAAGACATTCGGTTAATTAGGCCGAATATCTTGTGCTTGATAACGAGCTGTTTTTGGTTTCATCAGTGCCTTTGATTTCTCAAAAGCTTGTTTCGCTTTCGCAAAACACCCAAAAACGCTTAAATTTTTATAAGCTTTTTAAACTTGCATTAACAACCGTTTTATTCCTTTTTGTCACCCTGAATTCATTTCAGGGTCTGCCGTACGACAGATTCTGAAACAAGTTCAGAATGACGGCTTTATTTGTTTTCAGCTTACATTAACAACCGTTCTCCTGCAACTTCTATCATAATAATATAATAATTAACTATAAATATCAATAAATCTTTTGGCCCGTTTTTAAAATAAACGGTCAGAGTTTATTTTTACGGCATGGGAACGACGTTTTCCCGCGCCCATGCCGTAAGCAGTTTTTTATTTTACGTATTCGTTAAGCGGCTTAATTTTGTATATAGGCTCGGGCATTTTGTCCGTGGTAACATAGCCGGGTTCGGCGTTTATTACATCCGCAAGCCTTCCGACAACCGTCGCGCAAGTAAGTTCTACCGTCGCAGGTCTGTTTATAATTACCTGCGTGTTCGGCTCCCCTTCTATAGTCCAGTCATTGCAGTCAAATTCTTCAGGGGCGTAAACTTTCCCTATACATTCGCTTTCTATAGTTATTCCTTCTTTTGTTTCCGTAGTGACAACGGCAGACATTCCCGTTGCATAGCCTGCAGGAACGGTCATTTTAAGCGTTGAACTTTTTAAGTCTTTTGAATAAGTTTGAGGTACGGTTTTTTGCGTTTGCCTCACTACCGTAAGGCCGAGTTTGCCGCAAAGCCAGCCGTTAACATTCCACATATAAGAAGGAAGATATTCCCCGGACTCTATGATTTTTTTTCGTTCAGCGTCGGTAACTTTGTCCACCGAGGCCACCTCTTTGTCAAAAGCCGCCAAATCCAGCCCCGAGCCATGCGCTTTGGCGAGAGCTATGCCGTAATCTTCCACATTATAGCTGGATTTCCCTTTAATCTTCTTTATAGTCTGCGTCGCTCCGGAAAGAACCGTTATCAGATTCCCCCAAAATACGTCCTGATAGCCCGAGCCGCATATGGTGCAATTATTTTTTTTCGCGAGTTCGTCTATTTCCTTTGTCAATACCGGAGACGAATTTTGCGGGTAAAAAGCTTCTTCGCAAGTGGAAATCGCGTTGACGCCGGTTTTTGCACAAATTAAAAAAGCGTCTCTTAAATCCTTCAGAAGACTCATTGTGGTCACTATGCAAATGTCGGGTTTATTCTGGACGAAAACGCTTTCGGCCTCTTTTGCGTCGCGGATTATAACGCCTTTTTTCGCGCCTCCGATAAGTTCGCCTATATCTTTGCCTATTATTTCCGGCCGGACGTCAAAGGCGCTTACAATTTCGCCTCCTTTTTCATACACGTATCTCATCGTGTAGACAGCCATTTTGCCGCATCCGTACTGCGCCACTCTTAATTTTCTATTCATAAACTATCTCCTTCCAGGATTTCATTGCACAAGCTAAGCATGCCGGCTGTAATTATTTTATCTTTTTTATAAATATATTGTGGTTCATTATAAAAACCGCTCTATTTCGTCGCCCAGAGGCCGTGAATATTGCAGTATTCCCGCGCGGAGATAATTTCTGCTTTGCAAGTGAACAGCGCCTCCGGTTTATCGCCGGGTTTTAAATATTTCCGGCCGACTTTGCCGTCGTCCGTCATAATTTCAATAAACTCTATATAATGCTCGGGCAGCATAGGATGCGGGACAGAGCCTATTTTAACCAGCCAGCCTTCGGCAGACTTTTCTATTACCGGCACATGCTTTTCCTGCGCGCCGTCGGAAGTATTTGCCGCCAGCAGCCGCATGGGCTTATTGTGGCACGCAAGCTCCCCTTCGCCTTCCTGATAAACTTCTATGATATTGCCGCATTCAACGCATTTGTATATCTCGTTTTTTTTGGTCATATTATCCCCCTTTTCTTACCGGCTTAATTACCAGTTTTCCGCGTAAACTTCAAAATACGCTCTTGCATGGGCGCAGGCGGGACATTTTTCCGGCGCGTCCAAACCCTCGTGCAAATAGCCGCAGTTTAAGCAGCGCCATTCAGTAACAACCGGCTTTTTGAAAACGGTGCCGTCCTTAATATTTGCCAAAAACGCTTTGTAGCGGTGCTCGTGCCCCTTTTCCGCAACCGCAATATGTTCCATTGCCGAAGCAATTTCTTCAAACCCTTCCGCCCGCGCGGTTTTGGCAAATTCCGGATACATTTGCATCCATTCTTCTTCTTCGCCGGCGGCGGCATCGGCAAGATTTTCCTCCGTGGTGCCGATTTTCCCTGCCGGATACGTATGCGTGATTTCAAGCGGGCCGCCTTCTAAAAATTTGAACAATCTTTCCGCATGTTCTTTTTCCTGCGCGGCGGTTTCCTCAAACGCTTTGCTTATCTGCACATAACCTTCTTTCTTGGCTGCGGACGCAAAAAAAGTATATCTGTTGCGCGCCTGCGATTCTCCCGCAAAAGCCCTTAAAAGATTTTTTTCAGTCTGCGTTCCTTTTATTGATTTCATGTTTCCCTCCCTGCAAATTTTTATATTTATATCGTATAAAAATAGGCTTGCAAAGTCCATTGATTTAGTTGAATAAAATTTTTGATGAGATAAATTTGTAGAACTTTTTTTAAAATCTTCAAATGACAATTTATAATAAAGTGTTACCTTTTTGAAATATTTTTATAAAATATATAAGATATAAGCGGGAAGAGATAATTAAGGAGAATTCAAATGAAAACATTATTACTCAAGTTTCTAAGTTTATTTGCCGCGTTTATTATATGTTCCCCGTGTGCTTTTTCCGAAAACCCTTGGGGGCATTTAGGGGATGTAAAAAAAGCTGAACAGGAAGAATATCGGCAAGCGCAAAACAATGAACGTGGTGAGGTACATAAAAGAACTCCAAATCCGTTTCTTCTTGGCAAAATAATAAAAAATGAAACTATAAAATATTGCATTTATGACAAGATGCGTGATATGACACCAGCTAGAGCAAAGGTAGTAGCCGGTTATATAGAAACGGCTCTTAATGGATGGGTTAACCGTACGGCTTGGTTTATAGAAAATTCAAAAAACAAATATCAATTTGAAGATATCCTACCCATTTTACAAAAAAAAGTAAGAACAGAACGCGTGGCCTGCCCGGTAAAACTTAATATGGAAAGCAAAGGGAATGATATAATGGAAGAAGGCATTGAGGTAATAGAAGGATACGAAGAAAAACCCGTTGATTTGCTTGTTTTGCTTTCAGACGATATTTGTAAAAATGGGACTCTGGGTGGTTTCCGTATGAGTAAATATAGTTCAAGCAGTTTTAGAAAAGACTTAATTGGCAGTTTTATTTGTACTCATGAAGGATTTTCTGTCTCCGATGTCACATTTGCCCCATATTATATCATACTGCACGAGCTTGGCCATGCATTAGGGTTGAGCGACCAATACAAGGTCGGTAATACAGATTTTTATTATGGTTCCAGATCTAAAAAAACAGAGGATTCCATTATGGCTTCAACTTATATCAATCATATAAACTGCGATGATGCTGACGGGTTTATAACACTTATAGACAGGAAAATGAAAATAAAACGCGGCGGGGACAAGGGCTGGGCAAGCCTCTGCAAAGACGGCAGGGTTTACATAGAAACGGACACCAAAATGGGAGTACAAGGAGCAGATATTGGGTTTTATGACAGTAAAGAAAAAGTGATGAAAGCGGGAGGCATACCCGGAGTGGCCGTTATATATAATGCTGATAACGGCCAAATTGAACAACTTTTTACAGAAAAAAATACTTTTTGGTTTTCTTATTATGGACCAGACGTGCTTGTGCTTGTATACGAGGATACTAATGATTATACGCTTGATCTAACGCAAAAAATATATAGTTTTGAAAACTCCAGCAAAAATTCGGTGGAATTGGCAGCAATTGAGATTAGAGATACGGATACTTCCGAAAAAATTTATGTATCTATAAAAGGTAAAGTTCTTGAATTTGTGATAAATAGTTTTAGATACTCCTATGATCCAAAGCAAAAACGCATTACCCGCATAATAACTCAGGATGATGAAGAATTGCGCCCAACCGTAATTCAAAATGCGGTTCAACAAGCGCTCAATTCAAAACTCAATATAGACCCCCATACTTTCGCTTCTATGCCTTCCCCCGCGCATAATTCCAACCCTGCAAAGAAGATGTCAAAGAAAGAAGAAATGGAAATGCAGCAACAAAAAATGTCGGCACAATTAAAACAAGGCACGAGATTTGCAAAACTGGAAGAGCAGGGAATGCAGGCAATAAACAATTCATTAAAAAAAACAACATATAAAAATATTGAAGGCCTTGTGCGAATTATAAACCAATACAGAACTTTGGACAAGCTTATAGCTGCCAATGCCCAGCCCGGAGCGGAAGCGCAAATAGCCGAACTTATTCAAAAAGGAAAAGATATGGCCGCTTTGCCGGCAGCCAAAAAAGTGGCCAAAAATAAATAAGACATAT
The DNA here is from genome assembly GCA_031264445.1 of Elusimicrobiota bacterium. Taxonomy (GTDB): domain Bacteria; phylum Elusimicrobiota; class Elusimicrobia; order Elusimicrobiales; family Elusimicrobiaceae; genus Proelusimicrobium. The sequence continues at coordinate 13,984 of JAISDW010000102.1, forward strand.
TTTCATTCGTCCCCGCAATAATTGCGGGGACGATATAACGATTATTTTTTACGCGCAAAATTGTTATAATAAAAAATATGAAAAAAGATTTGAATGCGGACAAATTATCCTTTGCCGTTTTTGTGATAGAAAACGCGGCGGAAAGGCTAAAAAAAGACGGCGCGGAAGTTTACGATCTGCTGACGAAAAAAACAAATTTGCTTCATTCTTACATTATCCCGAATTACGAAGCACTTCACACGCAAGGCAAAGATTATATAATAAACGAAATTATTGAAAAACTTAAAGCAAGCGGGGCGCGATTATGATATTATATCACGGCTCTTACAAAATTATAGAACGCCCCGATATTTCTTTTTCCCGCAGTAATGTGGATTTTGGCAAAGGCTTTTATACCACGACCATTTTGGCGCAGGCAAAAAATTGGTGCAAAAGATTTAAAGAGGAAAACAAACAAGCCTTCGTTTCACGCTATAAACTTGCCGGCGGCGCATTAAAACAAATCCGCAAAATAAAAGAATTTAAAGAATACAGTCAGGAATGGCTTGATTTTATTATGGCGTGCAGGCGCGGCGCGGATACAAAAAAATACGATTTGGTTATCGGCGGCGTTGCAAACGACAAAGTCTTTAACACAATAGAATTATTTTTTGACGGGCTGATAGACAAAAACGCCGCTCTCGGCAAACTGAAATATGAAAAGCCCAATATTCAATATTGTTTTAAAACGCAAAAAATCATGAACGATTTTTTAACTTTTGCGGGCTGTGAGGAAATATGACGGCAAATAAAAATTTATTGCATTTAAAATACGCCAGAGTTATAGCGGAATTTGCAAAAATGGCCGCCCTGCCCGCCGATAAAGCGATGGAAATTTTTTATCATTCCTTTGTTTACCGCGAGATGAGGAAAGGAATTTCGGATATGCATTGCAGGAGCGACAAATATTTAGCGCAAGAATTGCTAAACACAATGCCTAAACCATAAAATTATTTACTCAGCCGGGCTATAGTTTTTATGTTCCAGCCGTTGCGATAGCAAAAGCCGTCATCACATTTTTTCCGTTTTTGTTACTTCTATTTATTTCAGTTTTTAACTCCCTATAAATTGTTTTATTTATATCGTAGAAAAATAGGATTGCAAAGCCCATTGATTTTTTTACCCCCTTGCATCTGCGGACCGTTTAGTATATAATATAAGAAAAATATACCCGGATACACGAGGAGGCTTGCATGTTTTTTAATAAAAAAGGATTTACTCTAATTGAATTATTAGTGGTTGTTTTAATAATCGGCATTCTTGCCGCCATTGCGCTGCCGCAATACCAAAAAGCCGTAGAAAAAGCACGCGCAGCCGAAGCTTTAAGCGTAATGAAAACTATCAAACAAGCGGAGGAAATGTATTATTTGATTTATACCAAATACACAATGAATTTTAACGAGTTAGACATCCGCCTTACAGGAAAGGAAGTATCAAGCAGCGAAATAGAAGGAAAATATTTTACGTATATTTTAGTAAACCCCAGAGGAGACATTTACCTTGACATCTATCGGATAAATAGCCCTTATACTTATTGGCTTACTTCTATGTTTGATAAAAGCAATTATAGCGCGAAACACTCAAGCGGGAATTATTATTGTTCAGCGAGAAATACAAAGGATGAGAAATTATGCGAAGCCTTAGGAGGCGAGGATATTGGCAAAGACCAACAAACCTCAAGATTCAAGCTGTAAAAGCAGCTGTAAACGCAATTATCATTCTAAACCATGTTCCGTATTGCCTTCGCTGTTGCCAGGCATCCATACCGCTATACCAAAATTCAACTGTCTTATTTTATCTTGTAAATTACACAGCCGCCAATAAAATTTGAGAATTGTTTATAAAATTGCTAAAATTTGTTTATAACAGTTTTTTTAAATTTTAAGCAGGGTTATGGCGGTATGGCTGAAAACCTTAATATAAACGAAATTTGGGCAAATTTACTCAAAAAGCTGGAAGCGCAGCTTGGTCCCGATATTTGCGATATGTGGCTCAAACCAATGAAACTTATCGCTTTTGACGAAGGCATAGTTAAGATGGAATTGCCCAATGAAGTCTGGCTAAAAACGGTCAAAGACAGATATGAAGGCAATCTTATCCGCGCTATGGCGGAGCTTACCACCGCGCCTTTCGCGATAGAATATACTCTCGCCGCGCGCGCGGAAGAGCCCAAAAACCCCGTTGAAGCTCTTTTGCAAACGCCGCAGCCCAAAACCGCGGCGCAGCCAAAAAATTCCCCTTTAAACAAGCTGAACCCTTATTATACTTTTGAAGGCTTTATTGAAGGCCCTTCAAACCGCTTTGCCTATAAGGCTTCCGAGGCGGTGGTCAAAAAACTGGGCGAGCGCACAAACAATCCTTTTGTTATTTTCAGTTCGCCCGGGCTCGGCAAGACGCATTTGCTGCACGCGATAGGCAATCAGATTTTGAAAGACGACCCTTCTGCAAAAATACTTTATATGTCGGGCGAGGGTTTTGTGTCCGAATACGTTGAATCCCTGCAGAAAAAAACGCCGGACGCATTCCGCAAAAAATACCGTTCGCTTGACTGCCTGCTGATTGACGATATACAATTCGTCGTGGGCAAAGAAGGCTGCGAGCAGGAGTTTTTTTACACATTCAACAGTCTTTTTGACAATAAAAAGCAAATTGTGCTGACTTCGGACCGCACGCCCAACCAACTCGCGCTGAGCGAAAGGTTATCCTCGCGTTTGCTTTCCGGCATAGTGGCCGAAATAAAAAAACCGGACCTTGAAACGCGCATCGCCATACTGCGCCAAAAACGGGATTCCAACAATTTTGACATAGCCGACGACGTTCTTGCCTTTATAGCCGAAGGCGTGCAGGCCAGCATACGGGAGCTTGAGGGCTGCCTGTTCCGCCTGACAAGCTATTGCAGCATACACGGCATTACGGCAACGGTTTCCACCGCAAAAGAAGTGCTGGCAGATATTATAAATATAGAGCAGGAGCGTACCGCCGTAAATATCAGCCAGATAAAAAAGACGGTTTGCAGGCATTTTAAGGTAAGTATGGAAGATTTAAATTCCAAAAAGAAAAACAATGCCATAGCCTGGCCGCGGCAGGTGGCCATGTATCTGGCGACGGAGATGACTTCCCTCTCCCTGCCGGAAATCGGGCGCGAATTCAGTCGCGACCATTCAACCATAGTTCACGCGCGCGAAAAGATAAAAGAAGAGATTGAGCAGAACCCGTTTTTTACACCGGTTATAAACCAAATAATAACCGAGGTAAAAGCTGTGGGTAACTCTTAACAATTTTCTTTTTGCGCCAATAACTGTTGGCAGTGTTGATAAAACAAAAAACATTTCAACAGTTATTAAAGCGGTTTTGTACAGGCAATAAACATTTATCAACAAAATCCACGGGACATACTAATAGGAATAATAATATGAAAATAACTATTACTAAAGAAAGTTTTTTGGAAGGTTTGCAGATTATCCAGTCAGGTTTATCGGGGCGTACCACATTGCCCATACTTTATAATTTCCTTATGGAAGCCAAAGACGGCAATATAAAAATAACGCGCACAGATATGGAAATGGCTACCATACACAATATAAAAGCCGAAGTGCTTGAAGAAGGCTCCATAACCGCGCCTTTAAAAGAATTTGCTGACATACTCAAAAATCTGCCTTCTGACAAAGAGATAAAAATAGAATCCGACGCGGATAATAAGCTGCATATCAAAAGCGGCAAAAGTAAATTCTGGGTTATAGGCACGCCTAAAAGCGAATACCCCGTAGTCCCTGAAATAGAAAAAGACGAAACTTTAAAAATAAAAGCCACAGAAATAAAAGAAATGGTTGAAAATACCGTTTTTTCGTCCTCAACGCAGGAAACGCGTTATGTTCTTAACGGCCTGCTGTGGATAAATACCAAAGAAAAATTTGAAATCGTCGCTACCGACGGCCGCAGGCTTGCGCTTGCCGCCGCGCCCGCGCTGGCCGGAGCAAAGGATTTTAAAATAATAGTGCCCAGCAAAATTTTGAACGAAGTTTTAAAGCTGCTCGGCATAGAAAAGCCGGGCGAAGACGATTTTCTGGAAGTTAATGTTTCGGCCAATCAAATCAGTTTTAAAATGAAGGAAACCACTTTTATATCGCGCCTGATAGAGGGTAATTTCCCCAATTATGAACAGGTTGTGCCGTCCAAAAAGAACATAATCTTTAAAGTTGGCACAAAGGAACTTCTGTCCTCCACAAAACGCGCCGCGCTGTGCGCCAGCGACCTTGGCGGCACTGTAAAATATACCTTGGGCGATAATAAAGTTGCAGTGGCAGCGAGCTCCTCCAAAATGGATTTTTCCGATGAAGTTAAAACCGATTTCACGGGGGAGGAATTCAGC
>JAISDW010000104.1 GCA_031264445.1 Elusimicrobiota bacterium
GTATGGAGGCAGTATTATGAGCACTATAAACAAAAAAGCATTCACGTTAATTGAACTGCTTGTGGTTGTATTGATTATCGGCATTCTCGCCGCTATTGCTTTGCCGCAATATCAAAAATCCGTAGAAAAAGCCCGCGCAGCCGAAGCTTTAAGCATAATGAAAACTATAAAACAAGCGGAGGAAATGTATTATTTGATCTATAGCGAATACACAATGGACTTTAACAAGTTAGACATCAGCATTCCAGGAAATAATGTATCAAGCAGCCAAATAGACGGAAAATATTTTGCGTATGTCTTAGTTAACAAGTCTGCCGCTAACAAGTTTGACAATGTTTACCTTGATGCTTATCGGATAAACAGCTCTTACGGTTATTGGTTTGATTATATATTTGATAAAAGCAATTATCAAGGCTACCTGAAAGGCGGGAAACTTTATTGTTCGGCGCGCGAGGCAAAAGATGTGGCTATATGCGAAATGCTAGGCACTTATTATACCGGTACATCAGAAAAAAGATACGAGTTGTAAACGCAGTTGCGCTTTAGTTAAATTAACCTCTCAGAAGCGCGGCAAGCTCTTTGGCGATATCGGCCGCCGGGACGCGGCTTAAGTCCGCGCCGGCCGGCGCGGTTATTATGCGCGCGCGGCGCGCATTGAGCCCGGGGCCCCAAAGCGGCATAGTTCCGTTCCCGCCGCCGCGGTAAAGCGCAAGCAGCGGCCTGTCAAAAGCAACGGCGGCATGCACTATGGCGGTATCCGGCGTGATTACCGCGTCGCTTGCGGCAAGCAGCGCGAAAGACCAAAACAAGCCTTCCTCCCGCGCTGGCGCGGCATGCAGATTCGGCGGCAAAACTCGGCCGGCGGTAAAAGCGGCAAGTTCGCGCGGGGCGCCTGTGAGCACAAAATTATAAGACGGCAGCGCACGTGCAGTCTCCTCGGCCTGCGCATAGGATAGAGCGCGGTGTTTGCTTGCGGCAAAAGGATTAAAAATGATATTGCCCGCAGCGCGCGGCAGGGCCTCAAAAAACTTTTTTGCGCGCTCCCTGAGAGCCTTTGGCACAAAAATATCATAACCGTCCGCGGGCTTTTGCAGACGCAGGATTTCAAACATCTTTCTGTGCAGCGCGGTTATATGCCCGCCGTTAAAATCGCAAACCGCGTTGATATTATAAAGCCCGTATCCTCCGCGGTTGAAGCCGAAGATATATTTAGGATTCATCAGGCGCAGCAGCAGCAAGGTATGCCACAGCGGCCGCTCGTCCATGTCAATAAAAAGGTCAAAATTTTGGCGGCGCAGCGCTATGCCGGCTTTCAAAATCCGCCGGAAATTTTTGACGCAGATGACAATATCGCCAACATTCCTGTTATTGCTTATTACTTCGGCGGCGCGCGGGCCGGCCAGCACCATTATCCGCGCAAGCGGCAGCTGTTTTTTAAGCTCCCGCAGCAACATGGTGGCGACAATCATATCGCCGATTTTATCGTCATTGCGCAGCAGGGCAATACGGCGGATTTCTTTGAGTTTTGAAGGCGTGAAGCGCGCGGGGCTGCGCCTGTCCAGAAATAATTTCGCTAAATACGTTTTAAAGCGGCGCAGCGCATAATTTTTACGGCGGTTAAGCTCCCGAAAATCCATTGACGGCACCTTTTTCCCTTCTATATCGTCATGCATAATAGCGTATAAAATCCAAAAATTGTACAATTAATTATACTAAAGAAACGGAGGTTTTAACCATGACGGTTTCATACAAAGAGCTGGGGTTTATAAACACGCAAGAGATGTTCGCCAAAGCCATGAAAGAAGGTTTTGCCGTGCCCGCTTATAACTTTAATAATATGGAGCAGCTGCAGGCCATAATAACGGCCTGTTTTGAATCGCGCTCGCCCGTGATTTTACAGGTCTCCAAAGGCGCGCGCGATTACGCAAACGCCACGCTGCTGTGCTGGATGGGCCGCGGCGCTATTGAAATGATGAAAGAAATGGGGGCCCCCGTGCCAGTAGCCCTTCACCTTGACCACGGCGACAGTTTTGAAATTTGCCAAAGCTGCATAGATTCGGGGTTTTCTTCCGTTATGATTGACGGCTCCCACCTGCCTTATGAGGAAAATATCGCGCTGACCAAAAAAGTGGTTGAATACGCCCATGCGCGCGGCGTCAGCGTTGAGGGGGAACTTGGCGTTTTGGCCGGGATAGAGGACGAAGTATCGGCCGAACATCATACCTATACCGACCCCGCGCAGGTTGAAGATTTTGTAAAACGCACGGGCGTGGATTCCCTGGCGATTTCAATCGGCACAAGCCATGGCGCGTATAAATTTAAAGTGAAGCCGGGCGAAAGTGTGCCCCCGCTGCGCTTTGATATTTTGGAGGAAGTCTCCAAACGCCTGCCGGGCTTCCCGATAGTGCTGCACGGCGCGAGCAGCGTTGACCAAAAAGCCGTTGAAACTATAAATAAATACGGCGGCAAATTGGAAAACGCCGTCGGCGTGCCGGCGGAACAGCTCAGGAAAGCCGCCAAAAGCGCGGTATGCAAGATTAATGTTGACTCCGACGGACGGCTTGTCATGACCGCCGCCATACGCAAAGTTTTTGCCGAAAAGCCCAGCGAGTTTGACCCGCGTAAATACCTCGGCCCCGCGCGCGCGGACCTGATAAAGATGTATAAAGAAAAGAACGAATCCGTCTTCGGCTCCGCGGGCAGATATTAAGTTTTCAGCTAAATGGACAAAATACCGCCGGTACAGGCTTTATGGATTGCCGTGCTGGTGACGGGCGTGTATCCCGTGGCGGGCAAGTTTGCGGCGGGCGTAATTTCGCCCTCGCTGCTGTTGCTGTGCAGCACGGCGGCCGCGGTTCTGTTTTGGGCGCCGTGGGTAAGCAAAAACAAAATGTGGGGCGTATTCTTCCGGCGCGATACTTTTCTGCCTTTCTGCATTATAGGCCTCATGGGCACGGCTTTACCCTTCCTGCTGATTTTTATCGCGCTGCAATACACAACGCCGGCCAATGCCGCGATATTGAACCAGACGGAGGCGGTTTATTCCCTGCTGCTTGCGGCAATATTCCTGCGCGAGCGTCCATCGGCAAAACAGCTGCTGGGCACCGCGCTGGTGATAAGCGGCGTGGCGGTGATACTGCTGGGGGGGAAGTTCTCCCCGCGGTGGAAAGGCGATATAATAGTCCTGTGCACGGTGTGGATGTTTCAGGTTTCGCATATCTTCGCCAAAAAACTGCCGAAGGATTTGCCGCCGCAGCTGCTGAGCACGGGGCGCGCTATATTCGCTTTTATCTGGAGTCTGCCCATTGCGTTTATCCTTGCCTCATTCAATTTTGACATAAGCGCGTTTAGGCCCGGGTGGACGCTCGCGCTGTTGCTACTTTATATGGGCGTGGTCAATTATGCCGTAGGCAATGCGTTCTGGTACAAAGCTATACGAAATATGGATTTATCAAAAGCGACGGCGGTTATTTTGTGTTATCCCGTGATTACTTATCTGCTCTCCGCGCTGGCAGGTACGGATAAGTTTGCCGCGGGCCGGACTGCAGGCCTTGCGCTGGCGCTTTCCGGCGCGTATCTGATTACGATTACAATTAAAAAAGGAAAAACAAAAAATGAAACTGGTTCTGTTTGATTTGGACGGAACGCTGATAAACGCGGGCCCCAGCGGCGTGCCGTCGCTGAATAAAGTAATGTTTGAACTTTACGGCAAAAAGCCGGTTTA
>JAISDW010000124.1 GCA_031264445.1 Elusimicrobiota bacterium
TACCTGCACGTCGGGAAGTTTGTAAAGCCACTCTTCAAATTCCGCCTGGTCGGCCCCGTGCTTCAGGCGTATGCCAAGCATTGTCAGTTCGCCTTCTTTATTGAAAGTTTTCTGCGCCGACGCAAGCGGCAGGAAAATCATTCCGTCGTCCTGCGTTCCCGTGCGGGCCAGCACGCCTACGACTTTATATTCCGCGTCGCTCCCCGGGAGCAGCATCATATCGCCCGCTTCGCGCTGTTCAAGTTCCGCCGCTTCATAACCAAGGACTACTTCGTCCGCCGCGGCCGCCGCGAACCACCCGCCTTGTTTAAATTGCAGATAAGGTTTCATATCGGGATAGGTCAGCGGATCTATGCCCAGGAACACGGTCGTCCCGCCGTTTTCGCCCTTGTCGGGGTCAAATTCCGCGTGCATAAGCTGGGCGGTTGCCTGCGCCACTTCGGGCCGGCCGGCCACGCTCTCTACCAATTTCTGCGGCATATAGCGTAAGCCGGTTCCGCCTTTCAGCATCAGTGTCGCCGCTTCATAAGGGCAGCCTTTTGCCGTCAGGACGATTTGAAAGCCCATGCCTTCTATATTATCGTTTAAGGAATTTTCATAGCCTCTGTTAAATCCCAGAAGCGTAACCAAAACCCATGTGGAAAGCATTATGCCGGTAATGGTAAGCGCAGTTCTGACCTTGCGCCGGAAAAGATTTTTATACGATACCTGAAAAATATTTAATTTCATTTTACCGTCCCCTTATTGTTAAATACGAAAATATCCATCAGGATAAGGTTCTTTTTTACAGCGCGGAGCGTGGAAAAAAAGTCATCGCCTTCGCCTTTTATTACCTTCGGCATTCCCGTATGCGACAACGGGTCATAGTTTTTAAAATCGCCGAACGAGAGCCCTTTAAATTGCGCGCCAAACGCCGGCGAGCGCATCTTTTTTGCTTCCTTGTTCGTCAGTTTCTGGTAATAAAAATTCGTAATTGTTCCCTTTGTATCATAAATCAAAAATACCTGCAAACCGCCGTATTTCCCCTTTTGATTTATGCCGTGTATATAACCGATAATTTCTTTATCCTTAAAAATTGTATATACCGTATAAGGCACGTCTATAGTTTCATAAAGGCCGGTAAATTTATCGCCGAGGCGCGTTTCCACCTGTTGCAAAAGCTCCTGCCCGCCCAGCCTGTCAAGCGACATATAGGCCGTTTTATATCCGGTGGATTCGGGAAAGAAGCGTTTTACGTCGCGGTCGGGGTCGTTGAGGTCGCAGCCGACCGCGGCAAACGCGCCGCCGTAAAAGCCGGACAAAAATATTAAAACTAAAAGCAGTTTTTTCATTTTCTCTCCTTAAACGCGGATATAATAATAAAACTGGAAAACAATGCGGTTGTCATTCATCTCCCGCGTCTTTTGATACATGACGCCGGAAGCCAGATAAGGCGTTATTCTGTATTTCCCGCCGGCGCCGATAATAGCTTCGCTTGTTCCCTCCTGCTTTGTATAAATATATTGCCCTTCCAGTTTAAATCTGTCTTCTTCCAAAAAATTGAAAGCGATTCTGTAAAATGCGCCAATGGCGGGCATATCGTTTTTACGGCCGAAGTCAAACTCCGCCTTGTGTTCCATACGGCCGTAATTATAGGCGGCGTCAACACCGCCCAAGAAAACATTTTTCGGGTCGCGGTCTAAAACTTTATATCCCATGGTATCAAGCATCCGCCCGCCCATAAAAGAAAGGCCTATATTATAATTGTCGCGCGGCAGAACGCCGTATGAAACGCGGGAGGTCGCAAGCCAGTTTCCTTCGGTTTTCAGCGGCATGCCGGAACCGGCTGTCAGGGCCGCGGCAAAATCCCCGTCGGCAAAATCGCGCGAAACGCCCGCGCCCCAGTCGCGGTCTGCTCCAAAACCATACATGGAAAGCGGCTGAAGCAGGTCCGCATGCGTATCCCAATAAGAAGCCAGGCCGAACGCAATGCGGTTATGGCCGGCCCATATATCCGCGGCGGAAGTTTTTACCTTAAAATAGGCATTATATATTTGCAATTGCGGTTTGTCGTCGGCGTCATCCCAGACAAGCCGCATCTGCAGCGCGCCTGTCCCGATATCGCCATACTCGCCGGAAAATTTTTTGATATAGTCAAAGCCTATGCCGTTTTTCTGCATGGCGTCGTATTTGTGGCCGGAATGATACACCGCCCCGCTGTCCGCCGACGAATAACCGGCAATCCCCTGCGCCTCAAAGTACAAAAGGCTGTCCGCCGCGTTTGCGTAAGAAGCCGCAAAAACAACAGACAGCAAAATAAACAGGGGATGCTTCATATTTATATATCCAGTGAGATTGTCTGCCCTGCAATTTCATGCCCGTCTTTTTTGACCGAGATAATTATTTCCCAATCGCCGCGCATGGCAAAATGAATAGGCAGCAGGAAATCGCCCTTGGCCGAAAGCTTCATATTTGCGCTTTCCGCATGGTGCCCGCGCATGGAAGGCATATCATAACTCACCGTGGCTTCAATGTCTTTAAGGTCTTTAAGCGCTTTGCCGGCCTTGTCATAAACATTGACCTTAAGAATATAATGGCCTACTTTGGGCTTTTCCGGCCATGAGTATTTTATGGAATAAGCCTCATTTACCTCAACGGAAGCGTCATTGCCAGCCTTTTCAGCTCCGTTATGCTTGGCAATCCATATAGCGGCAAACGCTAAAATTACCACGGCCGCGACTGCCGGCGCCTTCAATGTTTTCTTCATAATTTCTCCTTTAAATATACTACTTCATCAATTCCGGCCTTATCGGCGCGTATCGTAAAAATCCCGCGCCGTTAAATATATTATAACCTTTTAATAAAACCGGTGTTGCAAAACCGGATTTAGTTTGATATAAAAGGTAGACGTCTATTTTTAAATCCCAGAGGAGAATACAATGAAACTTAACAAAATGGCTTTTACTCTAATTGAGTTATTAGTCGTTGTTTTAATAATCGGCATTCTTGCCGCAATCGCGCTGCCGCACTATCAAAAAGCGGTATGGAGAAGCCGCGCCGCCCAGCTGCAGCAATCGGTGCGGGATTTGGCAAATGCGCAGGAGATGTATTTTCTCGTTCACGGCAGATACCCGAGCAATTTTGACGAGTTGGATATTTCTTTTGACTCTCTGCCGGTTAAGCCTGAGACATCGCTTTCCGCCAGTTGGAGAGCACCTTCCACCAATGGAATAAGGGCGAATGATATTATGGAGCTTGTTATCAACAACATGGGCCCGGACAGCCTTTTCTTTTTTTCCACCGGCGTATTTATAAAGGGCAAATTTACTTCGGCAGGATTTCTTTATACGCATTCCGTCAGCGATAATTTTGCCTCCCTCGGCAAAAACAGGCTCTACTGCGTTGAGGTCCCTGCAAAAATAACCACGGCGGGCGATTTCTGCAATAAAATAATGGGCTTTTCTTCTACTACGGTGGTAGAGGGAAACTCCACCAGGTTTTTTCTGGTTAATTAACTTATAAATCTGATACAATAATAAATATCCCCCCGTGTAACGGGGGGTTTTTCTCATACGGGCATAGCCCTTCTTCACCAGCTACTACTAAAAGTAGTTCCACTAACTCTCATTTGCTCTTCTTAAACGGACTGTT
>JAISDW010000075.1 GCA_031264445.1 Elusimicrobiota bacterium
GGCAGTATTAAATCCCTCCCCGCCTTACGGCGGTACTCCCTTTACGAAAGGGAGAAAAATTTTAAGGTCGTCATTGCGCGCCTCGCAATGACGGCAAAGAGCGAAAGAATTTTTGATAAAGAAAAAATTTTGATTAAAGAAAATAAAATGAAAAGATTAACCATTCTGCTTGCCGCATTTTTCCTGCTGCCCTGCGCTCTTAAGGCGCAGACGCGTAAGGGCGTCTTCACGCCGAAACAGGCGCAGTATATCGCCTGCGCAAAGGAAAAGCTGCGCATACTTTATATTTTCCTTGACCCTTCCCAGACGCCGGAAAGCAAAAAGATAAAAACCAATGTCTGCACGGGGAAGGAGGTTGAGGTCTCCCCGCCCAAATGGCTGCTGGAGGATTTGCCCTCAATGCACGGGCGCATGCTGTGGTCGCTTGAAAACGCCGGCCGCAAGGAATACCTGAGCGAGACCGAAATGTGGCGCCGCGCGATATTTGCGGTTTTGGACGTACTCTCTCAGGCGGAAAGGATAAACGAAGGCTCCACCGATACCGAACAGAAGATTATAGAAGACTTCGGCCGCACGCGTACATTTTTCCTCATGGATTTGGACAGGATTAACGCCGCTCTGCCGAACTATAACATGAAAGACGGTATGCGCGGACGCTCGCGCTCACTCGCGGCCACTTTAAAACTAATTAACAGCGAGATGTACAGCGTCTCAGAATCTTTCATAAGCCCCGCCGGCCAGTGGAAAAACAAATTCCGCCAGTCCGTAATAGGCATAGCCGTGCTTTCGGGCAATATGTATAATGATATCACCAAATCCCCGCAGTCGCTTATGCCCTGGGAGGCAGGAAAATCCAGCTCCAACCGCGTCCTGATATCCGTTCTGATGGCCTTCGGCGCTTTCGCGGTGTTTTTCAGCGTGTATAAAATCGTCTCGGATAAGAACGACGAAATTAACGACGCCTTTGCCAAATATATGCAGAAGTCTTCCGCCTGGGCGGACGATTACAGCCGCCAGTTCATCAATATAAACGTAAAATATCTGGTGCTGGGCACTTTGGGCTTTTTCTCTATAGTCGGTTTGTTTTTCGGCTCAATGGTGGGCGGCCTGCTGGGCGCGCTGATGTTTGCAATATGTTTTGCGATGGGCCTTTACGCGGGCCTCAAAATGCCGGGCCTTATGCTGGGCATGTTAAAACGCCGCCGCGGCGAGAAAATAAACGGACAGCTTATGGACGCGCTTATTCTGCTTTCCAATTCCTTAAAGTCCGGCATGGATATTGTGCAGGGGTTTGACATGGTCTCGCACGACCTTCGGCCCCCGATATCGGAGGAGTTTGCCCTGGTCATCAAAAACTACCAGCTTGGCACGCCTTTTGAAGTAGCCCTTGAAGGTATGGAAGAGCGCGTTGAATCAAGGCTGCTTTCCTACATGGTTAAAGCCATAGTGCTGCAGCGCCAGGTGGGCGGCAACCTTACCAAAATTTTTGAGCGCATCGTGGAAAATATCCGCGAGGAAAGCAAACTCGAAGACAAACTGCAGGCCATGACTGCGCAGCAGCGCATACAGGCTTTGGTCGTCGGCATAATGCCGTGGATAATGGTGGGCGTTATGTTCGTCTTCCAGCCCGATACCATGCTTGCGTTTTACAACCCGACAAATCCCGTCGGCATGATAGTGCTTTTCTTCTGCATCATCTGGATAGGCCTTGGTATAAAGATGGTCAATAAACTGGGGGAAATCAAGGTATGAGCGTAAACGCGTATCTGTATCTGATGATGGGCCTGGCCTCCATGGGCGCTTTCGCTTTGTTCTGGGCTACGGTAAAACTTTTGCTGCCCGCGCCCGAGCAGGAAGCCATCGCCGACCTTGAGGTAAGGCAGATAAAATCCACCTCTTCCTTCGCGCGGCTGCGCCCCAATGAGAGCATTATTGACAGGTTTGCGCTGTTTATCCTAAATACTTTCAAGCTGCAGAAACCGCTTGAAGAAATTTGTATGCTTCTGGGCAGCCCAACAAAACCGCAGCCCGTGGACGTTTTGTATCAGAAGATATATTATATGTTCATCCTGCCGGTAAGTTTTGCGCTGGGCTTTTTTGTAATGGGCCTGCCCTTCTGGCTTGCAATTTTCCTTTTGCCTTTGGGTTTTGTGATGCCGGACGCAAGGCTGAAATCCCAGATACAAAAACGCCAGCGGGACATGCTGGGCAACTTTTCCACCACGGTTGATTTGACGGCGCTTATCATAGAATCCGGCCTGGATTATATGACGGCTTTTGAAAGAATCATAAAAATCGCCAAGCAGAAAACCCTGCTGGAAGTTGAAATAGAAAAAACGCTTAACGAGACCAAACTGGGCTACTCCCGCCGCGAGGCTTTGGAAAGGTTCAGCGCGCGCACCGGCGTGCAGGATATAAGATCATTCGTCGGGCTGATAGTGCAATCCGACGAGCTGGGCACAAGCCTTGTGGACTTGCTCAGAAATTTTTCAACCGATTTAAGGTTCCGCCGCTTAAATAAGGCGGAAAAGCTTGCGGCGCAGGCCTCCACAAAGATGTTGATACCGCTGTTTATCTTCATCTTTCCGGTGGTGTTTATAATGATGCTTTCGCCCATGATAGCTGATTTCATGCGCGGCGGCATGCCGTTTTAAGCGCGGGTTAAAAGCGTGCGGAGCGGCGCGGCTGCAATGACGGCAAAAGTTTTTTATTTTTTTACAGAGGTACAATTTATGAAAAAATTAATGCTGTTTACTTTAATCTTTTCCCTGGCTTTCTGCGCGGCCCGCGCGCAGCAGACCGGCCGCCCGCAGCGGGAAACCGGCAAAGAGGCCGGCATGATGCTTGACCTGCAAAAAATTTCGCTCGGCACGATTTCCAGCGTGGAGCAGAAGAAGCAATATCTCTCCACCGTGCAGCTGGAAAAGCAGCGCATACAAAACTATACTCTGCGCATGGTTTATGAAAACGCCTACGCGCTTTACCGCCGCGGCGATTACCAGCGCGCGCAGGAGCTTGCAAATGTCATTTTGAGCATAGACCCCAGCCTCTCCAAAGCGCAGACGCTCGCTTCCGAAGCCGGCCGCATGGCCGTTTACGGCACGGTTTCGGAGCAGGAAATTATCAATATGAAATACGAGGAAGGCAGAAATCTCTACAAAATGGGCCGCCTGGTGGAAGCGCAGGCAAAGTTTGAAGAAATCCTCGTGCTGCGCCCGTATGAACCCGACGCGCAAAACTGGGTGAAACGCATAGACGATGAAATTGCCCAGCAGCATACGCGCCGCGGGTTTTACGCCTATAAAAACGGTGATTATCAGGAAGCGCTTAACCAGTGGTACAGCGTCTTGCTGATAAAGAAAGACGATAAAGATTTAATCAATAAGATCTCCGAAATTGAAAATACCATGAAAACCGAGGAAAACAGAAAGCTTGTGGCCGGCGCTTTCAGCCTCTATAACGAAGGCAAACTTGTGCCCGCCTACCGCGAGTTTGAAAAGGCTCTTGAAGTCCAGCCCGGGGAGCAGCAGACGCAAAAATACGCCATGCAGCTTAAGGGCGAAATCGCCGGCGGCTACTATACCGCGGGCAATAAGGCTTACGGCGTAAAACAATATGATAAAGCCATAAACAACTGGAAGGAAGCCAAAAACTGGGGATATAACCAAAACGATATCAACACGCTTGTAAAGAACGCCGAAAAGGCAAAAGCCGCCGCCCTGTTAGCGCGTAAGAAACCGGCGGACAAACCCGCAACGGAAGAAGAAGATCCTACGCCCGCGCCCGTGGTAACCGTTGAGCCGCTTCTGGGAGGCGGCGGAGCCGCGCCGGTGCAAGTCGGCCCTGACGGTCAGCCCATAACGGTTGACCAGGGCGAAACGCCTATCGGCAAAATGATTGATAAGCAGGGGACGATATCTGAAGACGCGCGCCAGGCCTCAATAGAGCGTTACAGAATCGGCATTTCCTATTACAACCAAGCCAATTTTGACAAGGCCAAAGAGGAATGGCAGGCCGCCCTGCAGCTCAATCCCGAAAACAGCGACGCTGCCCTCGGCCTTAAGCGTATAGAGGCGCAATACGGCGCCCGCTAGGCGGTTGTAGTTGGGCGTACTTTTTTATTCTAGGGGGTTGTTCTGAATTTTGGATATTTAGACAGTTTTCTCCCTTTAGTAAAGGGAGTGCCCCGCAGGGGCGAGGGATTTAATTTTGCTGTATGCCCAATTTCAGAACATCGCCATTTACGAAAGAGATAAAAAGGCAATGAAAGCCTCGGCAAAAGACGGCGGTAATGACGATAAAATGGTAAAATGGAAATATGATTAAAAAAATAAGTGTGCGTTGGTTTTTGTGGTTTACGCTTGTGGCGGGTTATGCCATTATTCTGGGCGCATTATTGTATTTTAATATGTTCAAATACGCTTTTGACGCCAACCTGCAGGACCAGGTGATAGACACCGTGCGCCGCAACGCCAATGTTCTTATGGAGGGGCTCGTCAGCAGGCAGTCAGCCGCGACGATACAGGAAAACGACGTAATAACCTCCTGGCCCAGGCAGGACAACAGAATTTTAAACGTAGTATATTTTAACGGCAACGGCACCGTGCGCTGGCATAAAGACGTCAATATGTGGGGCCGGACGCTGCCAGAATACGACAGGGGCGGCTATCTGGAGACTGACGCCGTCTTCAACGCTTTCCAGACCAAACGCCACAGCGTGATACTCAAGGACGACGGCAATGCTTACGAAATCGCCATCCCGCTGAAAGCCAAGGACAATAATGTCGCCGGCGTGATAAGTTTGGACGTTTCGCGCGAGCTGGTTAAAGAAAAAATAAACGAAGCCCTGCTTTCCTATCTTGCAGGCGCGGTGGCGATATTCGCGCTTATGGGCTTTGTGCTTTATTTATTTGTTATACGCAATGTCGTCAATCCGCTTCAATACCTTACCGGCAGCATAGAAAACGTGTCAACCAAGAGCTTCCAGTTTGACTTTATGGAGCGCGAGGACGAAGTCGGCACGCTGGCCAAAGCCGTTGAGCATTTTCTGAACAAAGTCAAAAAAGAGCTTGAGGAGCGCGAAATCGTTGACAAAAACCGCCAGAATTACGAGCAGGAATGGTGGTCTTCCGTACTGGCAATAACCATACCCAAAGGCAGCCGTGCAATAGTGGTGGACGAAAATAATAATGTTATGCACGCCAATTTTGAGCTGGCGATAAAAAAAGACGGCCCCGTGCATCTGCTTGATATCTTCGGCGGCACGCAGCAGGATATAGTGCATCTTGTGGGCCAGGCGATGGACAACCCGGGCAAAATCTTCCGCGCTAAGACGGAAAGCGGCGGGCGCGCTTTCGGCATAAAGACTTTGCAGCTCAGTTCAAAGGGCGGCATCGTGCGCACCGTGATAGTACTTGAACCGCTGTCCTAAAAAAAATAGAATGTTTGTATGCGGCGTCTGCAGCCGGCGCGCGGCAGTTTTACAAGGAGACATAAAAACATGAAACTGGAAATAAGAAAGATAACCATAAGTTCTTTGGTATTATCGGCTTATCCACTGGTATTGTTCGGTCTGGCGATGGCGCGGGCTTTGCTTGCCCCGCCTGATTTCGGGGATGCCTCGGCCGGACAGATGGTCATGCAGGTTATCCTCGGGATACTGGTTGAAACGGCGGTAATGCTTATGCTCAGCGTTATTATAGCTTTCGTTTACAATCTTTTCTGCTCCTTCGGTATCAAAGGTATAAGATTTGATATTGAAGAGGTTGAAGAAACGCAGGGCACGGAAGGAAATTAAAGCGCATCGCGCTATTACATCGGAGGAGATATGAAAAAGTTGTTATTGCTTGTACTGTCGTTAGCTTTATTTGCGGGTGTCGGTTTCGCGCAGGCCAAAAAGTCAAATTCTAAAGCGCCGGCCAAACCCGCCGCCGTACCTGTTACCGTCATAGTAGCCGCCGGGGAAGCCTCGGGCGGGGTTGACCAGAGTTTAAACGCGAATCTGGAAAGGTTTTTGGGCGTGCCGCTTGAAATTACCGAAGTGGACCGCGAGGCCGCCCTTCAAGATCCCAAATACGCCGGCCTTAAACTTGATTATATGCCGCTTTATCTGGTCGGCAAAACCGAGATAACGGAAGAGAAGTTCGGCGATAATATCAAACAGGGCTATCTTAAAGCCAATAAGGACTTCATTATTTTTGAAAAGGCCACAAGGTTCGGCGTGCATATGGACAATCCGCGCAAACCCGGCGTGCTGGAGCTTTTTGTAATGTCTCAGTGCCCTTACGGCGCAATGGCCGAAGGCAGGGTTATTGAAGCCATGAAGACGGGCCGCATTCCGCAGGATATCAAAGTTGACGTAAGGTATATCGTCAGCGATGGCGGCGGCGAAGGCAAAAACGCTTTCCGCAGCCTGCACGGCACCGGCGAGTGGGAGGAGAATATCCGCCAGCTTATCATCAAAGATAAATATCCAAATAAATTGTGGAAATATCTTGAAGTCCGCAATGACGATTACCAGTCCTCTCTGTGGGACGTCGCGGCGGAAAAGGCCGGCATCAACCCTAAAGTTTTCAAAAAGGAATGGAAACGCGGCGTTGAAATGCTTAAAGAAGAGGCCAAATATTCCGAAAAAATCGGCGTAAGCGGCTCGCCCACTTTCCTGTGGGAAGGCAGGGTCGTGACGGATATCAACGGCCTTGCTGGCATCCCCGGTCTTGAGGGCATAGCAAACGCGACGCCGAGAGCCGCCGCTGCCGCGCCCGTGGGCGGCCAATGCTAGGATAGTTTTATCAGGCAAAGGGGCATATTCCGATATGCCCCTTTTTTTATTTTATCGGTTCCCGTATTTATCCCTATTCTCCCACCCTGCCTTCCCCCGCAAGCGGGAAAGGGAAAAGATTTTCTTCCCTCTCCGCCCTTCAGGGGGGAGAGGGTTAGGGAGAGGTGAGGAAAAAACTTAAGGCAAATTTAAGGGCAGAAAATAATTGTAAATGAAAAAAGGCCATCTTATTTATTTCCTGTTTTTCGTTTTGGCGGCGGCGGGGCTGTTGCCCGCGCTGTCGGCCGGTTTTTATTTTTACGGCTCCGCCCAAAGCCTGATTGACGAAAATTCCGAAGAAAAAATAAAATATTACGCTTCCCTCGTCTCCGACCAAATTACCGATTATGCTGAACGCAACGGAACGCTGGTCAGCGCTTTGTTTGCCTCGCTTGCGCGCGGCGCGGCCGGCGGGCAAAACATATCCGCGCATGATTTGGCCGCAGTCGCGCCGGATTTGACCGGCGCCGCGCTGCTAGATGCGGAAGGCGCCGAAACGGCGCTTATCGGCGTCAGGCCGCGCGCGGATTACGGCGAAATCTGGCCCGCGGTGTACAAAACGTGCATTGAGGACGGGCGGCTTTTTACAGGCGCAATACGCAAAAATCTTTACAGAAGGCAGCTGCTGCTTAATATGGCTTTCCCCGTGGACGGAGATTTGCAAAACCGCTCCTGCGCCGTGGCTGAATTCAATATGCAGCCGCTTGAGCGCGGGCTTGCGCGGCTGCCGCAGCCGGATATGCTTATGCTGGTTTTCACAAAAAGCGGGTTTCTGATTTATTCTTCAAAAGAAGGCCTTGCCGTGACGGTAAGCGATAATTATAAGGATAAGCTGGCAACGCTCGCCGCGCAGGCTGGGCAGGGCGGGCTGCCTTCCGTACTGCGGGATAAAGGCCGCACCGGTATACTGACGCAAAACCCCGCCACGCAGTGGCTGGTGTATCAGGAGCAGTCTTCAACCGCTGCAGCAAGGGCGGCGGCCCTGTTCAAAGCCGGCTATAAGCGGATTATTTTATTTGCCGCGGCCGCGCTGCTTTTGGTTTTGCTGCTTACTTTCTGGCTGTGGTCTGCGGTAATTCGTCCCGTTAAAATAATAACCAAAGCCGTTAATATTGCCGAGGGGGGGGATGTCTCCACGCTGCCGGCGCTGCCTGCGCCTGATAATGAAATAGGCTCGCTTGCGCTGGCCTTCGCGCGCATGCTGGATTCAATAAAACTTAAGCTGGACGCTTTTGCGCAGGACAGGCAGGAGCTGGAGGAAATCAACCAGTCGCTTGAGCTGCGCGTGGGCAGCCGCACCAGGGAACTGCGTACCGCGCTGGGCGAACTTATCAAAAAGGAGCGGCTTGCTGCCATCGGGCAGATGGCTTCCATAGTAAGCCACGAAATCCGCAATCCGCTGGCCGTTATGGCAAATGCGCTTTATCTGATAAAGGCCCGCCTGGGCGAAAACGCGGACGAGCGTGTGCTGAAAAATATTTCCGTGATAGAGCAGGAAATTAAGCAGGCCAATGGCATCATAGAGGAAATCCTTGGCTATGCCCGCAGCCGCGAGCAGATTTTGGCCATCGTTGATTTGAATTTATACGTCAGAGAAATTCTGGCCTCTTATCCCATGCCGCAGAATATCAAAACAGTTGCCGAATACAGCCCGCAGCGGCCGCGCGTGCGCATTGACGCCGAGGAAATGAAGCAGGCCCTGCGCAATATCATCGCCAACAGCGTTGAGGTCATGCCGGAAGGCGGGCGGCTTATGGTAAAAACAAAAATTGAGGGGGAAGGCGCGCTGGTTTCCGTGCGGGACACGGGCCCGGGCATACCGGCCGATATACAGGAAAGAATTTTTGACCCGTTCTTTACCACCAAGGCGCGCGGCACCGGCCTGGGGCTGGCGGTGGTAAAAAAAGTCGCCGCGCGCAATGAAGCTGATATAATTTTGCAAAGCGAGGCTGGCAAAGGCACAAAAATATCAATAGTTTTTAAATTATATAAAGAAGAGCATTGAGAGAGGGCCGCATGGCAAAAGAAAAAGAAGAGGTAAAAATACTCGTGGTTGACGACGACGATAACCTGCGTTCCACTTTAAGCGAGCTGCTTGAACTTGAGGGCTACGCCGTCCTGCAGGCCGCAACCGCGGCGCAGTGTATGGATTTGGTAAAAAAAGATTTCTTCGGCGTTATTCTGATGGATTATAATCTGCCGGACGGCACCGGCCTTGACGCGGTGAGGGAAATCCGCCGGATAAACACGCGCTCGCAGATAATTATGATGACGGCTTATGCCTCGCTCGGCACTGTAGTGAAAGCTTTGCAGGAGTCGGTTTACGACTTCCTTATAAAACCCGTTGATTTTGAATATTTAAAACGCGTGGTCAGAATGGCGCTTGAAAAATTACGCCTTGAGCAGGCCAACCGCGAGCTGCTTGAACGCCTGCAGATAACCAATAAAGATCTCTGCGGTTTAAACGCGATGAAAACAAAATTTTTTTCCATCGTGTCGCATGATTTGTCCAACTCCATGATGGCGGTAAAGATGAGCTATGATATGCTCAAACGCACAATCACCGCGCCCGACGCCGGCCAGAAGAAAAAAATGGGCTTTATGGAAGAAAGCATAGACCAGATTTTCGTCCTCGTCAAAGACCTTGTTGACTGGGCCGCCATGGAAAACGGCAAACTGCGTCTGGAGAAGGCGGATTTTGAACTTGTGTCCTCCGTGCGCTCCGCGTGGGAAGTTTTTAAAGAAAAAGCAAAACTAAAAAATATCAGCGCGTCCTTTGATGGCGCGGGGGAAATCTTTGTGCACGGCGACAGCCGCCGCATAAGGCAGGTGTTTTCAAATATAACGGAAAACGCCCTGCGCCACACGCCGCAAAACGGCACCATATCAATTTCAGTGATGAAAATTGATGATAAAAATGCTAAAGTATCTGTTAAGGACAGCGGGGACGGCATCGCCCCGCAGGAGATCCAAAAGCTGTTTGAAAGTTTTTACCAAAAAGGATCCGGCGGCAGGCTGGGGTTGGGGCTTGCTATAGCGCAGGATATTATTCTCAACCACGGCGGCCGCATCTGGGCGCAAAGCGCGGGCACTGGCCGCGGAGCGGTTTTCAGTTTCACGCTGCCTGTTAAGTAAAGGGAGACAATATATATGGCCGTCAAGAAAAAAGCCGTCAAAGTTCTCATAGCGGATGACCAGACGCTGTTTCGCGAGGGCATAAAAGACATCCTCGCCGGGGAGAAGTGGATAGAGCTCGTCGGCGAAGCCGCCGACGGGGAAGAGGCGGTATCTCTTGCCAAAAAACTGCGGCCAGATATTGTGCTGATGGATATAAAGCTGCCCAAACTTGACGGCATAGCCGCCGTGGGCCAGATCAAAAAAGCCGTGCCTGATACAAATGTTTTGATGCTTTCCAGCTTTGAGGACGAATCGCACGTGATGGAGGCCGTCAAAGCCGGCGCCAACGGCTATCTTTCCAAAATGCTGCCCGCGGCAGAGCTGGTTAATTCAATCCGCACTTTTACTTCGGAAGGCCTCATGATACCGCGGCAGTTCATGGGCAAACTTCTGCAAGGCCTGCGCAAGATGGACCAAAACACCGTCAAATCCGCGCTTACCAGGACTGAAATCCGCGTTTTAAGCCGTCTGGGCAGCGGCATGAGCAATAAAGAGATTGCTCAGGAGCTTAAGTGCAGCGTAAAAACAATCAAGAACCACCTTAACAGCGTTTTCCACAAGCTTGGCGTTACAAGCAGGACGGAAGCCGTTATGGAAGCAATAGAGCGGGGCCTAATATCGCCGGACAGGTAAAGCCGCTGTACAGGGCAAGCAGCTTAATAAGGACAGATAAAAACGGGTGAAGAATGCGTTTTAAAGCCGAAGCCAAAACCGCGTTGGGATTAATAAAGTCAAACCGCGGACAGCAAACCGTGGAGTTTATTTTTATGCTCGGCATGATAGTTTCCGTAATCGTGGCTGTTTTTGCGGCTTTCCATAAACAGATTGCGGGCGGCTTTTTTACCATAATAGGCAGCATTTTGCAGTGAGGGCGGCGCAATGTTTAATTTCTCTGGTTTCAGACGCGCTTTCGGCGGAGTAAAAGGGCAGATAACCATGCCCGCGCTGCTGCTTATCCCTACCATAATGCTGGTAATTTATCTGCTGTTTGAGACTACTAAGTTGTCGCGGGAAAAAATCCGCCATCAGTTCGCCCTTGACACCTCGGCTTTTACGGAGCTTACGGCCGCTTCCAATTTCCTTAACAATATAGCTTATTCAAACGGGGCATATCCTTTCAGGATCTTCAGGGAGTATTATGAAATTGACAAGGAAGAGATTGATCCTGATCCTGATGCTATGGAGAATCCTCCCAGCAAACAAATTAGTCTTTACGAATTCTATTATGTCGGCGGCGCTTTTCCCCAGGCCGTGCTGAGCGACATAGAGAACGGCGTGATACCGCCCGAGGCAACGGAATGGGAATTTCATTATTTCGCCTCTGATGACCCGGTGATTCCTACTCCTCCCCAGGCTTCTTGGGAGACGGAAACACCCTCGGCCGACCCCGAAACCTATTACCCAATTAATTCTGAATTCCTTGCTTTGGCGTATAAAGTTCCGTTTGATACGGATGCCATAGCTTTGTATGTACTTATGTATAATATGCTGGGTAAAATTTACGAAGGCCAGCGCAAAGTTTATGATACCGTTTCCAACGGGGGGGAGTTCTTCCGCAAGGCTTATTATCTGAATGCCTGCAGCCAGGGCGGTGAAGGCTGCTCGCTCAGCCAGGCGGGGCGCGAAGGCTCCAAAGAATTCAAAAAATATATCGTCGGCACTACGCCGCTATATATAAATAAGATTGCTCTCACCCTTAAAAATACTCATGATCATAATACCATGCCAATGAAATGGGATCTTAATGATAAGGATTTAGACCTGATAGGCGGCAAACTCTACCAGTTCGCTTATTTGAACCCCGGCTCGCGCGAGAGGCTGCGCCAGCTGTTTAACGGCATAGACATTAACCAGCCTTTCGCCGCGCCCAGTAATTATTTCGGCATAAACCTTGCGCGCTATAAACCGCATACGCATGTGCGCGTGGCGATGCAGTGCACCAAGGCATCCAATAACTGCCTATGGCCCAACCCCACGCCGAAATACCAGGTAAGGACAAATCCGTGATGAATTTTAATTTCGTCAAATCCCGCCGCGGCCAGGCGACGACTGAGGTCGTCCTCCTCTTCCCTTTGTTTTTTATTCTTACGCTTTTCGTAATAAAAATATACGGCCTGCTGGTGTTGGTGCAAAAGTCGGAAATCGCGGGTTTTTACGCCGCCCGCCGCTGGCAGCTGGAAAGCCACCGCGCCATTCAGTACCACCAGTGGGATAAAAATTTCCTCCAGCGCGATATAGAAAAGAAGGTTCAGGTGTATCTGGGTTTCAATAATCCCGCGCAGAAAAAATTCCTTGCGCTGCGGCGCATTAAGCTGGAAATCGGGCGCACTACTGTGTGGAATACCGTTACCATTACCATAAACACGTATCCGCCGCGCATACCTTTCCTCTGCGCTTATGACAAGCGTGTTGTGTGCGAATACCCTTACGGCGAGGCCTGCATGAAAGGCTATAGGTTCATCTGCGAAGACGGCGGGGACATTACGGTCATTAAAAATGTCTTGAACAGGGACAGGCCTCATCCTTTTGTCCTCCCGGGTTCCAATGCTGTGCGGTAGGATAATATGCGCCGGCCGCTGCTTCGGCATTTCCTCCATTTTGCAAAGAGGGGAAATGACAAACATTTGCGTCCGCGGTTTAACTTTGCTATAATATTTTTGGAAAAGATATGCCCGGGCGTTAAGGTGAAAGCCTGAAAGTTATCTAAGTATCGGCGGGGTAAAAGGTACCCCGTTGATATTATTTTATCTAAAAACAGCCGCGCCGGCGTGCCGCGCCGTGCAGGCGGTTAATAAGGAACAATGAAAACTTACGAAACAGTAACAATAGTAAAACCTCAGCTTTCCGACGGCGAGGTTACCGCCTTTACCGATAAGGCAAAGGCGTTTATAGTTTCGGCGGGCGGGGAAGTAGTCTCCGAGGAAAAGCTGGGCAGAAGAAGATTCACCCACGATATCAATAAAAGCCGCGAAGGTTTTTACCTGTATCTGAAATTCAAAGCCAAAGAAGCCTTTATCAAAGACTGGGCCGAGAACATGAAACTCAACCAGAACGTCCTGCGCTCCGCCGTTATGAAAACGGTTGAGCCCAAGGCCAGGCCGGCCAAAACCAAAGCGGCCAAAACATCCGCAGCCGCCTAAAGAGGGTTGATATATGTCTATACGTCTTCCGGAAATTAACTACATACTGATATCGGGCCGCCTTACGCGCGACGCCGACGTACGCATGACGCAGAAGGGCTCCGTCGTCTGCGGCTTTGACGTTGCGGTAAACCGCAGATATATGGACACTGTATCGGGCGAATGGAAGGACGACGTCGCCTATGTGCCGGTCAGCCTATTCGGCCCGCAGGCCGAGAGGCTCAAAGACCGCCTCAAAAAAGGTGCGCCCGTCGTTGTTGACGGCCGTATTAATATGAATGAATTTACGGATAAAGCCGGCCAGAACCGCAAAATTCTGCGCGTAATCGCAAACCGCGTGCAGGTATTGCCTACGGCCGATAATGCCGCCGGCGGCGACGCTTTCCCCGCGAGGGAAGCGCAAACCGCGCCCGCGGCCGACGCCGTTGCGGAAGACGATGTGCCTTTTTAACTTTAAACAGCCCTAAACACAGGCTTATTTCAGAGGAATTAAATTATGTCAGAAGAAAAATCTGCAAGACCCGAAGGAACCGGACACAAAGTTCCGGCAGCCGCAGCCCCCGCAGCAGCGGGCGAGCGCGGCGCAAGGCCCTTTGGCCCCAAGAAGCGCTTTGAAGCAAGGCGCAAAGTGTGCAAGTTCTGCGCCGAGCATATTGACCGTCTTGATTATAAAAATATCCAGCTTGTCAAAACTTTCACCATGGAAAGCGGTAAAATTTTATCCAGAAGGATAACCGGCACCTGCGCCAAACACCAGCGCCAGGTAACCCAGGCCGTCAAGAGGGACAGAAATCTTGCCTTCCTGCCTTACAGCCTGCCCAAGAAATAATTCTGAGAGGATACCTAAGATGAAAGTTATTTTGAGAGAAGACGTAAAAAACCTCGGCACCACCGGCGAAATTGTGGAAGTCAAACCCGGCTATGCCCGCAATTTCCTGATGCCGCAAAATTTAGCGCAGGCCGCCACGCCCTCTGCAATTAAGAACTGGGAGCTTGGCTCGGCGCGCCGCGCAAAGAAGCTCGCCTCAGAGCTTGATGACGCCAAAAAGGCCGCCGCAAAACTTGACGGCATAACGCTGCCTTACCAGAGGACGGTAAATATTGAAGGCATTGTCTTCGGTTCCGTCACCAAGGCCGACGTGCAGAAAAGCCTTGCCGATCTGGGCCACAAAATCAGCAAGTCCCATATTGAAATCCACACGCCCATCAAAAAAATCGGCGATACCGAGGTGCAGATTTATTTCAAACCCACGGTATATGCCAAAATAACGGTAAAGCTGGAAGCCGTGGAAGAGAAAAAATAAGTTTCTTTACGCAGGCGTTTAACAAAATAAATATCCCCCGCGCTTCGCGTGGGGGATATTTATTTTAACTTCCTCGCCCCTGTGAGGGAGAGGAAGCGAGCATAGCGAGCAGGAGAGGGGGTATTTTCTTTATTCGTTTCTGTTAAAACTTTTAAACAATCCACCCTCACCCCGGCCCTCTCCCATCATGAAGGGAGAGGGAGAAAAAAGGGCGGCCTCGCCTGTCTTATTTTTAATTCTGCCCCCTGTGGGGGAAGTGGCCCACGGCGCAGTAAAGCGAAGCCGGGGCCATAGGGGGGAATAAAGCCGTTATTGCTTTATTTTTACAACAACAGCCATTTCCCTCCACCCCCGAAGGGACAATTGTCCCTTCGCGTACTCCTCCCATTGGGAGGAGAATATATAAGAATGTCCGCAACTTCCCCTATTTAATATTTTTGCGCATAAGCTCGCGCAGGCCTGTCAGAACAAGATCCGGCGCATAGGTCTCAAAAATGCCCTCATGCTCGTAAAGGCGGCCCAGGCCGCCGGTGCCGATTACAATATAATCTTCGCCCGGGAAGCACTCTCTGCCCAGGCGCAAACAAATTTCCTTTATTGAGCCCAGCCCCGTGTAAAACAAACCGGCCTG
>JAISDW010000098.1 GCA_031264445.1 Elusimicrobiota bacterium
CAGCACCTTCGTCAATGCTGCCGTCAACGTCGTCTTACCATGGTCCACGTGCCCTATCGTCCCGACATTCACGTGCGGCTTCGTCCTGCTAAATTTTTCCTTTGACATTTTATATCCTCCTGTTTTTGGTTTATTGCCGGCTGCACTGCCTGCTGCTTTTGTTTTTAAAAATTTATAAGCTGGGAATGGGATTTGAACCCACGACCTTCTCCTTACCATGGAGATGCTCTACCAGCTGAGCTATCCCAGCGTTTTCTTTGGCTTTTTGGTAAATTTTAATTTTTCAAAAATCCCGTGAAAACCGGCGGCATTGCTTCCTTTCTATCTGTTTTTCCCGTATCCGCCTAAGCGGGCGAAGGGAATCGAACCCTCGTCATCAGTTTGGAAAACTGAGGTTCTGCCATTGAACTACGCCCGCGCAAGGCAATAGTTTATTATACAAAAAAACAATGGCCCCGTATAGAGGAAGCCCTCGCTTTGCGGGCGCATACAGGCGCGAGCGGGAATCGAACCCGCGAATAGCAGTTTTGCAGACTGCCGCCTTACCACTTGGCCATCGCGCCAAACGCCTTTTACTGTTATAATATTATATTAAAAACCGCCGCCAATGGCAAACTCTTTTTACAGCGCGCTGACGGCGGTGGCGCCCGGGTTCTTTTCTGGGTCTTGACAAACCGCATTTGCCGCGTATTATAAGAGTATGGGCAGCGGGTACAGCCTGGCTACAGAGCAGGAAATTCTAATCCCGACCGAGGGATCGCTGCCTAAGATATTTGAAAATATAATACAAGGGCCGTCTGGTACAAAAGGGCTGGCGTTATGAATGTAAATGCCGGCCGCATACAGCAAATGAATTGCAGCGTACCGGTGCCAAGGGCGCAAAATTCCCTACGGGGTGCCTGAGGCAGGGTTATAAGGACGGCTTAATCGCCGCGGGCAGAAGTAAAGCCCCGCCGCCAGCATTGCATTATTGAATGCGGCGCAGGGGTGGAAGTGCGCCGGCGGCCTTGCAACAACGCAAAGGAGTAATGTATGGACGCGAGTAGTAGCATAAGCTGAGCGCGCCTGATGGTTAATAACCGCAGGCGCGCCGGCTTTTTTTATGGGCATTTAAATTATATTGCTGTACTAGTTGCGCCGGCGGATTAATTTTGGTATATATTTAAGAGAGATATAATTAAATCCCCGAGGACATTATAATGACGCGCAACAAAAAGGCTTTTACTCTGATTGAAGTATTGGTTGTTGTTTTAATTATCGGCATACTGGCGGCCATTGCGCTGCCTCAGTATCAGCTTGCCGTGGCAAAAGCCCGCATGAGCGAAGGTCTTTTGGTTTTAAAAAGTATCAAACAGGCTACTGACAGATACCAGCTTATAACCGACAAAGTCGCCCCGAGTTTTGAGTATCTGGATATTACCTTACCAAACTGTAATAAAACTTTTACGACATGCTCTTCCAATAGCGTCGATTATACGATAACCCCAAGCGGCGGCGTCATGAAAGCGTCCCTTAAAGGCAGAGACATTATGCTTGAGCGCAATACCGGCAATAATATTTTATGGTGCCAATACAAAACAGGCAACAGCTTGGGCGAGAAAGTCTGCACGCATCTTGCAGGCGGCGCGCCGGCCACGCATTTTAACGGCGGTTACAGCTATCACGTTATTTCAAACCAAGCAGGTAATTAATAAAACCGCCGGCCCCAAAATTCCGACGTTTATTATTTTTATTCGCTGGCGAGAAACATTACCCGCGGCCGAACTTTTTTGTTATTTCTTTTATATCCAGCGCAATAAGAGCAGGGCGGCCGTGCGGGCAATGCAGGCCGTCTTCGCAGTTTTTGAGATTCTGCAGCAATGCCTCCGCCTGAGGTTTGCCCATGGTCTCGCCCGCTTTCACGGATTTTTTGCACGCCATCGTGGAAATAAGCCTGTATTTTAATTTATTATCTGATTTTGACGGCGCGCCTATCACCCCCGCCAGCGAGATAACGAAATCTCTCAAATCCTCTTCCTGAAATTTAAGAATATTGGGCACAGTATTAATCAGCAGCGTGCGCTGGGAAAAGCGCGAAATTTCAAAACCCGCTTTATCCAGCGTATCCTGCCATAATAAAATATTTTCCACCGCGCTGGCCGGCATTTCCGCGCTGACAGGGAACATCAGCGGCTGCTTTTGCGTCGTATTATTTTCAAGCGAGTTCAGATATTGCTCAAAAAACACGCGCTCCTGCGCGGCGTGCTGGTCTATAAGCACAAGGCCGGCGGGGTTTTCAAAAACAAGATAGCTGTTATGCAGCTGGCCCAGATAATTATAGGGCGGCCGCCACCACGCGGGCCCCGCCGTATTTCCCGCGGCCGGCGCGGGCGCGTTTTGCGGGCGGACGGTTTGCGGCGGCGCGGCTTCGTTTATAAGATATTGTTTAGCCCCCTCAAAATCCCTGACCTGAAATAAAGGCCGACCAACGCTGATATTTTGGTTGATGATTTCACTGAGATCCGCCGCAGCCGGCACAGGCGGTATTTGCGCGGGCGCAGGCACCGGCGCAGCAGCAGCCGGCGCGGGCGCGGCCAGCCGTATCTCCTGCGCGCCGCTTTGGCCCAGCACGGCCTGAGAGAGTTTTTTATAAATAAAATTAAAGATACCGTTTTCGTCAATAAATTTAATTTCTTTTTTCTGCGGGTGAATATTTACGTCAAAGCCGTCCGCGGGCATTTGCATAAAAACCACGGCGCAGGGATGCCTGTCTTTGGCGCGGTAAGGCTGGTAGGCTTTATAAACGGCCTGCTGCAGAATCTTACACCCTACGGGCCTTTTATTGACGAAGAAAAAAAGATTGTCCCTGTTCGCGCACAGTTTATCCTGAGGCGATATAAAAGCTTCAAAACCAAAACGCTCGTCTTGCAGATAAATTAAATCCCGCGTAATTTCATCGCCCAGTATTTTGGCAAGGCGGCGGCGCAGCCCCGCTTCCCCGCCGTCAACGGCGGGCAGGGAATAAACTTTCACGCCGTCGGTTTTTACATTGAAACTTACGCCCGGGTTGGCCATGGCGGCTTCTTCCGCCGCTGCCAAAAGACGGGAGCGCTCCACAGTATCGGACTTTAAAAATTTAAGCCGCGCGGGCGTGTTAAAAAATAAATCCCGCACTTCAACGGTCGTGCCCGGCACGGCCGGCGCGGCGGTCTGCGCAGTGACAATGCCGCCTTCCACCTGTATTTTCGCGCCCGCTGTTGCGCCTTCCGGCGCGGACATTATGCTAACCCTGCCGACCGCCGAGACGGAAAACAAAGCCTCCCCGCGGAAGCCGAAAGTATTAAGCCTGTCCAAATCCTCAAAACTGCTGATTTTGCTTGTTGTGTGGCGCAGCACGGCCATGGGCAGATCCTCCGCCGCCATGCCGGCGCCGTTGTCGTTGACGCGGATGAGTTTTTTGCCGGCTTTTTCTATATCAATATTTAAAACCGTCGCGCCCGCGTCAAGTGAATTTTCTATAAGTTCTTTGAGTACGCCGGCCGGCCTTTCAATAACCTCGCCCGCGGCGATTTTGCTTGCAGTCTGTTTGTCCAGAAGTTGAATGCGGTTCATATTTTGATTTTATCATTTTGCGGCGGCAAATAAAAAGCAATCGGGATGTCTTAGTTAAAGGCAGAATATAATCTGTAGCCGTCATTGGGAATTTATTTAGGAAGCTGTGGTTTATTGTCACCCTGAACTAGTTTCAGGGTCTGTGGTTTACTACAGATGCTGAAACAAGTTCAGCATGACGGCAAAGGTCCTGCGGCTATCCCGCCTTTATATTGTCATTGCCGCAGAGTTTTTGAGCGGGAATCTAAAATTCCGTATTTTGCTGGCATTTAAGTATTTATGACGCGTAGTATTATATGTCGTGTAACAAGCACCTTATTAAGCGCTTATAAACCATTTCGCAAAACACCACGCCTTTCAATGCATATATTTTTCACATTTCGCAAGTTGTTTGGCCGCAAATGGACTTCATCACTTTATTTCCGATTTGACTGCTTCCGCTACATACAGTCTTTCTTGTGCTAAATTCATATGTGCACTGGTATGTGTGCGGCATCCAAGATGAGTCGGGGTTTCTGCTTCCGTCCCATATGTAAAAATTATTGGAGTTTAAATCAAAGGTGAAATCCTCACACTTTAAATCTGAGCCATCGCCTCCGGTATCCGGGGAGTCGGATTCTTTAGTGGAACAGTTTGGAATATTTATAGGCAAACTTCTCCAACGATTGGGATAATGCCCCAGTTCAAGATAAGAAAATTCAATCATGCGAGAAATTTGTTTTGAGTAAGAAATCATGTTGTAGAAACGGATTTTTGCGATAGAAACTTGATACTGAGGCAGAGCAATCGCGGCAAGTATACCGATAATTAAGACAACGACTAATAATTCTATTAATGTAAACCCTTTTGCCTTTTTCACACTCTATACCTCTCATTTGTCATCCCCGAATGCTTTAATCGGGGATCTGTTTTAATATTGATTCCCGATTACGACCTTCGGGAATGACAACTCCAAACAAAAACGGCTGTTGTATTTGAGCTAAGGCAATAACCCAAAATATAACAGCCGTAGTTTCCCTGCCCGAAAGCAGGGAAACATTCAGCACAAGATATTCAGTTAATTAGACTGAACATCTTGTGCTTGATAACGAGCTGTTTTTGGATTTGCCTTATGCTTCTGATTTCTCAAAAGCTTGTTCCGTTTGCACGGAACACCCAAAAACGCATTCAAATTTTTATAAGCCGGTTTATTTTTTTGTCATCCCCGAGCGTTCTTATCGGGGATCCGTTTTTACGACTTTAATACAGATTCCCGATTAAAGCATTCGGGAATGACATCATTGTTGTTTCCGGCTTACATTAACAACCATTCTCCTGAATATTCTTTTTATTATTCCGGCGTAGCCTCTCAAACGACATTGTTGCGGAGGAAACCGGATTCTATTTATTACTAACTACCTTAATCTTAGCAAAAATATTTTTGTTTGCGCAATATTTTTAAATACGCTTTTTCCACTCGGCTATTATCTGCAATGCCTGCATCGGGGTGATTTTATCAAGTTCCAGAATTTTGATTTCTTCCACTATCGGGCTGGAAAATAAATCCGGCCCCTGCGCTTCTTTGCGGACTATGCCGGTGCTCTCGCGCTCGCCCAGATCTTTAAGTATTTTGCGCGCGCGCAGAATGCAGCTGCGCGGCAGGCCGGCGACCTCGGCCACGTGTATGCCGTAGGATTTATCCGCCGGGCCCTGTTTTATTTCAAAAAGGAAATTTAGTTTTATATCGCCTTCGGGCGTTTTATATTCGCTGGCTTCCACGTGGAAGTTTTTGATTTTTTCATATTTTTCTTCAAGCTCGGTAAGCTCAAAATAATGCGTGGCAAAAAGCACGCGCGGCCCCGCGCCCTGCGGCTTGTGCAGATATTCCGCAATCGCCCATGCTATGGAAATGCCGTCAAAAGTGGAAGTCCCTCGGCCGACTTCGTCCAGCAGCACCAGCGTGGCGGGCGTGGCCTGGGCAAGGATATTTGCCGTCTCCCGCATTTCAACCATGAAGGTGGATTCCCCGCGGCTTAAAGCGTCCTGCGCGCCTATGCGCGTGAGGATTTTATCGGTAAGCGGCAGGCTTGCGCTTTTTGCCGGCACAAAGCCGCCCATCTGCGCCATTATTGCGATAAGCGCGGTCTGTTTAAGATACACGCTTTTGCCGCCCATATTGGGGCCGGTTATTATCATTATCTGCGGGCCCTGCCCGCCCAGAAATAAATTATTGGGCACAAAGCCGCCCGCCGGTATATTATGCTCCACCACGGGGTGGCGGCCCTTTTCTATGTGCATGGCTTCAAGCGCGGGCAGGATTTGCGGGCGCGTATAACCGCCGTCGGCCGCCGCGGCGGCGAGGCTGTAATAACAATCCGCCTCGGCTATTATTTTGGAAAGCGATTTCAGCAGTGCCAGATTATCGTAGAGATATTTTTTGATTTCTTCAAAAAGGGCCGTCTCAAGACGCAGGCTTTTTTCCTCGGCCGAAAATATTTTCTTTTCCAGCTCTTTTAATTCTTCGGTGACAAAACGCTCGGCATTGGTTAAAGTCTGGCGGCGCGCATAGTCATAAGGCACTTTGCCCGCAAAACTTTTTGAAACTTCTATATAATATCCGAAGATTGAATTGAATCCTACTTTAAGAGTGGATATGCCGGTGCGTTCGCGCTCGCGCGCGGCAATATTCTGTACCGCCGCGCCGCTGTTGGCCCTTAGGTCGGCAAGCTCGTCCAGCGCGGCATTGTAACCGCGCCTGATTATGCCGCCATCGCCGGCGCGGGCGGGCGGGTTTTCATTTACGGCTTCGTAGAGAAGTTTTGCGATTTCTTTGAGCTTGGGCGAATTATTGTCAAAAAATTCTTTGAGCGCGGGCAGCACGGCGGGGTATTGCGCAGCCCAGTCCCCGAATTTTGCGGCCTGCTGCAGCGATGCGCGCAGCCCGGCCAAATCCCTGGGCGTGACGGATGAAGTCGCCACGCGGCTCATGATACGCTCTATATCGCAGATTTCTTTTAGGATAAGCGCAAGTTTATCCCGCGCGTCCTCGGCGGCAAGCAGCGCTGCCACGGCGTCCTGCCTTTTGGCGATTTGGGCCGCGTCCAGCAAAGGCCTCAAAATCCATTCCTTAAGCGTGCGGCTGCCCATGGGCGTATGGGTACGGTCAAGCACGCCCCAAAGCGTATTTTTGCGCCCGCCGTACTGGCTTTGCACAAGCTCAAGCGTGGCAACGGCATTGCCGTCAATCTGCATAAAATCGGATATAACACGGTAAGACGGGGCAAAATATTCCTTAAATTCCTTATTTGCCGCGGAGACATAATTCAGGCACATCAACCCCGCTTCCAGCGCGAGCGGTTTATCTTGCAGCGCGCCTGCGGGCCACGACTGCGGCGCCTCATCACCCTCGGGCAGCGGCACGGGCGATAAAGCCAAACCCTGCGGCAGCATTATTTTGGTTTTGAGTTTGGCCGCGCTTTCTTTATCGGCCAGGATTTCGGATGGATTTACCGAGCCCAGCAGCGAAGCAAGTTCCGTCATATCCGGGTCGTCATTGTTCTGCGTTATCCAGAAATCGCCCGTGGAAGCTTCAAGACACGCGAATCCCCACCCGCCCGCGGACGCGCGCACGGCCGCAAGATAGTTTGAAGTTTTGGCTTCAAGTATGGCGTCTTCCACCACGGTGCCCGGCGTTATTACGCGCACAATATCGCGCGCGAAGATCTTATTTTTGCCCTGCGCGGGCGGCGTTGAAAGCTGCTCGCATATCGCCACTTTGCGGCCGGCTTTGAGCAGTTTTGCGATATAAGTATCGGCCGCGTGCGCCGGCACGCCGCACATGGGCGCGCCGCCGCGCGCGGTGAGCGTGAGGCCCAGCAGCGCGCTGGCTTCTTTGGCGTCTTCAAAAAACATTTCGTAAAAATCGCCCAGACGGAAGAAAAGCAAAATCCCGGGAGTTTTGGCTTTCATCTGTTTATACTGCTGCATTATGGGCGTATCAGACATAGTTATATTTTAATATATTTTTGCGCAAGTATTAACGGCAATGCCGTACGCGCACGGTAATGACGGCAATAAATATCCCCCCGTGTAACGGGGGGTTTTTCTCATACGGGCATAGCCCTTCTTCACCAGCTACTACTAAAAGTAGTTCCACTAACTCTCATTTGCTCTTCTTAAACGGACTGTTTT
>JAISDW010000146.1 GCA_031264445.1 Elusimicrobiota bacterium
CTCCATAGCGGCGGTAAGCAGCGCGGCTTTTGTGTTTGCTCCATCGCCAATGCCGTCAAGTATGCCGCAGCCTATGGCTATAACGTTTTTGATTGCGCCGCCGTATTCCGCGCCGCGCCTGTCGGCTGAAGTTTCCAGGATTACGGGCGCTTTGCTTAAAGTTTTTTTGAGCTCCGCCAGCACGTCGGGATTATGACCGGCCAGCTTTATTTTGGTCGGCATATCGCGCGCCACTTCCAGCGCGAAGCTGGGCCCGCTGAAAGCGAAGGCCATATCTTTAAGCTGCGGCAGTTCTTCTTCAATAATCTCGCAGAGCGTTTTGAAAGTTTTATCCTCCAGCCCTTTTGATGCGCTGATAACCGGTATAACGCGCCCGCCGAGCAGCGGTTTAAGCCGCCCGCAAAACCCGCGCACGGC
Source organism: Elusimicrobiota bacterium (assembly GCA_031264445.1). Classification (GTDB taxonomy): domain Bacteria; phylum Elusimicrobiota; class Elusimicrobia; order Elusimicrobiales; family Elusimicrobiaceae; genus Proelusimicrobium. Next base: position 418 of record JAISDW010000146.1, read on the forward strand.
TTTTGAGGAGATTACAAAAATAATTAAATCGGTATCTTTTACGGCTTCTTCAACGGAGCCCGTCAATTTCACATTGGCCGGGAATCTGAAATCGGGTATATTCGGGTGCCCGCCGCCTAGTTTGGCTATAGCCGCCAGCAGCTCGGGCGAGTATTCCCACACGGCCACGTCAACACCCAGGCCGGCGGCGTGGCGCGCTATTACGCTGCCCCAGACACCCGCGCCTAAAACCGTTATTTTATTTATCTTCATTTTTTTTGGAGCCGTCTTCAAATTTAAGTTCTTCCTTATGAAGCATGCGTTTGATATTGGGGATATGTTTGTAAATCACCATCGCGCCCACGACGGCCGCGAGCACGCAGTAAGGCGCCGGGTTTGAACCTATAAAATAACTGGCAACCGGCAGCACTACCGCCGCCGCTATGGAGCCCGGGGATATCCTGCCAGTGCGCCATACTATTACGGCAAAAACTAGGAAAGCCAAAGCAGTAGGCGCGGGCAGCAGCGCGCCGAAGACGCCGGCCGAAGTCGCCACGCCTTTGCCGCCGCGCAGCTTGAGGAAAATAGTCCACATATGCGCGCAGATGGCTATGAAGCCGCAGAGCATTGGTATATAAATATCGCCCGGGAGCAGACACTTCGCTGCCAGCACTACGGCCGCGCCTTTTAAAGCGTCGCAGACAAAAGTAGCCACGCCGGGCCATTTGCCCACCACGCGGAAAACATTCGCCGCGCCCGGATTGCCGGAGCCGTGGTCCCTTATATCAAAACCCTTCAATTTTTTTGTTATTATATAGCCCGAGGGTATTGCCCCCAGCAGATAGCTTGCCGCCAGCAATATTATTTTTGTCATCATATTTTATATTATAATAAATTATCCCGCGGCGGGCTATGGGATGTTATTATTTTTTAATAACTTTTTGCGGGGCGGGTATCGGCATTGACGTCGTTGCGTTTACCAATTTGGGCCGCAGTTCTTTAGCAGTTCTTTAAATGTTTTCTTAAAGATTTCCATTCCTTCATCTTTATACCATCTCTGGACAAATTGCAGAGAAATTGTGGAACCTTGATACATTCCGAGCTTAAAACCTATAACTTAATTCAAATTCAACCCTGTGTTTTTCAAATTCATAACTCCAAATATTTGAATTTCTGCTGGCATAATTCCAGCTAACGGCGGGCGTTATTCTTTTGTATTCAAAATTTTTGTTGCTCAGCCTAATGTAAATTTGTTTTAAAATATCTTCGCGCTTTGCGCTTTCAATATAATGGCTTTGCCCTATAAAATTTTGAGCGTCTTTAAAATCCGCTTTGCTTAAATCAGCCCGCGCAAACAAATTAAACCCAAAAGGGAACTCCCCGTAATATCCCAAAGAACAGCCAAAACCGCTATTTGCAAAACTTTTATTTGCAGTATTTTCAACGTTATAACGCAAGCCCGCCATAACAAAACTTTTGCTATTTAAAAAGTATCTTGGGTATAAATAAAGATCTAAGGAATTGCCCCGCAAAATCTTATCAATATTTTGATTGTCGTATGTGGCGCGCGCAAGCAAACCGCCCGCGCCCAAAACTAATCTATCGGTTAAATTTATTTGCATATCTCCGCGCAGGCTAAAACTGCGGTTGTAAGGCTCGCCCTGATATTCCCGCGCGGAAATTTGCGGGCTTAAACTTGCCTCGCCGCGTTTAAAAATGTATCGCGGCCCCGTGGACAAATAAAAGGAATTATCGTCATATTCTTTATTGGGGAAGTCCAAAGCCGCAATATTCAAATTTGTGCGCACGCCCCAACTTTCGTTAAAGCGCAAATAATAATTGCCGTCAAAATTTGTTTTTAGGCCGACGCCGCTGTCTTTCTTTGCCAAAGGCCGGCAAACAAGGCCGTAATATAAAAACAAACATTCCTGTTTTTGACCTGTGGCATAATTTAAATTGCTGTCCGGGATTATTGCAAGGCCAAGTTCTGCGCTCCAATTTTTCTGCTGTCTTATAAGCAGTAAAAAATTATTTACTTTGCGCGCCACTTCGCGCGGCAAATCCTTTTGGCCTAAAACAAGCCTAAAATTTTCTTCCGCGCGGGCATATTCTTTATTCAAAAAATAAGCCCGCGCAAGTTCCAATCTAACGCGGGTTAAAGCGGGATTGTTTTTGATAATTTCCCAAAAAGCGTTTATCGCTTTTTTAAAATCCCCCTCGGCAATATGTATTAAGCCAAGTTGGAACAGAGCCTCAATGCGTATGTCTTTTTGCGGGGAAGAAAGCAAAAGCAAAAACATATTTTTTGCCGTAGTAAAATCGCCTTTTTTAGCGATACTGGCGGCAACTTTGACAGCTTGCTCGTCTGGCAGATAGACGCCGTTTTGCACATCGCCGCCTTTATCGGCGGCAATGCACAAAACGGCCAAATGCGCCGTCAGCAAAAATATTAAAAATATGCGCTTAATCTTTCTTTGCTCCAAACGCGGCTACGAAACCTTTTTGTCCAGAAGAATATCCTTGCGTATGCTTAATAGTGCCGGCAACCTCTGTTGGTTCATAAGTATTGTTTCCATAAAAATCGCCGCGTATCTCGCCGATAAAACTGCCGTTTGTATCTAATGTTATTGCCGTAGTATTATTTGTATCATTTGATAAATAAATAATATCGCTATAATTATTGAAAGAACTCCCCAAAATATCAAGGGTCGGGGCGGATATTGTATAGAAATTATCAAAGTTTAACGTTAAGTTTGCGGTAACATTGCTTAAATCAACATTAACATTTGCCGTACCGTAAATTTCTTCTTTCAATCCGCTGTTATTGTCATAAGCAAAGCCAATCGCTTTCCCGCTGAAATTAACATTACCTGCTTGAGCATTCATTACAAAACCCGCATTCCCATTGATAGAATAGAACGTACCAAACCCATGCGATATTTCACCATTAACATTATCCGTATGCGTGCCTTGATAGTCGCTATAAGTTTTTGTTCCGTTAAACGATAGCGTATTTTCCCAGAGACCGAATTCTGCATATTCTAACCCCATCTTGTTTCCATAAAAACGCAATCGGCCTTCTTGTGTATAATTGCCATTGTATATAGTTGGAGCATAATAATCGTATGACGCATATAGATTATTCCAAGTTCCGCTATTTTGTTTTATCCCTTCAATATAATCGCTATATTCAGTGAAATCATCATTTATAAAGCGAAGATTGATTTCATGACTGTGATTGTGACTATAACTGGAAGAAAAAGAAATGCCGTTTATGTCTCTTTGAATGTTAGTAGACTCATTTGTTGTATTAGTTACCGCAAACGTGTTTGTGGCTGGGCCTCCGTCAGAGTAATTTATTGGGATAGATAAGATACCGTCGTAAGTCTTATCATTCTCATCGGCACTGCCGCCGCCGTCGGATACAACATCGCCGCCGGCACTTATGGAGTTGCCGCCGGAACTTGAACCGCCGCCCCCGCCTCCGCCGCCAAACATTGCGCAAGCGTTTAAAAACACCGCGCAAAACACTACTATTACTATTTTTTTCATTTTTACGCCCTCCGTTAATTTGACTAAATACTATATTGAAAATGGCGTTTTCTCAATACTCATTTGCAAAAGATTATCTATTGTTTTCCTATACCAATCTAATGCGGGTTTTCTTTGTACGCCACGTCTTACTTTGCCAAGCGGGATTTCCAAAACATAATCATTATTTGATATATTAAAACAGTCATAAAAATCTTTATATAATGGGTCTATTTCATCTCTTATTGCGCTAATTATTAAATTAATTGGCTTGTTGCTTTTGTTGCAAAATTGTTTAAAATGAATAGCACTATAATCCGCGCCCGATTTTATAGCAATAAACATTCCATTCTTTTCAAGAATTGCAAAAAAATCTTCTTGTTGTTGTGGAATAGCATTATTAATATCAATGTATCCTTTGTTTTTTACCAAATGATTGGCTAATCTAAAAACTGTCTCGCTTTTGCCAACGCTTTGCGCACCACTAATTAAAACGTATTTCATTTTAACCTCTCTATTTAATTTTTCATACAAACAAAAACGGCTGTTATAATTGAGATCAGCCTATGACCCAAGATATAACAGCCGTAGTTTCCCGTCCTTTCGGACGGGAAACGTTCAGCACAAGACATTCGGTTAATTAGGCCGAATATCTTGTGCTTGATAACGAGCTGTTTTTGGATTAGGCTGATACTTTTGATTTCTCAAAAGCTCATTCTGCTTGCGCAGAAACTTCCAAAAACGATGCTAAATTTTTTTAACTGCAACAACCGCTCTACTATTTTTTTACTTATAAAATTATTTTATCATATTATCAATATATTGCAAGCTGGTTATAGGCCATCATAGGCCATCAGCGGATAATGGACTTAGGCCGTTTTCTCCCTTTTGTAAAGGGAGTACCCGAAGGGGGAGGGATTTATTTAAGCCGTTATCAAAAAGAGCAGCTTACAACTTTAAGGCCCTTAAATCCTCCGCCCGCCTTCGCTTCGCTATGGCGTGGCACCTCCTTTACAAAAGGAGGGAAAAGACATATTATTGGCAGTTTAAGCCATTTTCTCCCTTTACCAAAGGGAGAAAATGGCCTGCGCTTCGCCGGTACTCCATTTACTAAAGGTAGAAAAAGATATTATTTGTTTACTCAAATACTTTAACCCTTTCCTCTATTGGCAGGAAGTCTTTTGCGCCTGCGGGCGCGGCCGGCAGGCCGAAGGGCATCTGCGCGCTCAGCTGCCATTCTTTCGGAATATCAAACTGTTTTTGCACGGCGGCGTCTATAAGCGGATTATAATGCTGCAGATTTGCGCCTATGCCCTCCGCCGCGAGCGCGGCCCACACGGCATATTGCAGCATGCCCATGCACTGCTGGGCCCAGACGGAAAAGTTCTCCCTGTACGGGGGGAACTGCGCCTGCATTTTCGCCACAGTCGCCCCGTCGGTATAATACAATATTGTGCCGTGCGCCGCGGCGAAGGATTTTACTTTCCGCTCGGTAGGCGCGAATTTGGCCGCGGGCACTACCGCGCGCAGCGTTTCCATAACTATATCCCATAATTTCGCGTGGTTTTGCCCAAGCAAAATAACCGCCCTCTGCGACTGCATATTGAAAGGCGACGGCGAATGTTTGACGCAGTATTCCACAATATCCCGCAGATTACTGTCGCCGAAAGGTATTTTATCCGTCAGCGCGTATATTGAACGGCGTTTTATTACGGCTTCGTAAAAATCATGCATAATATCCCCCTTTTGATACTTTTATAATATAATTTCTATTATGCATAAGCAAGTTTTTGATATTGCCGTGCTGGGCGCGGGCGCAAGCGGTTTGTTTGCAGCCGGCAGCCTTGGCGGCAAAAATAAAATTATCATTGAAGGCAATCAGGAGCCCGGGTTAAAAGTACTGGCCAGCGGGGGCGGGCTGTGCAATTTCGGCAATAAAAATGTTTCCGGCGCGGATTATTACGGGGCAAACCCGCACTTCTGCCTTTCGGCTTTAGCCGGTTTTAAGCCCGACGATTTTCTGGCTTTACTGCGTCGCCGCAAAGTGCCTTTTGACGCGCGGCCGGACGGGCGGCTTTTTGCGCGTAAATCCGGCGACATTTTGGATACGCTGCTGGCGCGCATTGACCGCAAAACCGCGCGGTTTGCATACGGCAATAAAATCAAAAAAGTAAGCAGGGAAAACGGTATTTTTGAAATTATGACGGATAAAAATATCTTCCGCGCGCGCAAAGTTATCTGCGCTTTGGGCGGCCTCAGCCGGCCGCGGCTCGGCGCGGGCGGCGCGGCTTACGATATCGCTGCCGGCTTCGGCCTAAATATCACACCGCGCTATCCGGCTTTGACCGGTATAATTTTTGACGACGCCGCGCGGGCCGCCTTCGGCCCGCTTGCGGGCGTATCGTGCCGCGCGCGGGTAAAGTGCGGCAAAAATATTTTTACGGACGATATTTTATTTACGCACCGCGGCCTCAGCGGGCCGGCAATTTTCCAGCTGAGTCTTTACGGCGTTAAGGGCCGCCAAATCAGTTTGGATTTTCTGCCTGATACGGATATCGCGGCCCTGCTCGCCGCCGGTAAAACCGGCGCGCAAAATACGGGCGCGCTTTTGCGGGGTCTTCTGCCGGCGCGGCTGCTGCGCGTATTGCTGGGCGGCAATGACGCGCCGCCCGCCGGTTTAAGCAAAAACCAAGCCGCCGCAATCGCGCGGGCTTTGAATAATTTTACTTTCACGGCAAAAGATATTTGCGGCTATGACAATGCGGAAATTACGGCCGGCGGCGTGGATACGAGGGAAATATCTTCCCAAACCATGCAGGCGCGCGCGGTTGAAGGTTTGTATTTTTGCGGCGAGGCTCTGGACGTAAGCGGCCGTCTGGGCGGCTACAATCTGCACTGGGCGTGGGCCAGCGCGCACGCCGCGGCGCAAAGCCTGCAGAACGCGTAACGGGCCGGCGGCGTTCCGCAGGCTCAAAGATTTAGTAAAATAAATCATGGCAGATAATAATACCGGAACATACGTATATGATAAAAAAACGGGCAAAGTTGTTAAAGTCTCGGATAAAATCCCTTCTTCGCGAAAACAGGCAAAACATAGCTGCTGCGGCGGCTGTTGCCGCCACGGCTCTTGCGCCGAAGATTGAGGAAAAAATAAAAACTTTTACAGCCGCCGGCACGCGCCGCGCCGCGCATGCGCGCGTTGCACGCGCGCGGGCAAAACAAAACCAACACCCGCGCGGCCGCCATGCCGGCAGACGCGCGCCGGCCGCGGCCGAAGTGAGGGCGCATGTCCTGCAGCCCGCGCAGCCGCAGCCTCAAAATAAACCGGCCGCGCAGCCGCTTTCGCGCAATTTGCCCGTAAAGCGGGATAATATATATAAGCCCCGGCATCATTATAAACAAAGCCTGGCGCAAAAGCTTGTAAGCGCGATTACGTCGCTGATATCCGGCGCGGTACGTAATTTTATTTTGTGGGGGCTGCTTTCCACGGCGGTTTTCAGCGCCGGCGCGTATTTTATTTTTATATTTGCCAACGCGCCCAAAGGATTGGCGCCGCATTACCCGCTTTGGTACAGTATATTTTTGGGTTTTGTGATTTTTGGCATATCGGCTTTGTTCGGCCTTTTATACGGGCTGACGATGGCGGCTTTGCAGACTTTAAAAACCTTCTCCGGCGATATCGGCGGCCTGGCCAAAGACGCGGTGAACCGCGTCAAAAATTCCATAGAAAGCCGCGCCGAAAATATCGGCGAAACCTTAACGCACGCTCACGCGGCCGAGATTATAAAACAGATATTTGCCGATTTGACGCGCAATATCCGTCAGTACGCCGCGCACACGGCGGCGGGCGCAATGGCGATTGCGCTGCTTACGGGGGCCGTTTTTCTTGCCAAAAATATTTTGACGCGCAGCCTTGAAAAAATCAAAAATAAGGCCGATTTTTTTACGCTGCTTTCCGCGCGCGCCGCTCTTATCCTGGCCGTGGTGCTTAACCTTAATTTATTCGCGAAAGCCGCGCTGTGCTTCGGCTGGCTTGCCGGCGTTTTGGGCGCGGCAACGCAAATCATAATAATACTTTTATTAAAATGAAAAAATTAATATTTTTTATGTTTTTATTACTGCCTTTGTGCGCCGTCGCGCAGACGGCGCGGCAGTATTATAACCGCGCCCTTGCCGCCGCCGACAATACGGAGCGGCTTAAATTGTTCGCCAAAGCGATAGAAAAGAACCCGAAATTTACGAGCGCCTACCACCGCCGCGCCGATATTTACCGCGCGCGCGGCGAAATTAAAAAAGCCCTTGCGGATTATACGAAAACTATAATGCTCGCGCCCAAAGACCCTTTCAAATATTATGCGCGCGGCCTTGCATATATGGACCAGAAAGCTTACCGCGCGGCGGAAGATGATTTCAGCGCGGCCGTAAAGTTAAAAAGCAATAATGACAATTTTTATTATTACCGTGCCCTGTGCCGCATTGAGCTGGGAAATTACCGCGAAGCGCTCAGAGATTTTGCCAAAATAAAAAACAGGCGCGCGAAAGGGGACGAGCTTATCTTCGCGGAAGGCCGCGCAAACTTTTCTGCTTATAATTATTCCGCCGCGCGGCGGTCTTTTGAACGCCTGCTGAATAAAAACCCGGATAATACCAATGCGCTGATCTACATCGGCAGGATAAATTCTAATAATGAAATGTATGATGAGGCTGTTTCCTATTTCAGCAAAGCGCTCAACCGCGACGCCGCGAACCAGCAGGCCCTGCGCCTGCGCGCGGCCGCTTACAAGGAAACCGCGCAATACGCCGCCGCGCTGGATGATTACAGTGCGCTGATAGCCCTTAACCCCGACGCTTCGGCCTATAACCGCCGCGGGCTTATCTACGAAGAGACCGAGGACTGGCCCGCCGCCGCGCAGGATTATACGGCGGCCATTGCCGCCAATCCAAAATGGGCGATACCTTATAATAACAGGGGATACGCCTATATGAAAATGAAAAATTATAAAAAAGCGCGCGCGGATTTTGAGACGGCGCTGAAGCTGGCCCCTGATTTGCCGACGCCGCATATAAATATGGCCGGCTATTACTGGACGGCGCGCAAAGATAAAAAGAATATGTACAAAAATCTTGATCTGGGGCTCAAATATAATTTTAAAGATTTTGATTCTTTATACGAAGAAAACAAAAAAGGCTGGCTGTTTAAGAATATAAACAATACGGCCGAATTCCGCAGCCTTACCGCCGGCTACGGCGCGCAGGGGAAATAGAAGCCTTAATTAAAGCGGCTTGCTATGCCGTCAGATTAAATTTTGAACGCGGAATTTTTTGAACGTTTGTAAATTTTAAGGAAGGTAATAATCGTACAGTCCTCCCGTACTGCCGCGATAAGTTCCGGACAGTATTTCCCCGCAGTATTTTTCGGCAAGTGCGGGGTTGCCGCACAGACAACGCATTTTAGTATTAATATATGCCATGTCAAGGAAGAGTATGCAGGAATTGCTGCTGTATTGAGCGAATACATACTGCCTCGGTTGGTTACCATTATACCAATCATTAATTATTCCATATGTGAACCCGTCAATTTTTACTTTGTCGCTGTTGGTTGGGTGGCCGGTTATGGTTGCGGGAACAGAAGTCGGTTCGCCGCGGAGGGAAATGTCTAAATCCCCGAGCAAAGTCGGAAGGTTTCCGGTTGCCAGCTTGTATACCTGCACGCTTCGGTACAGTGCGTACATAGTTTGTTGAGCTTTTGTAAAACGGGTTTTTTCAATGGCTTTTATATATTTCGGCAAAGCAATGGCGGCAAGTATGCCGATAATTAAAACAACAACCAGTAATTCAATCAGAGTAAATCCTCTTTTTTTAAGTTTCATGGCAGGCACCTCGTGGAATTAAAAATAAACCTCCATTTTTTATACCAAATAAGCCCTGATTTTACAATAGTATTTGCATTACCAAGTATTATTTAGTCATTCCCGGGGTTTGTGATCGGACAGATACCCGATAAAAACATTCGGGTATGACATGACCGAATAAAGCGCCGGCGGCATTGCCCGCGGCGATATGCCTCTAAATAAGGTAAAATTTATTTTATATGTTTCTTCCGAAATTTTATACCATTCTCAAAACCAGCCGTGACGAGTTGACGAGCCAAGCCGTACTGCGCGATATTACCGCCGGCTTGGTGGTGGCGTGCATTGCGTTGCCGCTTTCAGTCGCCCTGGCGATAGCCAGCGGCCTCACGCCCGAAAAGGGGCTTATAACGGCTGTTGTGGCCGGTTTCCTGATATCGCTGCTTGGCGGCAGCCGCGTGCAGGTGGCGGGACCGACGGGGGCTTTTGTCGTCATAGTTTACGGCATTGTGCAGCAGTACGGCACGGACGGCCTTATAATATCCACGCTTATGGCCGGTTTTATACTGGCGCTTATGGGCGCGCTTAAATTCGGAAACTTCCTCAAATTTATCCCGTATCCCGTGGTTACGGGCTTTACAAGCGGCATAGCCGTGGTGCTGTTTTCCACGCAGATAAATGATTTTCTGGGCCTCGGTCTGAGCGATATCCCGGGCGAATTCCTCGCCAAATGGCATGTTTATATCAGGCATCTTGATCTGGCGAACCCGCAGACGCTGGCCGTCGGCCTGCTTGCGCTGGGCATAATAATTTTCTGGCCGAAAAAATTTAAATGGGTGCCAGGGTATCTCGCGGCTTTGATAATAACCGCGCTTGCGGTAAAAATATTTAATCTGAACGTGGCCACCATACAATCAACCTTCGGCAATATGCCAACCGCAATAAGCATGCCCAAAATGCCGCAGCTGTCGCCGCATATTATGGCCGGCCTGATTAAGCCGGCTTTGGTAATAGCTTTCCTGGCCGGCATTGAAAGCCTGCTTTCCGCCGTAGTGGCCGACGGTATGATTGGCAAAAAACACCGCTCCAACATGGAGCTTGTGGCAACCGGCATAGGCAATATCGCGAGCGCGCTTTTCGGCGGGCTGCCGGCGACTGGCGCAATAGCGCGCACCGCCGCCAATGTTGACAACGGCGCGCGCACCCCGATTGCCGGCATGGCGCACAGCGCGTTTTTGCTGCTGTTCATGCTTTGCTTTATGCCTTATATCAGCCTTATACCGATGACTTCGCTCGCGGCCATACTTTTTGTGGTTTCCTATAAAATGAGCTCCTGGCGCAGCTTTGCGGATTTGTTTAAGGCGCCCGTAAGCGATATCCTTGTGCTGCTGACGACGTTTGGCCTCACGGTGCTTAAGGATTTAGTCGCGGCGATAGAATTCGGCCTTGTTCTGGCCGCGGTGCTTTTTATGAAGCGCATGAGCGAAGTTTACCAGGTCTCCAACGCGGACGACGATATACTTGAAGAAGTGCACGATAAAGACGATATTGAGTTCAAAAAAATCGCCGCGCATGTGACGGTGTATGAAATCAACGGGCCTTTCTTCTTCGGCGCGGCCAATATTTTCGTAAACACGCTGGAAAATATGAAAGACTGCCGCGTCCTCATCCTGCGTATGCGCAGCGTGCCGGCGATGGACGCGACGGGCTATCACGCGCTTTATAAAATCTACAAACTCTGCGTGGCGCACGATACGCAGATGATACTTTCCCACGTGCAGCCGCAGCCTGTGAAGCTGCTCAATAAATTCGGCTTTACCGATATGCTGGGGCGCGAGCATTTTTGCAAAAACATAGACGCCTCACTCAAAAAAGCAAAAGAAATTGTGGGAAAGCTTAAATAACCGCAGTAAAATCTGTATTTGCTTGCAAAAATTTTTGTATTAATGCATAATTATTATAGCAGGAAATTCTAAAATTAAGGAGTTTATTATGGAGCAAACAGAATACAGACAGCCCGCCGGCCTGTGGGTTATAGCAGCGGCGCAGGCCTGCGAGCGCGGCGCCTATTACATGATGCGCGCCGTGCTTGTGCTGCACCTTGTTTATGCTTTAAAAATGCAAAATCATGAAGCCGCAAAAATTTACGGCTTTTTTACCGCCGCAAATATGATGGGCGGCTCTGCGGCCGGCGTTTTGGGCGGTTTTTTAGGGGATTTAGTCGGCCATAAGCCAATGGCTTTAATAAGCGGTATCCTTATCGCCGCGGGGCTTTTTATTATGGGCGGCGGCTCCATGGGGGCCGTAATGTGCGGTCTTGGGCTTTTGGCGGCAGGCGGCGGTATATTCCGCGTGGCGACGCATACCCTTGCCGGTTTGCTCTATCCTAAAAACGACGCCCGCCGCGACGGCGGTTTTACCTATCTTTATTTAGCCGTGAATCTGGGAGCTTTCGCGGGGCCTTTTCTTATCGGCCGCGGCGATAATTTTGTAATGTATTTCCGCATGGCGGGTTTTATTATGCTTGCGGGCATAATATTATTTGCCGTTTTAAGCAGGTTTATAAAACCTGCCGATACGGAAGACAGCCTTCCTGCGCAGACTGCGGGCTTCAACGGCGCGGGTTTCGCGGCTGTTGCGGCTTTGACTTTTGCGGTTATACTGCTCTCAACATTCATTGCGGAAGCCCCGGCCGACTTTATGAATGTATTTGTCAGAGAGAGTACCGAGCGCATAATCGGCCGTTTGGAGATCCCTGCCTCGTGGTTTCAGATAATTAATCCTTTATTTACGATGCTTCTTGCCTTTATAATGCCGTGGATATATATCATGCGCGCTGCAAAAGGTAAAAATAATACGGCGGGCAGGCTGGTTTGGAGCTTTATTTTAAGCGCGGCCGGTTGTGCCGTTATGCTGGTTGCGGCGGCCGCCGCCGGCGCGGGCAAAGTTACGCCGCTCTTTATAATAACAGCCTACGCGGCTTTTGCCGCGGCGGAGCTTTTTATAATGCCTGTTTTATTCTCTCTTATAACCAACAATGCGCCGCAAAAACACGCAGGGATGTTTGTGGGCACGGCATTGCTTATCTGGCGCCTTGTGGCCACGGGGCTCGGGAGGCTTTTGACAATTTATAGCGAGCGCATAACGCAGGGCACACCTGCTGCATTCGGCCTGCTTTTAGCGGCTGCGCTGTGCAGCGCCGCGGTTACATACGGCCTGGTTAAATTGCTGAAGCCTTATCTGAATCCGCGAAATTAAAATAGTACAGGCTTATTATATATTCCCTCCCCGCGTTCCTCAAGGGGAGGGTTTTGTATTATTGCAAAAAAGCAAAAATATGGGCTTTTGAACAAACTTTATTGTATAATTAAAATAGTTGTTAGATGTTTTCATAAAGGAGAATGCTTCATGGAACAAATCCAAAACAAACAGCCCGCAGGCCTTTGGCTGATTTGCGCTACGGAAATTTTTGAGCGCTTCAGCTATTACGGAATGCGGGCTTTGCTTATTTTGTACTTTGTGTACGCGCTCAAAATGCAAAGGGCCGACGCTTCAAATTTGTACGGCACTTTCACGAGCTTGGTTTATTTGTCCGGCCTTATCGGCGGCTACGTGGCCGATAAATTCTGCGGCCAAAAGCAGGCGATAATTTACGGCTCGCTTATGATTATCGCCGGGCAATTCCTGCTGGGTTTTGAAGGCATCGGCATAATTTACACCGCGCTCGGCTTTTTGATTATGGGCAACGGGTTTTTCAAAATCAGCGCGTCTACGCTTGTCGGCAGCCTTTATGAAAAGGGCGACGCGCGGCGTGACGGCGGATTTACGTACTTTTATATGGCCGTAAACGCGGGCGCGTTTTTTGGCGGGATAATTGCGGGCGGCATAGGTGAAAAAATCGGATTTCGGTACGGTTTTTGGATTTCCGGCCTTTTTATGGTGATAGGCCTTGTAATATTCGTGCTGCTTAAAGAAAAATATTTTAAGGGCAGAGGCGACGCTCCGGCGAAAATTGCCAAAGAAGACTGGCGTGACGCCGCGCTTAGCGGTTTAATATTGCTTGTGCTTGTTGTTATGGCTTGGAAATTAAATTTTTGGCTGATGGCCGCGGACATTATTATTGCTTTGCTTGTGTTAATAGCCAAGGATAAATTGACTGCCGATAAAACCAAAGCCAAAAAAAGAAAAAAAGAAAACGCTTTTACAAAAGAAGAAAAAATGAAAGTCGCCGTGATATTTGTTATGGCGTTTTTCGTAATTTTCTTTTGGACGGCTTTTGAGCAAAGCGGAGCGGCTTTAAATCTGTTTGCTTATGAGCATACCAACAGAACTATTAATTTCTTCGGTTTGTATTCCTGGGATATGCCGGCCACGTGGTTTCAGTCTTTGAACCCCGTGTTTGTGGTTTTGTTTTCGCCGCTGTTTGCAAAAATGTGGAGCGATTTGTCCAAAAAAAGCAAAG
>JAISDW010000004.1 GCA_031264445.1 Elusimicrobiota bacterium
ATATAATGCGCGGCGACGACGGTTTTGGCCCTATGGTTTATGATTTGCTGGCGGCGCGCGCCGGCAAAAATTTCCTGCCGCTTAACGGCGGCGAGCTGCCTGAAAATTTTACAGCAAAAATAAAAGCCTTCGCGCCAGATTATCTGCTGATAGCCGACGCCGCGCATACCTCCGACGAGGACAGCTCATGCGGATTAACCGTTCTCGGGGAAAACGATATCGGCGGCGCGGCGCTTTCCACCCATGCCCTGCCGCTGGACGTAATGATAAAATTTATAAAACAAGACCTGCCGGATTTGCAAATCTTCCTCAACGCCGCGCCGGCAAAAAATACTGCCTTCGGCGCGCGGCCAAGCCCGCAAATAAAAACCGCCGCCAAAGAAGCGGCGGCGGCAATCATAAATTTGCTATAAATCAATTAGGCCAAAAGACCTTGTTATATATAGGCCTTTTGGCCCTTGCCGCTCAGGCAACCCTTTATTATAATATTAATATGAAAACCGCACATCAACTTTTTACGCTTCTGCTGCTATTAATCATCAGCGCGCCCATTTTCGCCGCCGCGCCGATGGCCCACCTTACTTATTTTGAGGAAGATAAAGAGAAATTTCTGATAGGTAAAATAGCCGGAAACGAACCCATAACCTACTGCATCCACATCGCGCCCGAATACGCCGATAAAATAATATCTTATGATGATGTGGATAAGCAAATCCGCCTAGCCTTTAAAATTTGGACAAGCGGCATAGCTGCATTAATACGCAAATCAGGCCGCGAAGAAGAATTTGCTGATATCCTAAACATACTTGAAAAAGACCCGAGACTTCAAAAGCTCCCCTCCTGCAACTTTACGGCTTTTGATGAAGATATCATCAAACATATCCAAAAACCGGCCGTTACAAACCCCGCGGCGGATATTAGTTATTATATATATGATTATACTTTCATTAAAAATTGGAGCGGTAAACAGAATTCATTTTACAATACAAATCCAATACCTTTTGTTGCGATTAGCTGGGAAAATTGCTCCTTTAATCTAAGCAACTTTGAGACTTTTAAGCTTTCCGGCTCGACAAGCATCAGTTACAATGAGGCATATGCGGCCGCTTTTAACATTCTCGTGGATAATATATTAAAAACCCATAATTCTGACTACAAAGCAATGAAAAAATTATGGGCAGAGTATCGCTCCATAATGAACTTCTATCCAATGGCGCATTTTACAATTAATTATGTAATCTCGCATGAAACAGGCCATGCAATAGGCCTGGCGGACCAATATGAAAGCGGCCTTACAAATGCGGACGCACTTTACGCCACTGTTAAACCAAGAAAAAGCTTAATGGATCAAGAGTTCTATCTTACCTGCGATGACGCCGACGGCATAATCACGCTTATGGACAGGGTAAATAATATAAAACGCAGTTTTGCCTCGCTCTGCAACGACGGTATAAAATTCAGGGATTCCAAAGAATATTTTTACGGGCCTGATAAATGGCGCAAATTCACGGAAGACGATATAAAAACCTCTATTACAGTGGGAAAGGGCTCCAATGAAAATAATCTTTTTTACTCAAAAAAAACTTTTGAAATAGATATAAACAATGAGTATAATAAAACCTATCTTGAAGAACAAGGATTTAATATAAAAGATTTTGAAAATGCCCCGCCGAAAAACTTGTATTTCACCGAGTACGGCTATTACAAGAAGATTAACGGTAAAGATAAGTCGGTAGGGGAATGGCATAATGTTCTGAAGACAAAAAGAAAAAATAAGCAGATTGTCATAAATATCTTTGACGACGAAGGAAAACAACTCTCGTCAGAGCTTGTAACAGTAGAAGAAAACGGCGAAATAATTTCTAGAAAAGAACTGCCGCTGGCATATAACAATGCAAAAAACACGACCGGCGGCAACAAGGAAAGTACGTCCGGCGAGCGGAAAAAAGATGAATTCAAGAAAGAACTGAACAAAAAACTGCAGCAAAAAATACTACAGCAAAACCTGCCGTTTTAGCATTAATAAGCGTAAACCGGATATAAATGCAAAAGCTCCCGCGGATTAACCGCGGGAACTTTCATATATATCCGCCGGCAATTACAATATAAGGCTTTGCGCCGTCATTTCCTCTGGCTGCGGCAGGCCCAGAAGCCGCAGAACTGTGGGCGCGATATCGGCCAGTTTGCCGCCGTCGCGCAGTTTAACGCCGGCTGCGCCGGCGGGCGCGGCGTAAATGAAATCCACCTTATTGGTGGTATGTGCGGTTTTGGGCATATTTATTTTGTCGTCCCACATTTCCTCGGCATTGCCGTGGTCGGCCGTGATAAGCGCGCTGTAGCCCGCGGCCAAAGCCGCTTCGCAAACAAGGCCTGTGGCGGTATCAACCGTTTCCACCGCTTTGATTACCGCCTGCATATCGCCGGTGTGGCCCACCATGTCGCAGTTGGCGAAATTAATTGCTATAAAATCATATTTGCCGGAAGCGATTTCCCTTAAAGCGCGCTCCGCAACGGGTTGGGCATCCATCTCTGGGTGTTGGGCATAAGTGGCGGGGTCAAAAGAACCTTTGATTTCAACCTGATCCTCCCCAGCGAAGGGCTTTATCAGCTTGCCGTTAAAAAAAGAAGTCACGTGCTTGAACTTCTGCGTTTCCGCGAGGCGCAGCTGCTTAAGGCCGGCTTTGCTGATAACCTCCCCCAGCAGATTATTCATGCCGCCGCCTTCCGTCATGGGCGGCAGCGCGCTGTGGGCAAAACTGTCATAATATTTGGTAAGGCCGCAGAAAGCGACGGCCGGCCTGCGCGCGCGCGGGCCGTTGTAATCATCTTCCACAAAGGCACGGGTTAGTTGTATGGCCCTGTCCTGACGGAAGTTAAAAAAAATAATGCTGTCGCCGTCTTTCACGCCTTTATAATCGCCAATTACCGCCGGCGGGATATACTCGTCAACCATGGGCGCGCCGCCCGGGGCTTTATCATTTTTATAAGAATTTTCTATAGCCTCCTGCGCGGTGGCGGCATGGCGGCCTTTGGCGTCAACTATCAAATCATAAGCCTCGCTCGTCAGGGCCCATGTTTCGTTGCGGTCCATGGCATAGTAGCGGCCCATAAGCGTGGCGACGCTGCCCGCGCCGTATTCCTTCATTTTGGCCTCAAGGGTTTTAAGATAGCCCAAAGCGCTGTTTGGCGGCGTATCACGCCCGTCGGCAAAAAAATGCACGTAAATCGTTTTCACGCCGCGCGCGGCCGCGTGTTTTATTATGGCGTAAAGATGGTCCTGATGCGCGTGGACGCCTTCGTCCTGCACAAGGCCCATTAAATGCAGGGCGCTGCTGTTTTTAACCGCGCTATCAACGGCGTTTTTAAAAGCTTTGGCATTGTAGATTGAACCATCCTCAAAAGCGTCTTTTAATCTTTTGAGCTCCTGCACCACTATGCGGCCCGCGCCCATATTAAGATGCCCCACCTCCGACGAGCCCATATATCCCGCAGGCAGCCCGACCTGTTCGCCGCTGGCTTCAAGCAGCGTATGCGGATACTGTTTCAAATATCTGTCAATATTGGGCGTTTTTGCGGCGGCTATGGCATTGTGCCGCTTTTCTTCGCGCGCGCCCCAGCCGTCGCGTATTATCAAAACGACTTTACTCATATTATTGTATCTCCTGTATTTTTTTGGTCTGAAAATTACATAAATCGCCCACGGTGCGGGCGCCCAGCCGGCGGAATTTATTTAAGAAATAATAAAAAATCTTTTCGGTCATTACGGTATCGGCCATGGCGCGGTGCCAGCCTTCGTTTGAGATGCCAAGCTCTTTTGCTATTATCCCGAGCCTGTTGCGGCTGAAGCTGCCGTGGCGGCGCGCGAATTTGAGCGTGTCCAGCACGATACACTGCGGCATTTTGAGGCCGATATCCGCAAACTCAGCCTCAAGAAAAGTAATGTCAAAATCCGCATTGTGGCAGACTATAACGCCGCCCTGCAGCATATCAATAAGCGCGGGCGCAATGCCCGAGAAAACGGGGCTTTTGGCGACCATTTCATTGGTTATGCCGTGGATTTTCGTCACTTCCGGCGATATGCGCACGCCCGGATTTATAAGCGTGCAGAGCGAGCCGGCCCGCTTCCCCCCCTGGCTTGAAAGGCACGCAATTTCGCACACGCGGCCGCCTTCAAGCGGGCTTAAACCCGTTGTCTCGGTATCAAGGCAGATAAAACGCGCGGCTTCAAGCAGAGTTTCAGGCATATGCCGTCGCCGCCTTTACGGCCAACGCGACGGCTACGGTAAGCAGCGTGGCAAAATAAATCCTCAGCGGCGGTTCGTCAGTGCGGGCCATTTTTCTTATGAAAGCGGCGAGGGCAATCCACCCTGCCGCCAGCGGCCAGCAGGCGACGCCCGGCACAAGCATTAAGAAATACAAAACAACGCGGTAGAGAATATTGAAAAACTGCTCGTCCACCAGCGGGAAGTCCGCTCCCATTAAATCCCTTTGTATAAAATAAAGCAGCATCATGATAAAATAAGTGGCAAACAACGCGCCCGCGGCAATAATAAGAAATTTATCAAAGCACTCGGCGAAACTCCCTTCCGCCTGCGGCGGAACATACGGGAAAACCAGAAACAATACCAGCACGGCCGCAATCTGCCACAGCAGAAAGGATATTGTATGAAAGCGGCCGGCCGCGCTGACGTCTGTATGATCCATCAAATCCACGACCATGTGCACGGCCAGCAGCGCGGGGAGCAGCGCCCAGCCGTTAAAGGCAAACCCGCCCAATGTAAGCCACGGCAGCCCCATATAAGGCCGGCAAAAAACGATTACGCACACCATATAGACGGACAAATGCAGCGCGTGGCCCAGCACGGGCCGCTCCCTTTTGAGCTTTTCCGTAGAAGCCCTGAAAAAAACAAAATCGCTGAACATATGCGCCAGAAGAAGCCGTAAAAATACCGTCATCCGCCCTCCTTTACGTTTTTAAGCCCGCCGGCCGGCAGGGTGAAAGTAAAAGCCGCGCCTTTGCCTTCCCGCGATTCTACCGTTATTTCCCCGCCGTGCGCGTTTATTATCTGCCTGGAAATATGCAGCCCCAGCCCGTATCCCTTCGCGCCGCCGGAAGAGGCGCGGTGATACTTTTCAAAAATTTTATCCAGCTCGGTTTCTTTTATGCCGGCGCCGTTGTCGCTTACCTTTATTTTATGGAAGCCGCCCTCATGCGCGTAAGAGATTTCAACCGCGCCGCCCGCGGTAAACTTAACCGCGTTTGAAACCAGATTTGAAAGCACGCGCTCTATTAAATTTTTATCGGCCTCAACAGTTGCGGCTGGCGGTATTTTGTTTATCAGGCTTGTGCCTTTCGCGGAAGCGACGGGGGCCATAACGTCCATAACTTTACGCGCCGACGCGCAGATATCAAAGGGATTTTTGTCCGGCAGCAGGAGCCCGCGCTCAAGCTTTGAAGCGTCCAGAATATTTTCTATAAGGCCGGTGAGCGTTTTGGAAATCTGCTCCATCGCGGCAAGCGCGGCGGCCTGTTTATCCGGCGGGAGCGCGCCTTCCCGCAGCATCATTATATAAGCCTGCAGGCCCAGCAGCGGCGCGCGCAAATCATGCGCGACTGAGTTGAAAATATCGTTCTTCATCTCGCTGATTTCATGCTCATAGGTAATATCGCGCAGTATTATGACGGCCACCTGCTCCTCGTTGGCGGGCTTAAAAAATTCCGTAAACATCTCAAAATGCGCGGGTTTCTGGGTGTCATGTTCTTTGTAAGTGAAAACCGTGCCGCTCCTGAGCGTAAGCAAATCCTTAAGCTGTGGCCGCGCGCGGCCGGCTTCGGGCAGGGGCATGCGTAAGGTATGCGCGCACAGAGCGTCGCTGCTTAAAATTTTTGCTGCCGTCCGGTTGATAAAAAGCTGCTCCCCCTCCATATTGCACATTATCACGCCGTCGCGCATAAGGCGGGCCAGCATATCCGTCTTTTTCTTTTCGTCCAGAATTTTATCAACCTGCAATGCGGAATAATGCCGCAGGCCGGCCGCCATGGCATTGACGGCGTTTATGAGTATTTCAAACTCCCCCCACGCGCCTTTCGGGTCAAGCGCGACGTCAAAATCGTCGGCGGCTATTTTCTGCGCCGCGGCGGTAATCCTCTCCACCGGTTCGCTGACTTCCTGGGAGAAGGATAAAGCCGCGAAATAGGAAAGCGTCGTAGTCGCCAGTATAAAAAACGCTATCAGCCACGAGATAAGATTAATCGTGCGGTAAGCCTCTTTCTGCGGCTGCAGGACGATAAGATAAACGCCGGGCAGCGCTGTCGGCGTAAAAGCGCCGGCGTATTTGCCTCCGGCCGTCCGCAGGCCGCTTATCAGCGCGCGGCCCGAATGCAGCGCCGCGGCCAAATCCCGCGCGTTTACCGCCGGCGCGGCTGCGCCGCCCGCCGGTAAAAATGCGCCTTCGGCGCCGGCAAAATACATGCCGCCGCTGCGGCCTATCTGCTGCGCGGTAAACCTGCGCAGGACGGAAGAAATATCCGCCGCGGCAAAAATATAGCCGCCGCCCTCCGCGCGGCTTATGAACCCCGCGACGGGAAATGACACATAATCCTCAAAACCGCTTATCACTACGCCCTCGGCGGCGGAGGCAAGCCGCGGGTCATTGCTGAAATCAACTTCCAGCGTATTATCCGCCGCATTATCCGCGCCGCCCTGCGCTGCGCGCAAAATTTCTTTGCCGTCCGCGTCAAGCAGCGCCAAAAAGACAAAATCAGGGTTATTTTTGAGCGCCGCACCCAGCGCTGCCCGCGCGGCGTTTTTTTGCTCCTGCGTATCAAAGCGCGGCGCGCCGCCGCCAGCGGAATCCAGCCGCAACGCGATATTTTCAACATTCTGGCGGATAAAGCCCGCCGATATGCGCGCGACATTAAAATAATTTTCAAGTATTTCCCTTTTGCTGTAATCCTGGTAATAAAACAGAAATACCCCCGTTACGAACAGCGGGGTTATTATGACGTAAATGAAAAGTTTAAACAACCTGTAAAATACCGTCATTTGCGGTTTTCGGCTTTGCCGGCAATATTTTGCTTTAAGCTCTCATCTTTGATTTTTTCAACGGATTCTTTGCTTAAAAGGCGCTCAACCTGTTTTGCGTTTATATTTGCCGCGTTCTTTTTGCGCTCCTCATTATTTTTTTTGATTTCTTGTATTTTGGCTTCCTGGCGCTTTATGCGCGCATCGGTTTTTTTGACGGCTTCGGCCTCTTTGGCGGCAACCAGTTTTTCCAGCTCTTTACGCGCTGCGTTTTTTTGCGAGGGTTCCGCCGCGTCATACTTTAGCACGAGTTTTTTGATATCATCATCATCCTCTGCCGGCACCGCGGCCGCACCGATTGAAGGAAGCGGAGACGCGCCCGCGGCTGCCGCGGCGAATGCGGACAAAGCCGCAAAAAACAAAACAAAAAACAAAATTAAATTTTTCATAAACCGCCGTCCTTCAGACCAGCTTCTTTAAAGCCCTGCGCGCGCAGTTTGCAGGCATCGCATTTGCCGCAGGGTTTTTTGCCGCCTTTATAGCAGGTCCACGTCATGGCCGCGGGCACGCCCAGCTTAAAAGCAAGTTTTGCAATCCGCGCTTTGCTCAGACGCAAAAGCGGCGTAAGTATTTTTAGGGCGCGCCCCTGCGCGCCAGCGCGCGTCCCCGCGTTTATTGTTTTTGCAAGCGGCTTATAGAACTGCGGCCGGCAGTCCGGATAGCCGGAAAAGTCCACCGCGTTCGGGCCGGCGACTATCGCCGCCGCGCCAATGCTGTCCGCCAGCGATGCGGCAACCGACATAAAAACCAGATTGCGCGCCGGAACATATGTGGAAGGTATCCTGCCGCCGTTCTTTATTTTATCCAGCGGCTCGTCGGGCAGGGCGTGCTTTGCGCCAACAAGCGAAGTCGCCCCCGCGAGCCACGGCAAATTTATTTTCACCGGCGTAAAAGGCACGCCGGTTTTTTTGCAGAGAGCTTTGGCAAAGCCCGCTTCCTTGGCGTGGCGCTGGCCGTAGAGAATATTAAGCGCGAAACATTTATAGCCTTTGTTGAGAGCCCAGTAAAGGCAGGTGGCGCTGTCCAGCCCGCCGGAAAGCAAAACCACGGCTTTTTTATTGCGCATTTTCTATAGCCTGGGTTGCGGCGAATTCCTGCACTTTGATTTTATCTTCGTCCGGCAAATCGTCAAGATATTTGACAAGATACGCCGCCAACGTGACGGGGTATGCGCTGCGGGCGTTTTCCTCAACATACTGGTTGATTACCACCGCATCCGCGCCTTTTTTTGCGGCCTCTGCTTTGAGGCGCTCCGTCTCCTGCCTTATTACGTCGCGCTTATAAGGCAGATTTTTTATGCGCATAAGCCCCAGCGCGGCCCAAGGTCTTTGAATCTCCTCGCGCGCGATAAAAACCGGCATTTTTTTGCCGTCGCTGACGGTTTGCGTCAGATCCTGCGGGCCTATCGGGATATAACTGTAGCTGCCGGCCAGGCTTACGCAGCCGCCGCAAAAGAGCGCAACAAGCGCAAAAATAAATAATTTATTCATTTCCTCCTCCTTGTTTAATAATTCCCAGGATTTTAGGATTTTTAATTTGGCCAAACGTCCTTTAAGTTCATTTTATGAGTCCAACCCATTTGGTCCCCTTGTATCACATAAAACCAATTGCCTTTTTTGGCTGCAGCCCAACAATAAGCATTATTCTCTAAAATGCCGATTTTTTTACCGTTAGGTTTGTCTCTAAAGTTTGCTTCCGGGTCGCTGACTTTATATAAAACGGGTGTTATTCTATTTATAAAGGCTGTGTACTCTATATAAGGTGTTATGCGATTTATATGGGCTATGAGATTATCATCTATATATTCATTAGAAGTATTATTAAATTTCCAATCAATGATTTCAGTAGATCTCGCCCGGACAGCTATATCACCTTCTGGAATAAAATCTTTTATATCCGCAGAGAAATAACCGTCTTTTGTAATGCTGTTTTTAAATTCTTTTTTGGTGTAGCTACTATCATACATAGCGGCACTTGCCGCGTATCTTGCTATCAAATTAAATTGCTTAAGCGGCATGCCCCAATTTTTTGCAGTATTTAGCACATATTCAAATTCCTTTAGATAGCTCTCCCACGCGCTTTCAACCGATGGGATATAACTGTGCCTTATATGAACAATCTCGCCTTTAGGAAAGGTTTGTTCCCAATAAAATGAAGGTTTTATATCATATCCGATACTACAAGAAGAAAATCCGCCATGATATTCTTTGTCACAATCTGTTTTAGTTTTATAACATAAACTATAATTCATATAATAATTATCCGGGGGAAGACAGAATTCTATTTTCTCTTTTTTCTCTTTAGAGAGCGTTTCATATGCGTTTTGTTTCTGGGTTTTATCTAAGACTGAATAATAATCTTGAAAAAAAGGGGCAAATTCTTCTGTTATATCTACTCCGTTTGAAGATGTTATTTTAAAATGGCTGTTATACTTGACTCTTTTGCCATTCACCCACAGTTTAAAATCAAAATTATGGTCGCCATAATATTTTGGCACAGGGAAAATCATAGTGGTTGTTATATCTTCATCGGAATTATTTTTAAAAAAATAATTTGCTTCTATCAGCTCCGGGCTAAGGAACAATGACTCTTGGAGAAAATCTATATTTTCCTGTTTTATAAATTCAACATCTCCGTTTGGCAAAATTTCTCCGGAAGTGGTATCCGCGCTTGCACTAATAGAGACAAGCAGCATAAGAATTAAAGCAACTATATTTTTCATATGTTTATCCTCTTTTTATAAGTTTTATTTTTTTAGCTACGCAAACGCCGGGTTGCCCACTGGCGAAAGCGCAGGCAATAAACAAATACACACTTTATTCATTTCTTTCTCCTGTTTTCGCAAGCCAGCTGCCCGCACGCGGCCGCGATATCGCCGCCGAGGCTTTTGCGTACGCTTACCTGCACGTTAAAACCGCGCAGCGCGGCGGCGAATTTTTTTACCGCCTCCGGCCCGGTGGCGACGGCTTTGCCAACGGCGGGGTTGCATGCTATCAAATTTACGTGCAGCAGATAATGGTCCCTGAATTCATTAATCCATTTGCCCAGTTTGCGCACGTGCCCGGGCAGATTGTTCACACCGTCTATTACCGCGTATTCCAAAAAAACCTCGCGGCCGGAGCGTTTCATATAATCCTCCAGCGCGTCCTTAAGCGCGGCGAGATTAAATTTTTTATTTACGGGCATAAGCCTGCCGCGTTCTTCGTCGTCCGCATTGTGCAGGGAAAGCGCAAGGTTTGCCTGCGGCAGGTCCTGCGCGAGTTTAGCGAATTTATCGGCCACGCCCGCCGTGGAAATTGATATATGCCGCTGCCCGATGCCCAGGAAATCCGGATTGGATAAAATATTCACGGCTTTGACGACTTCGCTATAATTCAAAAGCGGCTCGCCCATGCCCATGAAAACAACATTTGAAACGCGCTCCCCCAACTTTTCTTTAAGCAGAAACTGGTACCAGAACAAAACCTGGTCGGCAATTTCTTCCGCCGTCAGATTACGCTTAAAACCCATTTTGCCCGTGGCGCAAAACGCGCAGCCCAAAGGGCAGCCGGCTTGGGAAGAGACGCAGACGCTCCACGTTTTGCCCGGGCGCAGCAGAACCGTTTCTATTTTTGCGCCGTCTTCAAGGCGCAGCAGTGCTTTATAAACGGGGTCGCGGCGGGAAGAGCGGATATCAGCGACATCAAAAGAAAGTATTTTCAGATCTTTTTTTAACTGCGCGCGCAATGCGGCGGGCAGGGCGGTTGCTTTATCCCAGTCCGCGACGCCGCTTTCATAAACGGCCCGCTTTATCTGCCCGATGCGGAAAAGCGGCAGATTATTGGCTTTTACGAAGTTTTTTATCTTCTCAACCTGCATACATATAGTTTAGCAAATTGCAAAGAGCAAATATTATCCGGCAGTCTTATGCTATTACGACATTAATTTGACGCGCTTGTACCTCGCTTCATTAAATCCTCCGCCCGCCTTCGCTTCGCTATGGCGTGGCACCTCCTTTACAAAAGGAGGAAAAAGGCACAATGACGGCTTAAAACCTTCTGCCCCCTTTGGGGGAAGTG